>JAOAPH010000161.1 GCA_025462835.1 Candidatus Angelobacter sp. | reverse complement strand
AGGTAAGTGCTCTGAGGATAGCCATGGAGCCCCGATATGAGTGCAAGCGGTGAATTCGAACTTCTTTGCAGCCAACCACCCCACGTTTTGTTAGTGGATGACGAGCCTCGTCAACTTGAGCTATGTGCTTCTGTGATGAAGCTGCAGGGATTCTCAGTAAAGGCTGTTTCAGATCCGAGGCTCGCGGCAGTGACGATGGCTGCGCAACGACCGGACCTCGCAATCCTGGACTATGACATGCCGTTCATGAACGGTTGCGAACTCGCCGGCCGTCTGAAACGCGCGTATCCAGCTCTCAAGGTGATCCTGCACTCCGGTCTGGTTGAAGTGCCGAAAGACGACACAGACCACATCGACGCATTTGTGTCCAAAGGGCAAGGCGTTGCGTCACTCTTGAAAAGCATTTCGGAATTGCTGCCCGGAAAGTACCGTGATTCGACTAAATTGCCCGCCAGAGCGGGTTAGAGTATTCGGTTTCAGCGAATCGATAAAAGATAAATTGTGACTGCAACACCGGCGAGTGCGAGGGCAAGTGCAACTGTGATTCCTGAACGGGACACCTGAGGACTCCATGTGCCCTCCTTTAGCCGGTGTATAAGACGCGTATGCTGAAGGGCCGCCGCCAGGTTTACGACAACACCCATCAGCACAAGGGCTGTCCCGAACCAAAGGGAACCGTGCGTTGATCGAACGTATACAGCTTCCTGGGAAGCCCTCAGTTCACGGAGAAAAAGCCCGAATCGTGCGACGACAAACCCGAACCCCATCATCGCGAGCCCGGTTCGGATCCAGGCCAGTAGTGTTCTCTCAGCCGCGAAGTAGATGCGTGGGTCGTTCTCTGGTAAGTCAGGCACTTTCCCGCCGTTACTGTACGACCACCTCGATCGGCAGAGTGTGGTTGACTACGTAGCTAAAGTATCGTTCGTTGAATTCGTCGGGCTGTGATTCTCCCACTGTGTTTTTTGCGCGGCTCTTCAATGTAAAACGTCCGGGACGGTCCGGTATTTCCCAGTCGTAGTTCCATCGCCGCCAGCCATGCGGCCGTATCGGATCAAGGAACTTCGCATTTGCCCATGATCGTCCTCCGTCCGTCGTCAATTCCACACTCACAACGTCCCCTGTCCCGCACCATGCAGCTCCATAAATCGTATACGTCCGCCCTTTTGGAAGTACCTCAAAGGTGCTAGGGCGGGCAATTTCGGATTTGATCCGCATTTCCGACAAAGGTCGCCTCACCGGGATTCCACCAACCTCGTCCCAAAATCCGTAATCAATCGTCTGCCAATATCCCTGAAATTGCTCCTCCAGCACGCGGACGTGAGTCAGCCATTTGACAGACGCCATGCCGTAGTGGCCGGGCACGATTGCCCGTACTGGAAAGCCGTGATCCTGCGGAAGGTCCGAGCCATTCATCGCATAAGCCACCAAGACGTCGTCAAGAGCTTTATCCAGGGGAACGCTTCGGCTATAGCTGATCGCTTCCGGAGGTCTGGGCAACTCTGCCGGCAGGCCTCGGTCGGCTCCTTCCAGTACAACTTCACGGGCATTACGATTGAGCCCCGCCCGGTCCAAAAGCGTCGCAAGCGGAACCCCGGTCCATTCCGCATTTCCGACGGCACCTAACTCCCACTGAGCGCCGGGTCTTTGAGGAACAAGGAAAACCCGACTGTTTCCAGCACACTCCAGTGTGGCGACAATCGTCTTCCCGGGTAAGCTCTTCAACTCTTTAAGGGTGATCGCAAACGGATTCTTTACAGCCCCGTCCATCGTCAATCGATATGAGTCGGGTTGAATCGTTGGAGCGTGGAAATGACTGCGGATGTAGAACGACTCGACCGGAGTGAGGTAGCTATCGAGCCGATCAAATGGGAACTCCAGATTCCTCGGCTCTTCCTGACGAATAATCAGGCCGCCGGCAGATGTCGACATAACGGGGGACCTCCAGTTCAATTCGCTAGGATATTTAGGGCGTTGGCTTAAGTTGCCCTCCATTCATATCAGTGAGAGTTGCTGCTTTAACCCCTAGGGACATCCTGCCGCGCTTCATGAGAATCATGAACGGGACTAAAAGCCGTAACCGCAGCATTGAATCGACGCGATTTCGGTTGAACCTTTCATGAGAACGGACCGAGAGCATGGCACGTGCTTTCTGCTTTATCGCAATCCTGATCTCGATCTCTTCCGCCGCACTTCAGGGTCAGGCTCCAGCTCAGGGTTCAGGCGAAATCGATGCGTCTCTCTTCTCTGGTTGGACCCCACCAATTTCCTTATGCGGCCAGTCTGGAAGCGAGTGCTCGCCAAAGTCCATCGCAGTTCAACGGTACGGTTCGAATCAGACCGGCAGCGGCAGTAGCGCGCCGCAGGGCGATTGGGTCCACGCCTGGCTGCGCAATGTGGACGAGGCTCGCGCCAGCCAGCCTCATTACGTTTCGCCGATTGTCACAACTCACATTTTGCTGGTGCAGCAATTCCGCTATGACATGTCCTGGCAGCAAGATCCCACTGGCGGCACAATCACCTCGAACTATGGCGCCTCGCGAGGCCTGGAAATTATCCCCATGACACGCTTGGAAGTGGGAATATTTCCGCCGCCCTTCCTCGTACATCAATCGAACACACCGGACGGATTTGGAGACCTCTCCTGGCAAGTGAAGTACCGGGCGTTTTCCGCGACGGAAGGCAAGGGAGACTATTTTGTGGGATTTTTCCTGGGTGGTTCGTTCCCTACGGGGACTCCGCCGAATGGCCTGGGTCACGCTGTCTTGTCTCCCACGTTCGCAGCATCGAAGGGCCTTGGACCGTGGGACTTTCAGAGCACGATTGGCGCGAACCTGCCTGTGAGCGGCACGGATGTCCTTGGACGGATGATCATTTTCAACAGTGCGGTTGATTACAGGATCAAGGGAAAAATCTGGCCAATGCTCGAGCAGAATTCAACGTTTTGGTCGGGCGGTACCTTGGATGGAATGAAGGAAGTCTTCCTGACCCCGGGAATCGTGCTGGGCAGCTTTCAAATAGGCGAGCGACTCCACTTCGGCATAGGCGGCGGTGTGCAGATCGCCGCCACACAGTTCCACCAGTTCAATCACCGGTGGATCCTTTCGGTACGGTTTCCGTTCTGAGCAGCCAGTTTCTCGATCTCGCACCGTTACTTCAAATACTGATCAAACCACGCGGCCACGCGCTCGATAACATCGCGCTGGTGAGCAGGATTGTTGAAGGAATGGCCTTCATGTTCGTAAACCACTAATTCGGTCTTTACACCCAGAGTCTTGAGTGCGTGCCAGAATTCGTACGATTGCGGCGTGGGACATTCGCCGTCGCTATCGCCAACCAAAACCAGTGTGGGTGTGTGCGCTTTCTTGATGAATGTGATGGGAGAGCTTTTGGCGTAAACAGCGGGATCGTCATAGACGGAGGCGCCGAAGAACGGAATCATCCACTGGTCGATCTGGTTCTCGCCATAGTAGCTCTGTAAATTTGCGAGACCGGCGCCGGCGACCGCGGCGGCAAATCGCTGCGTTTGCGTTACGCCCCACATGGTCATGTATCCGCCGTAGCTCCAGCCGGTCAACCCCATGCGATGCTCGTCCACGGGAACTTGCTTTAGTACTGCGTCCACGCCGGTCATGATGTCGCGCCAATCTCCGTAACCGAAATCTTTGACGTTGGCGCGAGTGAATGCCTCGCCCTGACCGAAGCTGCCGCGCGGATTGGGAAAGAAAACAAAATAGCCGTCGCCGGAAAGCGCGACAGCGAAACTGTGCGATCCGGGCCATGCGAGATGCAACATTGCGCCCGGCCCGCCGTGCACACTCACCACCATTGGATATTTCTTTGCGGGATCGAAATCACGCGGATACAAAAGCCAGCCCTGCAGATTGAGACCTTCATTGGCCCAGTGGATACTCTTGGCTTGTCCCCAAGCCGGCTTCAGACCGGCATTTCGCGAGGTGATCTGTTTCCAGTTGCCGACCGGCCCGGCCCAGACTTCCGGAGGATGGCTGAGCGATTGTTGGATCACTGCGGCGGTCTTGCCGTCCGTTGCGAGCGACACGGCGGCTCCCCACCCGCTGGCGGTGATCTGGTCTTCACCTTTCCAAAGAGTCTGTACGTTTCCGGAAGATGGATCCAGCGTAGCAATAGCGCTGTCGCCGTCTATCCATTCGCCGAATACGATCTTGCCATCGCGAGTCCAGGTGACCCAGCTCGCGGACGCTTTCATGCCGGGCGTAACGTTCTTTGCCTCGCCGCCTTCAGCTGGGACGACAAAGATGTCACCGCCGACGGCCGGCTCATCGCTCATCAGCCCGCCAATGAATGCGACCGACTTTCCATCCGGCGACCACGCGGGCACCGCGATCTGCAATGGCGGTTTGTAGATTGACTTCATCTCGCCGCCATTTGCATCCCCAGTTGCATTCAACGTGTAAAGCTGCGCGATGTACCAGTTGTTGTCGCCATTGCCGTGCGCGGCGGTGGTGACAAAGCGCTTGCCGTCCGGCGACCAGTCGTACTCATAGATGTACATATCCGGCGGAGAGATCTGTCGCAGCGTTCCGCCACTCGCATCTATCACCGCAAGGCGCTGCTCGGTGACGGCTTCCTTGATCACGCCGGTCTGCGCAACCTCCGCCTCCAGCGGTCCCGCGGCTCGGGCGGCATTTTCCGTGAAGAGGACAGCCAAAGTTTTGCCGTCCGGCGACCATCCGGGAGAAGCAAGAAGTCCTTTTACGTCGGTAAGCTTTCTTGCCGGGCCGCCATCCAAGTTAATAACGTAGAGCTGCGCCTGGCTCGAGTCAGCAGCATTCGACAAGAATGCCAAACGTTTGCTGTCCGGCGACCAGGCAACTGAGCCTTCCGCGTAAGCGGTTGTGCCGTTTCCGGCAGTGATCCGCCGAGGCGCTGCTCCGGAGTTGATCTCTGAAACGTAAATCGCGCTAGTGCCGTTGGGAACGCCGTTGCTGTCCACCAGTCTCTCCGACCATGCGACCCGCTTGCCGTCGGGCGAGATTGCTGTCTGGTCAAAAGTCCTGGCGGCGAAGAGCGTGTGAATCACATTGTCGAGCGCAGGAGCGGATTTTTGCTGGGCGAACAGAGGAGAGAGGAGCGTTGCTGAAATCAAGACAGCAAAAATGGCCCGGGCTGCGGTTCTGAACATGAATGATCTCCAGGAATTGGGCGGGCTTTACGTCCGGCGATTGTAGAGCATTTTGTGGTTTCTTGTAATCGGCGGATGGCGCAACTAGAAGATGAGATGAAGTAAACGATACGCTGGTCGCGGATTGTATTGCAGGGGAGCGGGCTTGAACAGTTAAGTTACAAACCGCTTGCGCTGTTCAGGAGTAGGCACCAGGCATTGCTCTGAGTTCCGGGCGAACCGATGGCGATTCCTGGCAAATAATCGATATGCCCAATTCCGAAGATTGGGTGGAAAAACGTATCCGATCGCGGCGACGCGAAACCATCCACCAACGTAGCCTGCGATCCTCAGCACTGCGCTGGATTCCGCCAATACCTTGCCATCTTCGATCCATAGCATGGATTCCATAGTTTCGAGTCCATACTGCCGGCGCAAATGAATGCCAAGTTCAGACTGGCGAGTGACAAACAGCAATTGGTGTTCTCGTTCGCGCCGCAAAATGAATTGAATGGAACGGCTGCAGAAGCCACACTCACCGTCATAGACGAGTATCGGCTGCTTTGTTGCGCCAATCGAACTGACATCAGGTTGGCTCATGCTACGGCCCTCGTCAAATTCTGGATCTGTTGGCGCGATGGCTTCAAGGCCAGAAACATTCAGGAATGATTTCATGAAAGTAACGCCATGTACACGAACAGACTTCGAGAGTCTCAAGTTTACACACTCAGTTGAGAGTGCCCCGCTCGCTAGCGCCGCTTGGTCTGCCTGATCGCGTTTGCGAAGCTGCGTCCGCCGAAGGTGATCGAATTCACCATGTTTCCGACCACGGTGACGTGCGCACCGTTGCCGGGAACGCCGTAGCTTTCGCTCAAGACCCACATTTTGCCCGTGCCGTCGTCCACTTCGTAGGCTCCACTGCCCAGAGCGCCAAACGAGTTCGTGACGTTGCCTGAGATGGCCACTTCCTTATTCATGTACTTGCCCGGATCTCTCTGGATATCGGCGACGGTGGCGTGTTTCGGGCAGCCCGCAGTCAGGAGGACGAGCGAGAAGAAAAGAGCAAGAGAGGCAAACTTAACAAGGCGCATCCTAGACCTCCAGAGTGACGCGAAGTTGGATGCCGAGTTGCAAGTATCTGGCTGCTCAGGGAAAACAGGCCTTGAGTTGCGTATTGCCGGTTTGGTGGACTCAGTTGTCCCCAATGATTTCAACTGTCGTCGGCAATCGATTGATTGAGGCAAACGAAAGGTGCCCACGCAAGGGCACCTTCTTCTGGAATCGATCCTACCGTCTGCCGTTGTAGCCTTGCTGATATCCCTGTTGATAGGCCTGCTTGTATTGCTGTTGGTATGCGCCTTTATCGCCGTAGTTGGGATTGTAGCCGCGGTCGGGATGGTCATATCCGGGGCCGAACTTGAACTGCCGGCCTGCAGCGCGATCACTCTGGCCATCAGTCAATCCATCCTGGAATCCCATATTCGCACCGGGATTCACTCCGGCTTGGCCGTATCCTCCATAGGGTGGTTGTCCGTAAGCGCCCTGGTTGTAAACGTTGGCGCCGTTTCCGTTGCCGTATCCGCCGTTGTAGCCCTGCTGATATCCCTGCTGGTAGGCCTGTTTGTACTGCTGTTCGTACGCGCCTTTATCGCCGTAGCTGGAGTTATAACCGCGATCAGGATGATCGTATCCGGGGCCATACTTGAACTTGCGATTCCTACTGCGATCGCTCTGGCCGTCGTTCACTCCGTCCTGAAATCCCGTCTGGGCGCCGGGCGTGTTGATATAACCAGCGTTATTACCGTAATTGCCGTTGTCGCGATCTCGGTCCCGATCACGATCGTCACGATCACGATCGCGTCCCGAGCCTCCGCCGCTCTGGTATCCGCCGCGACCGTTGTACGCCTGCTGGTATGCCTGTTGATACGATTCTCGATATTGTTGCTCGTAGGTTTTCTTGTCGCCGTAGCTGTCGTTGTATCCGCGATCTGGGTGCTGATACCCAGGGCCGTAGTGCATTTGGCGTCCAGCTGCGCGGTCGCTTTGGCCGTCAGTCACGCCGTCCTGATAGCCCATGCGAGCGCCGGGAGAATTGTTGATTTGGCCGTAGCCTTGGTTGTAGCCGGAGTCGCGATCGCGGTCCCTGTCCCGATCGTGATCACGATCAGGATCTTGCGCCGCTGCAATAACGGAAGTGCCCGCAATCAACGCCGACGAAATAAGCAGTGCCTGAAACAATCTCATAGTGCCTCCGTGATGAATGATCCAGACTAAGGGCGCAGGCTTAAAGGGTTGTTATAGGTTTGGAGGCCAGTGCAGGCTGGGGGGTTGTTCAGGAAAGGCACGTTGAGAATTGCTGCTTCGCTAGTCCTAAGTGAATGTAAACAGAAGATTCGACTGGAGTGCAAGCTGCTGACGATGCAGCTGACCCGCCAGTCGAAATCCTCAACGACTGTTTAGTGGACGGTAAAAGTCTCCGTTTGTTTCCCGGTAACCGTGGATCCCACTTTAGCGAAGACAGTCAAGGAATGAGAGCCAACAGAAAGCGGAATGGAAGTACTCAGGGTATTGCCAGAGTTCTGGAAACGTTTGACCCCATCAACCCAAGCTTCCATGAACGTGACCGACGCGCCTCCTTTTGCAATCACCTGCACCGGAGAACCAACCGTGGATCCGGGAGCAGGCTGGCAAATGCTCACACTAGTGGATGATGGCGCTGCGCACGCGCCACCGACAGACAGCGTGAGATCTTTCCGCTCAAGCCAATTGTCCCACCCGGCGGCAAAGATGGTTACGGCATGCGAACCGTTGGCCAGCGCGACGCTTTTATCCATGAAACTGTACTTGGAGAATCCATCCAGTTGTTCCGCCTTCTTCACACCATCGACCCAGACTTCTACCTTTCGCATGGGTGTTTGTCCGGCGGCGCCAATGGAAAACTTCACAGGCGAACCCGCTCCTGTTACAGCCGGCGAACAAACATTAATGCCGGTAAATGCATTCGGAGGAGCACAGGAGAAGAAGTTGCCAGAGTTGGTGTTCAGCAGCAACGTCAGATCAAAAGTGGTGGAAGAGCCAGATGATGAAGTCTGCTGCGTGATAGCAATATCTGGCTTTGTGTTGCGGTCAGCGCGCACCACGTCCTCAAGAACTATCGGCTCATTCGACGAGTAGATGGTTTGTTCCGGATTGAATGCGCCACCTCCCTTGCCCGTTAAGACAGCCAGATAATAAGGGCCACCGCCGCTGCAATCCGAATATTCCGGCACGAGGATGTCAGGAATGCCGTCTCCATTGAAATCGGCGACGGTTGCAGGTCCCACTTGGGTACAGCGCGCCGTGGGAATTGAGGTCTCTGTCCAAGTACGGCCGGAGTTGCCGTAGAACACGAACACGTCCTGGTAGAACTTCATACCGTTGGTGGAGTAGATGTACGAGTCGCCGACGAGATCGGACTTGCCGTCACCATTCAGATCGCCCGGTTTCACGTGCGCGCCGTGTCCCGAATTGATGTTGACCTGCCCGGGGAAATGCCCCGCACTGTCGCCGTAGTAAATGTAAATGGCGCAGGAGATATCGCATTGTTCCGCGATGATGTCCGCTTTACCGTCCCCGTCGAAATCGCCAATGTACATCTCTCCGCCAATGGGGATGTTAGTGGTCGGGCCCGTCGTGAATCCGTTGTCGCCATTTCCGAACCAGACCGTAAGTTGTTCCTGATTCAGCGATGAGTTCAAAGAAGAAAAGGCGATGTCCATTTTTCCGTCATGGTTGAAGTCGCCTGCCAGCAATCCATTGACCAGAAATTTTTGTGGTGCGGTGAATTGCAGATGGAAAGTGCCATCACCGTTGTTAATGTATTCGTAAAGATTTTTCTGGTCGGTGACGATCAGGTCAGCTTTGCCGTCGCGGTTAAAGTCACCGATAGCGAAATAAAATGCACTCTGTCCACCTGACAGCGCATATGTCACCGGGGCGACATAGGACCCGTCGCCGTTGGAATTGAGCACGGCGAAGCCACCTGTAACTTGATAAACGAAATCTTCCCGGCCATCACCGTTGAAATCGGTATGGTCCTGACTGGCTTTACCGATGTAACTCCGCTTGTCGAAGGTCAACGATTGCCCATTAAGGTGAATGGAAAATACGAACAAGAGCAGACTGTAAAACGCGCAGTGCAGGGTCCCTCTAGTCGACATACTCGGCTCCGTTTGAAAATTTGTTTCAGAGTTTTTGCTGGGAAACTTTATGATTACTAAATGGTAAACATGGTTGCCCAGAGAAGAACCGAGCGGCTTGCAGAATTGCGGGATATGATTTCAGGTATATGACTGTTTAGGCAGGACTTGGAACTGTTCAGATCTTCAACTCTTTTTTAGCAACTTGAATAATTTCTTTGAGAAGGCAGGCTCAGGAATCTGTGTATGTCCAGTCGTCGAAGCTGGTGGAAGCCCGGCCTGGGGCGCATGGATGTTTCCAACCGTAAGCCATGCTTTTGTTTACCACCGTGCTCCAGGTCTGGTTC
>JAOAPH010000151.1 GCA_025462835.1 Candidatus Angelobacter sp. | reverse complement strand
AGAACGCTTCGCCATCGTGCTGAAGCACATCATGCACAGTGGCAAGATGTTCGTTGATGACCCGGGAAGCACGCTCAGCTTCCTTGAGAAATCGTTCGCGATAATGCGGGTCAGCAGCCCATTGCGGCGAGATGCGCTTCAATGCAACGAAGCGTTTCAGAATGGTGTCTTCGGCGCAATAGACTTCGCCCATCGCACCCTTGCCAAGACGTTCGCGAATGATGAAGCGTCCGATTGTTGACCCGATAAGATCGTGAGCAGAGGAAACGCGTTGAGGCTGCGGTTGCAGCATAGGGAGAGAATTCCAACAACGCGAAGTTTACTACTTAAGCAACACAGAAAATGGGAAAGTTGGGGTGGCGCAAGTTGGCGTGTGGGAGCAGTAGTCAGTAGCTAGTAGTCAGTAAAAACCTTGCCACGGATTTCACGGATGGAACGGATCAGGTGGGAAGCAGTTCTGCGGCTCGTTAGTCGCGAGCCTCAAACCTGAAAACACAAAGGGCACGAAGGTTTCACAAAGATCACGAAGATGATTTCGGGAGTGTGGTTAATGCATGCGGGTTGCAGAATGCTAAGCGCAAGATCCTTACGCGCCAGAAAAAAGGCGCTCAGGATGACAATTCGAAATATAGTGTTCGCCTGCAGCTGAATTGCAGATGACCAGAGGTAAATCTTCCGCTTTCAGTTTTTCTTTCCGAAGACTTGTTTCAACAATGAAGTGGTTTGTGCGGCGGGGTTGGTGCGGATCTTTTTTTCTTCTTCGCCCAGCATGAAGAAGAGGCCGTCGAGGCTCCTGCCGACAATATATTTGTCGAGATTGAAGCTGTCGGAGTTCAGGAACGCAAGCTGTGGGGACTGCTGCATCACTTTAGCGTACTGCTTAGTCACACCGACATTCTCCATCGACTTATGAATGATGGGAGCAAACGCTGCCGCCAGTTCTTGCGAGGTCTGTTTCTTGAAGTACTCGGTGGCGGCGGTTTGATTGCCTGAGAGGATGGAGCGGGCGTCGTCGATAGTCATCTTGGTGACGGCGTTGATAAATATCTGCTTGGCCTGAGGTGCGGCTTGTTCGGCGGCGCGATTCATTCCTAAGACGAGGTCGTCGATCTGCTTGCTCCCACCCATCAGTCGGACTCCTTTTTCAACGGTGCGGAGTTTTTCCGGCATGAGAATCTTGATGGTGTCGTTCTTGAAGAAGCCGTCGGGCTTGCCGGTCGCGGCTACTGCTTTGCCGGTGCTCACGGTGAGAGCTTCTTTGAGTCCGGCGGTGATCTTGTCATTGCCGAGGCTCTGGGCGCTGGTGTTGCCCATGGCGGCAGTCGCTTTCTTCCAGAGTTGGTCAGTGTTCGACTGGGCGATGGCGAAGGTGGACAAGAGTGCAAAAACGATAATGCTCTTCAATGGAATCTCCCGCGGGAATTGATTGTGGCGGGTAAGATACATCGGCGGCAGGCGATTTGGAAGCACACGAAAGTTGCTGGACAAGTGGGGCGCAACTTCAAAAGCAAAAGCTTGCCACGGATTTCACGGATGGGACGGGAAGCAGTTCTGGATCTAGTTAGTCGCGAGCCTCACACCTGAAAACACAAAGGGCACAAAGAAAACCACGAAGGGTGGGGAGTGTGGTGGTCAATGCATGCAGAGTGCTAAGCGCAAGATCCTCACGCGCCAGAAAGAAGGCGCTCAGGATGACAATTCGAAATAGAGTGCTGGCTTCGTCTAGATTGCAGATGAACGGACGACAGTGACCCTCTCCACGGATTTCACGGATGAGGCGGGAAGCAGTTTTGCATTTAGTTAGTCGCGAGCCTCAAACCTGAAAACACAAAGGGCACAAAGAAAACCACGAAGGGCATGACGTTTGTGGGGAGTGTGGTGGTCAATGCATGCAGCCTGCAGAGTGCTAAGCGCAAGGTCCTTACGCGCCAGAAAGAAGGCGCTCAGGATGACAATTCGAAACGGGAGTGCTTGCTTCGTCTAATTGCAGATGAACGGACGATAATGACCCTCACCACGGATTTCACGGATGGGACGGATTTGCACGGTCAATAACCTAACAATAGAACATAACGAAAGTTGCTGGACAAGTGGAGCGAGAGAATTTAAGTTTGTTGAGTCACTGCGGTCACACAGCCCCAAAGAATTGATTCCCGAAAAACAAAACATACCCACGACACACCGGTTGGTGCGTCAGAAGATCCGGATGGTGAGCACTCTCGTCCACCCCATCCCGCTTCGCGCGCTGGGGACCCCGGTGCTGTTCATTGTTCTGGTTCTGAGCACGCTTGCGCCATTGGCGGGTGCGCAGTCCGGCAATGTCCCACCTGTGGCTTCGCCACAGATGGGGCACCCTAGTCCGGCGCAAAAGATCGAAGATCTGCGGCCGACGGTGGTGCTGGTGTCGATCGATGGATTTCGTCCGGATTATCTGGACAGGACACCGAGTCCCAATCTGCACAAGCTGGCTGAGTCCGGAGTGCGCGGCAGCTTGATCCCTTGTTTTCCTTCCAAGACATTTCCCAATCATTATTCCATCGTCACGGGTTTGTATCCTGCCGAGCACGGAATTGTTGCCAACACGTTTGAAGATGCTCAGTTGGGGACATTCAAACTTTCCGACCATGATCAACTGATCAAAACCGGGTGGTGGGGTGGGGAACCGTTCTGGGTGACAGCGGAGAAACAGGGACAGCACACGGGAATAGAGTATTGGCCGGGAGCTGAGGCGGCGATCGAAGGAGTGCGTCCGAAGTACTGGGAGGCATACGACAAGAAAAAAAGTTCGCATGCGCGCGCGGAGCAAATCCTGAGTTGGCTGGATCTGCCGCAGCAGGAGCGTCCGACATTTCTAAGCGTGTACTTCGATGTGGTGGACACGGCAGGCCATGAGTTTGGTCCGGACTCGGAGGAAGTGAAGCAGGAGATCGCGAAGGTGGATGAGGCGATCGGGACGATGCTCGATGGGCTTGAAGAGCGCGGGATCGCCGACAAGATCAACCTGGTCATTGTGTCGGACCATGGCATGGCATCGATGTCCCGGGAGCGTGTGGTGCTGCTGGACGATTACCTGGATCCCGAAAGTCTGGAATTTGTGGAGCAGGGCCCGGCGATGTTGTTCAAGATCAAAGATGGCAATGCGAAGCAGGTGCTGAATAAACTTGCCAAGGTGCCGCACTTGAAGATCTATGCGCGAGACGACACGCCGGCGCGATGGCATTATCGCGCGAACACCAGGATCACACCCTATGTGGGAATGGTCGATGAGGGTTGGGCGGTGACGACGCGAAAGTATTTGCAGGCGCATCCGAAGTATCCGGAGCGAGGCAATCATGGATTTGATAATGATTTGATGTCGATGCGCGCGATCTTTATCGCGCACGGGCCCGCGTTCAAGAAGGGCGCGGAATTGCCGGCGGTGAGCAACATCAATATATATAGCTTGATGTCTGAATTGTTGGCGTTGAAACCTGCGAAGAATGAAGGCAATGCGAAGGTTTTTGCGGGTGGGATGAGTAATAAGCAGGCTGCTGGAGTGGCGGGGAAGTAGGTAATCCCGGTTTCCAGTTTCTCGTTTCTAGTTTCTCGTTTCAAAACCAAAAGCAAAAGCAAAGAGGCGTCGCGCCGATGGCGCGAGAGAACCTCAGCGGCTAAATCCGTGGTTTAGAAATTTCGCAATTGCAGGGCTGAAGCCCTGCGCCACCCCGTTTCAGTTTCAAAATCAAAAACAAAAAGCAAAGTCCAAGGCAAGGTCCCTCCGCTTCGCTGCGCTCCGGTCGGGATGACAGGGTGTGGGCAAGCAGGTTGCAGAGTGCTAAGCGCAAGATCCTTACGCGCCAGAAGCAAGGCGCTCAGGATGACAATTCGAGAGGAGTATGGAAAGTCTCAAAAAATGTATTTGAAGTAGGCGTAAACAATCAGCGCAACGACGCACGCTGCAACGGCCGCCCACGCAGCTTTATTGTGGCGTTTTGCAACGACGTCATCCTCCAAATATGACCAATTTTTGCCCGGCATCCAGAGCTGGGCTGCCAAGATAGCAACTAGGGCAACGACAATAACCAATACCTCAATCGCTACCTGAAGCCAGTGCCAAATCGTATCCATAGTCGCTACAGTTGCGGGTGTTGCAGGTGGAAGTCGGTGGCGTCCTGATAGGCCTTGGCTACGGCCAGGAGTTTGGCTTCGCCGAATAAGTTTCCGACGAAGGTGATACTGGTGGGAGTGCCGGGGCCGCCGCCGTCTGTGATGGCGTCTGAGACGGGGGCGTCTGCGGGGCGGAATCCGTTGGGCAAGATCACGGCTGGATGTCCGGTGAAATTGGTCATGGTCAGTTGTCCGCCGCCGCTGGTGGGGGCGACGAAGAGGTCAACCTGCTTGAAGAGTTCGGCTACCTGCTGCATGCCGACAGTGCGGGCGCGATTGGCGTTGACGTATTCAACTGCGGGAATGAGGCGCGATTTGCGGAACTGGTTGGGCCAATCACTCTGGAGTTGTCCGGTGAGAAGTTTGTCGCGTCCCGTGCGAGTGAGATCGTCAAAAGCAGCGGCTGCTTCGGCGCCGAGAATCGGAAGCATGGAGCCGAAGGGAAACTTGGGCAGTTCGATGGGGATGAGTTTGATGCCGAGTTTCTCGCGGAGAACGGCAAGTGAAGCATCATCGAACTTCTTCTGGATGCCGCGATTGAGGCGGTTGCGCTCGCGCGCGGCTTTGGCTTTCTCGTCCGCGGTGTCTTTGTCGGCTGGGGGCGCGGGTGGCATCTCGCGTTCGAAGTCGGATTTTAGATATCCGATGCGCAGCTTGGTGATGTCGAGATCGGGATTCCAAAAAAAGCCGTAGTTGTGAACGCTGCCGTCCTGTCCATCAGGACCGTAAATAGCGTTGAGCACGAATGCGCAATCTTCGACGGAGCGGCAGATGGGACCGAGCTTGTCCATGCTCCAGGAGAGAGCCATTGCGCCGGTGCGGGGGACGCGTCCGAAAGTAGGACGCAGACCGGTGACACCGCATCGCGTGACGGGCGAAGAGATGGAGCCGAGAGTCTCAGAGCCGATGGCGAAGGCGACGCATCCGGCAGACGTTGCTGAAGACGAACCTGCGGATGATCCGGACGACCCTTGCGATGGACGCCACGGATTGCGCGTGCGCTCTCCAAACCACAGATCGCCTTGCGCGAGCGCGCCGAGAGAAAACTTGGCGACGAGAACGGCACCGGCTGCGTCGAGACGCTTGACGACGGTAGCGTCCTCTTCAAATTTCTGGTCTTCAAAACCGGCGGCGCCCCACGTGGTGGGGTATCCCTGCACGGCGAGCAAGTCCTTCGCACCCCAGGGAAGTCCGTGCAGCGGGCCACGATATTTTCCGGCGGCGATCTCGGCGTCAGCTTTTTTGGCTTGAGCGCGGGCACGGTCCTCGGTAAGCGTGATGAGGAAGTGGAGTTGGGGATTGAGTCGCTTGATGCGCGCGATGTACATCTCCGTGAGCGCGGCTGAAGAAACCTTGCGGGTGCGGACGAGTTCGGAGAGCTGTCGCACGGTGTAGAAGGCGAGGTCGTCCAAATTACTGTGCGCGATCAAAGGCGACTTTAGTTTGGAGACACGCACGGGCGTGGGCGTGGTAGGAGCGGTAGTGGCCGCGGCATCGGCGTCAACTTTCATGCCGGGCAATACCGGATTGAATGAAACAGCGGGCGCGACGCTGTTGGGAATCTTGAGATCGTAAATCGCTTTGTAGGACTTGAGTTGGTCGTTGAGATCGCCGACCATCATCTCGCGGTATTCGTCCTTGATGTCCACGCCAGCGACGAGAGCGGCTTGGTCGACCATCTCCTTGGTGATGCGCGGCAGCTCTTCTTTTCCGGTCGCCCCGTTTTGCACCATTCCCCAGAGGACGCCGGGCAAGAGGGTGGAACCGAGTCCAAAGGTTGTGCAGACGTTGAGGAAATGTCGGCGGTTGGGAAGAGAAGGAGAGTTCATGGTGGGGGGATTATAGGTGGAGCGGTTGGGGTTGGGCAATCAGAGATGCTGCAAATTATTAGTCGCGAGCCTCAAACCTGAAAACGCAAAGGACACAAAGTGAGACGAAGTACACAAAGAAACTGAGGATGTGAGGCAAGTATTTATGTCGGCGGCTTGCAGGGTTATAGGTTCCTTCATGGTCGTTCGGCACAAAACACTGCGGCGCTCGGGATGATACGACATGAAGGCCACAGCCGAGGGCGGCTGTGCCACATAGGCTGCATCGGCTGATAGGATAGCGGCGTGGCTACTCCACTTTTGGCAGTGAAAAATCTTAACGTCAGCTTTGCGACGGCGACTGATCGAACTGCTGCGAAAGGCCACAGCCGAGGGCGGCTGTGCCACACGGGTATCCGTGCCGTGCAGGATGTAAGTTTTTCAATTGGCGCGGGAGAAGTGTTGGGATTGGTGGGCGAATCGGGGTCGGGGAAGTCGGTTACTTCGCTGGCGATCATGCGGTTATTGGCGCCGCAGGCGCGGGCGTCGGGAGAGATATTGTTTGGCGAGGCGCAGGAGAATCTGCTTGCGGTGTCGGAAGAGAAGATGCGGGCGATCCGTGGGCGGCAGATTGCGATGATCTTTCAAGAGCCGATGTCGGCGCTGAATCCGGTGATGCGGGTGGGTGACCAAATCGCAGAGGCGGTGCTGGCGCATGAATCATTTGGTTCCCACCCTGTCGCTTCGCGACAAGGGTGGGGCAACCTCTCTAAGTTTCGATCACGATGGAGTCGTAGGTCTAAAGATGAGGCGTGGCGCAGAGCGGTGGAAGCGATGCGCGAGGTGGCGATTCCAGAGTATGAAAGACGTTCGCGGGATTATCCGCACCAGCTTTCCGGAGGGATGCGGCAGCGGGTGATGATTGCGATGATGCTGGTGAACAGGCCGCAATTGCTGATCGCCGATGAGCCGACGACGGCGCTGGATGTGACAATACAGGCGCAGATCCTGGAATTGTTAAATGATCTGCGCAGAAAGTTTGGCCTGGCGATGCTGTTTATATCGCACGATCTGGGAGTGGTGTCGCAAGTGGCGGAGCGCGTGGCGGTGATGTATGCCGGGCGGATCGTGGAGACGGGAGCAGTGAAGGAAGTGTTTGCGAATCCTGCGCATCCGTACACGAGAGGGCTGATGCAGGCGGTGCCGTCGCTGAAGACGGAGCGGGGGAAGCCGCTGTTTACGATGGGAAGTAGTCAGTAGCAAGTAGTCGGTAGTCAGTTTGAAATTCAAAAGCAACAGCTTGCCACGGATTTCACGGATGAACACGGATTTGCACCAGTAGGTAGGCAGAGAAACATTCAGGCGTGAATGGTTGTGATATTGCCGAAAGGCATTACCTCAGGGGCTAAAGCCCTTCGCAAATCAAACGGCATAATGCAGGCCTAAAGGCCTGCGCCACCCAGTAAGGGCTCCCTCGCTTCGTTTCGGGATTAAAACCAAAAAGCATGGTGCGCAGAGATGAAGATCCTTTTCACGTTCGTTTGGGATGTTAAAAAACGAAAAAGCCGTAGAATGATTTCCTCATGATTGCTCATTTGCGCGGACGGTTACTCAGCAAGCATCCGAATCAGGCTGTGGTCGAAGCTGGTGGCGTTGGTTACGACGTGACCATCAGTATCCCGACATTTTCTGATCTGCCGAAGGCAGGTGCGGAAGTGGCGCTGCACATTCACACGCATGTGCGCGAGGATGCGCTGTCGCTGTTTGGATTCATGCGCGTGGAAGAGAAGAAACTCTTCGAGAAGCTGATCGGCGTGAGCGGGATCGGGCCGAAGCTGGCGATTACGATCTTGAGTGGGATGTCGACGGAGTTCATGGTGGCGGCGATCCGGGGGAATGACGTTGCGACGCTGACGAAGATTCCGGGGATTGGCAAGAAGACGGCGGAGCGCATGATTCTGGAGCTGCGCGACAAGCTGGACCAGTTTGGAGTGGAGCCATTGGTGTCGAAGGCGACGCCGGTGGAAGAGGATGTGATGTCGGCTTTGGTGAATCTGGGATATCAAAGGCCGGCGGCGGAGAGAGCGGTGGCCGCAGCCGCGGGGGCGGATGGGTTTGAAGCGCTGTTTAAAGAGGCGTTGGGGCAGTTGAGGAAGTGAGGACCCGGTTTCTGGTTTCTGGTTTCTCGTTTCTCGTTGAAAAGCAAAAGCTTGCCACGGATTTCACGGATCAACACGGATTTACACGGATATTTCGGAAGTCTGATTTACACGGATATTTCAGACGTCTAAGCTGAGGTCCGCCCACTCTGTCGTACGGTCGAGATGACAGAACACAGCCGAGGGCGGCTGTGCCACACACTCGCATAGTTCGAGTCAATTCAAAATAGTTAGGGACACTTCCAAAGCTAGTGTTGGTGCGGGTGGGAGTGGGTGCTATGGATGTTGATGGGCATGACGCATTCGTGTTCCACTTCGCAGCCGGCGTGCTCGAACTGGATTGTGGTGTGTTGAATGTGGAAGCGGTCGGCGAGGCAGGATTTTACGTCGCGCAAGATGCGTTCGCTTTCTGAGAGCGGGATATCGGCGATGAGGACGTGGCAGGAGAGCGCGTGGATCTCTGAGCCGATGCTCCAGACGTGGAGGTCGTGAACGTCCTGCACGCCGGTGCAAGCGACGATGGCGGCGGAGAGTTGGTCGAGCTTGATACCGCGCGGTGTGCCTTCGAGAAGGATGTTCAGCGTCTCATGGATGATGTCGAAGGATGACCACAGGATCAGCGCGGCGATTCCGATGGAGAGGACAGGGTCAATCCAGGTTTGTCCGGTGAGCGAGATGGCGAAACCGCCGAGGATGACGGCGGCGGTGGAAAGCGTGTCGCCGAGTTGGTGGATGAAGGCGCTGCGGATATTGACGTCACGGCTGCTGCTCCAAAGCATGCCGGCGATCACTCCGTTCATGATGACGCCGATTGCAGCGACGGCCATCATCATTCCTGGGTGGACATCAACGGGAGCGCGCAGCCGGACGAGGGCTTCGTAAAAGATCCATGCGGCGATGACAATCAGAGAAACGGAGTTGACGAAGGCGGCGAGGACCCCAGCGCGGTGGTATCCGAAGGTCTTGCTGGAGTTGGCGGGCCGGGATTGGAAATACAGCGCTACCCAGGAGAGGAGGAGGGCCAGGAAGTCTGAGAGGTTGTGTCCGGCCTCGGAGAGCAAGGCGAGACTGTGGGCGCGGACGCCGGCGACGACCAGAATGACTATATAAAGGAGTGTCGCGAAGAGAGAGAAGCGCAACACAGACCTGGTATGGCCGTGCGAGTGCATAACTTGATTTTATCAGTGGCCAGTGGGTAGTGGTCAGTGGCCAGAAAAGGCAAAGGCTCACCACGGATCACCTCAGGGGCTAAAGCCCGTTGAAAAATGGCGTAATGCAGACCTGAAGGCCTGCGCCACCCAAGAGCGCGCTCAGGAATGAAAACGAGTGGCTGATTTTGGCTACAGCAGGTTGTGTAAGGGCTCCCAATTCTGCATCCAAGTTATGGAAGTGGAGGGGGTTATGAAGCGCAAAGGAATTTTTGGCGTTGTTGCGGGCCTGCTGGTTTCGGGGACACTGGTTCTGAGTGCCAGTGGGCAGACGACGGCTAATCCGAAGCCGTCATCGACTTTGCCCCTACCAACGCAGACGAATCCGGCCGGAACCGGGGGGAGTAACACGTCCGCCACGCCGAACGATCCGACGGCTCCGACGACGCCCGCACTGGCGCCACCGCCGACACAAAAGGCTCCTCCAGCGGCCCAGCAGAGTACGAATCCCTTACCGCAACAAGCCGATCCCACACCGCAAGGTCAGGCGCCGCAGACTCCGGAACCGCAAAAGCAGGCGCCGCAGAATCAGCAGAGCGCACCGGCAGAGAATCCGGCTGTCCAGCAGACGTCGCCGACGGGAAATAATGCGATCACGAATGAGCCGAACAAGACGGCACCAGAGGCCGCTTCGCCGGAGGCGGGGAATCCACAGGGCAAGGGGTCAACGACACCGGGAGCGGCAGAGTCTTCGTCTGCGGCAGGAGATGTGGGGAGTTTGAATGCAGGAGCACTGACTCCTGAGCAACTGCATCAGCGAATCGAGGCGGCACTGCACAGTGAACCGACGCTGAGTGGAAGCAATCTGAACGTGAACGTCAGCGATGATGCGATTGATCTTTCCGGAACGGTCAACAGTTCGAAGGAGCGGTTGACAGCGCGCAGGATCGTGCAGTCGTTTGCCGGGAACAGGCGGGTGCGCGAGCGGGTGACCGTCGCGGGTGGTGGAGCGCGGAACGCGAGCCCGAATCCAAATGCGCAACCGAATGGAAAAGAGCCGAACACGCCGGCGGAGAAGAGCGAAGTGCAGAATGCGAATCGTCCGATAACCGATCCGGCGAAGCATGGGGACCAGTCGGAGGAGCCGAGGGGCGGTAGGTAGTTAGTAGTCAGTAAAGGTTTGCCGCGATTTTCGCGGTGAACGCGGATTTGGATAGAGTGTGTTCCAGTTTGCAGTTTAAAGTTCCACGAGGACACCTCAGGGGCTAAAGCCCACCTTGCTAAAAACGTCTTCAATGCAGGCCTGAAGGCCTGCGCCACCCGAAAGTGCTAATTGCATACTTCGGGATTCTTGGCTGCGATCGGGGACGACGCTCCGATTTAATGTAAAAACCCTCAGTCGTCCCTGCGGGACTTGGATTGTTTTTGTTCGTACACCGGCACTGGCGTGCCGGGCTACTATCGGTCGTCCCTGCGGGACGAGTTCATCGTCTTTTCTATGCTCGGGATGACAATTCGAATCCGACGAGTTTTTAGCTGAACGCTGCTGGATTGCAGAGCGGCAGGGATCCTTTCCCTGCGCGTTCGGGATGTAAAACAAAAAACCTAACGACTAGTACTCGATGCCGCGCTGGGCGAGAACGCCTTTTTCGTAGGCGTGTTTTACCTGCTTCATTTCAGTGACCGTGTCGGCGATCTCGACGATCGAAGGGTGGGCGTTGCGTCCGGTGAGGATGACGTGCACCATGTCGGGCCGTTGCTTGAGAGTTTCGACGACCTTCGCTGGATCAAGCATGCCGTAGCTGATGGCGTAATTAATTTCGTCCAGAATGACGAGGTCCCAAGTGCCGGAGAGGATGGCTGCGCGAGCTTCGTCCCATGCTTGTTCGACCATCTTGATGTCTTCGGGATCGGTTTCCGCGCCGCCGACTTTTACAAAGCCGCGTCCCATCTGCTTCATGACGAAGTTGTC
>JAOAPH010000192.1 GCA_025462835.1 Candidatus Angelobacter sp. | reverse complement strand
GTGGTGTCGAGCGGGCGGGCAATGGCGCGTTCGTCCGTGGAGCCAATATTTATTGGCGCAGTCCCGAAGGTGAAGAGCTGGAGATCATGCCCGTTAATGAAATCGCTCTCAAGGGCGCACACAATCTGGAAAATGTTCTCGCTGGAGTGGCCGTCGCCGTCCTCGCCGGCTGTGATGCAAAAGACATTCGCCGGGCGGTGAAGGAATTCAAAGCGGTTGAACATCGCCTCGAATACGTCGATACCATCGACGGCGTCAGCTATTACAACGATTCAAAGGCCACGAATGTTGACGCGACGATCAAGGCCCTGGAGTCGTTTCCCAAGAACATCCACTTGATCCTCGGCGGTAAAGATAAGAACAGTGATTACACCGTGCTGAATCCTCTCTTAAAAGACCGCGCAAAGCGCGTTTACACCATCGGCGCCGCGGCTGAGAAGATCGAATCGCACTTGCATTTGCCCAGTAGCGTGCCCGTGGTCCACGCGGAGACACTGAAGAACGCAGTTCGTCTCGCGGCAGAATCGGCCGTCACTGGCGACGTAGTTCTGCTTGCGCCCGCCTGTGCGAGCTTCGACCAGTTCGACGGTTACGAACATCGTGGACGCACTTTCAAAGAGCTAGTCCACTCACTCGATACCGCTGCTACAACTTCGGCAGAGCGGAGCCGCAATGGCTAAGCGGGTCAGCGTTGACCGCTGGATCTTCGGCATCACCCTGGTGCTGGTCTTTATCGGGCTCATCATGATCTTCAGCGCGTCGGCGGTAATGGCCAACGAGCGCTTCGGATCAGCCTACTACTTCCTCTTGCGGCAAGTTGCTTATGCTATCGCAGGCCTGCTCGCGCTGGTCGCGCTCATGAACATCGATTACCGGCGCTTGAAGCATCCCGCCATCGTCTTTTCAACTTTAGGGCTCACCACGCTGATGCTGGTCGCGGTCTTTTTCCTCGACCGCAGTCATAACACCCATCGATGGCTCCGCTACGGCGGCTTCTCGATACAGCCCTCAGAACTGGCCAAGCCCGCATTGATCCTCTTCCTCGCATATTTTCTGGAGACGCGGATGAAGGCCATCGGCGATTGGCGAAATACGATCCTTCCGGCGATTGTGCCAACGGTTCTATTCGCGGGACTGATCGTAAAGCAACCCGATCTAGGCACCGCGATGATGTGCGTCGCCATCACCGGGGCGATCCTGTATATCGCCGGAATGAACGTCAAGTATTTCGGCTACTCGTTGGTTGCCATCATTCCGCTGCTCTACTTTCTGATCTTTCGCACTCCATGGCGCAGAGAGCGCATACTCGCCTTTCTTGATCCCTTCGCCGATCCCCAGGGACGCGGCTTTCACACTATCCAATCATTGATCGCAGTCGGCACGGGAGGCGTCACCGGCAGCGGCCTGATGGAAGGCAAACAGAAATTGTTCTACTTGCCCGAGCCGCAGACCGATTTCATCTTCGCCGTGACCGCGGAAGAATTGGGACTTCTGGGTTCATTGTTCATCGTTATTCTCTTCGGTATCTTCTGCTATCGCGGTTATTGCGCAGCGCTTCGGACGAATGACAATTTTGCCAGGCTTCTCGCGGCGGGGATTACCACCATGGTCGGCGTCCAGGCCTTCTTTAATATCAGCGTAGTATTGGCGCTGCTGCCCACAAAAGGGATTCCGCTTCCGTTCATCTCTTATGGCGGATCGTCATTATTCATCATGCTGGCCAGCGTCGGTGTGCTGTTGAATATCACCAAGCAGACGGACTAACTATGCGCGTGATCATTGCCGGTGGCGGCACAGGCGGCCACGTCATCCCAGCCCTGGCGATCGCGCGCGAGTTGCAGGACCTGTACTCGGCGGAGATCCAGTTCATCGGCACCGCGCGCGGCATTGAAAATCGCCTGGTGCCCCAAGCCGGATTTCAGTTGAAGCTCGTCAAAGTGGGCGCGCTCAAGAATGTAAGTCTCGCCACTCGCGCCAGAACCCTTACTGACCTCCCGCTCGCGGTCTTCGCGGCCGGAAGCATGCTGAAGGAATTTCGTCCCGATGTCGTGATCGGCGTCGGCGGATACGCATCTGGCCCGGCGATGCTGGCTGCGGTACTCAGGGGCACGCCCACGGTCGCCTTTGAGCCGAACGTCGTTCCCGGGTTTGCCAATCGCGCAGTCGCGAAATTTGTCTCCGCCGCCGCCGTCCATTTCGAGGAGACGGCCAAGTATTTCAACCATGCGAAGGTGACTGGCGTTCCAGTGCGGAAAGAATTCTTTAATATCGATGGAAAAAGAAATCCGCAGACTCCCACGTTGTTGGTTACTGGTGGCAGTCAAGGCGCCCGAGCTTTAAACCTTGCAGTCAGCGGTGCGTTAACAGGACTGATGCAGCGTGTTGCCAATCTGCACATCATTCATCAGACGGGAGAGCGCGACTATAATGAAGTGCGCGCTGCCTACCAGAAGGCGGGAATTTCCGCTGAGGTCTCGCCATTCATTGACGATATGCCTGCCGCGTTCGCACGTGCCAATCTGTTGCTCTGCCGCTCCGGAGCCAGCACTGTTGCGGAAATTACCGCGGCAGGGAAGGTGGCAGTCTTTGTCCCGTTTCCACATGCGGCGGATGACCATCAGCGCAAGAATGCCGAGGCTTTGTCATCTCGGAATGCGGCATTGCTTATACCTGAGGGGGAGCTCACTGCCGATCGCCTCGTGGACGCAGTTGCCGGATTACTGAACGATCGCGCGCGATTGCAGCAGATGTCGGCGGTTTCGAAATCGTTATCGCACGCCCACGCCGCCGCCGAGATTGCACAAATGGCCGCGGAAGCGGCGGGGATA
>JAOAPH010000126.1 GCA_025462835.1 Candidatus Angelobacter sp. | reverse complement strand
ACACGTTCCTGGGCGACGGTCTGCACGCGACCGGCAGCGGACTCCTGTTGGTGGAGGACATTCAGCTCGCCTTCCACTTTGTCGAGCTCGGCGTAGGCGAGCGCAGTCTCGAAGACGACTTGGGACTTGCGGTCATCGGCCATTTTGGAGAAGCCTGCGAGGTCATGGCGGGCAGCACGAATGAACTCCCTCTGCGCCATGTTGAAAAGGTATTGCTGCGTGGTGACGTTGAGCAGCGATGGAGCAAGGTTCTCAAGGCTCAAGGGAAATCCGTTGCTGTATCCGATTCCGGCACCGACGTTGACTTGCGGAATGAAAAGATTGCGTTGCTCGAGGACATTCTGTTCCGCGCGTTTCTCGTCGGCATCTGCGATGGCGATACCGGTGCTGTGTTGCAGCGCTAACTGGACGGCGCGTCGCAAAGTGAGAGGTTCTGCTATGGCCTGCGGTGAAAGCGCCGCGATCGTAGCTAACAGCAGTGCCGGAGCGCAGAGCGCGCGGAAACGAGAGTTGAACATGCTTCACCTTTGAATAGTTTGAGGAGATTGTAAACCGTTGCTTGCGTAAATGTTGCGGTAAGTTGCGCGGGGAAGCGCTACTTCTGAAGCTTCTTCAGCGCCTCGCGGGCGGGAGCGAAGTCCTTGGCCAGCGCGAGGGCTGCCTGGTACTGCTTGGCGGCACCGGCAGCATCGCCCTGCTTCTCCATGATCTGGCCGAGGAGCAAGTGCGCTTTGAACGCAGGAGCCTCTTCGCTCTTGTCTTTGGCGGCAAGATATTTGTTGTCGAACTCCGCGGCCAGCAAAAGTTTCTGGTTCGCGTGAAAGAGAAGACTGGCAGCATCGTAGAATACTGCGCTCGATTTGCGCGGAGCGACAACGGCTTTGTTCAGCGCGTCCAGCATATCCGGCGTGCGATTGCGTTGCTGGTAAAAGCCGGCAAGATTTAGCCACTGTTCCGCATGGCCTCCGCTGGCGTCGACGGCGGCTTTATATTCTTTTTCGGCTTCGGCGTAGTTCTTGTCTTTATCCGCAGCCAGCGCTCGGATCCAATGCGCAACGGCAGGATTTTTGCTGGCGATGGCGTCGGCTTGCGCGCGGGCCTTGTCCTTGCCGCCACCCATAAAGCCGGGAGCGTCGACATAAAATTCGGCCAGATCGGCGCGGGCTTCCATGTTGTTGGGATCGAGTTGCACGGCCTTCTCGAATTGTTCGCGAACTTTTCCGGCAAATCCGGCGGCGCGGAGTGCCATTACTCGTTCGGCTTTTTGTCCGAAGATGCGTCCCATCCAAAGGTGATACATGCTGTTTTGCGGAGCGAGCTCAATGGCGCGCTCGCTGGGTGGGATGGCTTTGTCGGTGACTTCTTCGGCGTAATAGGCGCGAGCTAGAAGGTTTTGAGTTTCGGCATTGTCTTTGTTGCCGGCAAGCTGTCTTTGCAGAAGCGCAATAGTGTCGTCTACGCGTCCGGCGCTAAGAAGAGCTTGTGCGGGGTTTGGTTCCTGGGGAGTTGCAGAAAGAGAGCAAGCTATCAGGGCGGCGAATAGAAGAGTACAAAAAGCTTTCTTGAACACGATTATTGCTGCACCATCTTCACCGGAGCGCCATCAGCGAGAGATTGTGAATTCACTGCGCCCAGAGCCACCGTTTGATTATCCTGCAATCCTTTGACTACTTGGATTCTGGTTAGGCTGGAAATGGCTGTCTGGACTTCCGTGCGTTTGAGGCGGCCGTTATTAATGACGTAGACGTAGTGCTTGCCCGATTCCTGCACAACGGCTTCGCGGGGTACGGTGAGGGCGTTGTCCTGACGCGCGGTGGTGATCATCACGTTCACGTTGACGTTGGGCAGCAGTTTCAAATCCTGATTGTCGACGTTAAGAACAATCTCGCCGACACTGCGTGTTCCGCGTGACACGACCGTGGTGGGGACGTGGGCGACGACTCCATCCCAAGTCCTGCCGGGAATGGCGTCCCAGGTGAGCGAGACCCTTTGGCCGACTTGCAGCTTGCCGATCTCCGGTTCGTCGACGAAGGCATGCACTTGCATCTTGCGGAGATCGGCGACTTGGACGAGCATGTCGCCGGCATTGACAAACGTGCCGGTGCGCACAGGAACTGAGTAGACGGTGCCGTTGAAAGGAGCGGTGACATTGGCATTGTGCAGCATCTCCTGAGCGGCATCATTGGCGGCGCGGGCTTCAGTCACTTGCGCTTCCACCTTGGCGATTTCCGCAGGGGAGAATCTGCTGGTCAGTTTTTGTTTGAGCAATGACAGTTCGGCCTGGGCGCGGGTAAGCCGATTCTCCGCTTCCTGAACTTCGCCCGCGGATGCTGCGCCAGTCTCTTTCAGGCGAGTGAGTGCGGCCAGGCTTCGTTGGGCGGCCTCGACCTCCGTCTTTGTTTTGGCGATATTGGACTGCACGGTAATGACTTCGTCCTGGCTCCCGCCTTTGCGCATGGAGGCGAGGTCGGATTCGGCAGAGCGAAGTTGCGCCTTAGCTCGCGCCGCCTGGGCCTGGGCTTCGGACTCATCCAGCCGAACCAGCAGCTGACCGGCCTTTACCTGTGCGCCCTCATAGACGAGGACTTTGCGGACCAAACTGGGACCGGCAGAGCGTCCCTGAAAATTGAGCGCGGGCTCGATCTTTCCGTTGGTTGAGATGGTGTTGACGATGGTCTCCCGCTCGACTTTGCCGACCTTTACCGGGATTTCCGACTTGGCCGAATAAGAGGCAGCCAGCGAGATGATGGCCGCCAAGGCGACCAAAATCACTAGAACACGATTTTTTCGGAACCAGATCATTTTGGCAAAATGCAGGGAAACCTTCGGGGGAAGTGCTTAATTATATATGACTTCCCGGAAACGCATCCCTCTATTAAATATCATCTTACAGCTGAAATTCGTCTTTTCACCGGATCACCACTTAGATGCTGCTACTCTCCTGCTTGATTCTGGCCAGTGATTAACGCCAGTGATTCTGGTGCTTCCGTCAGGACGATTGCGCTCATCTAACTTGCGTATCTGTGTTTTCAGATTTGAGAGTTGGGCCCTAGCCAATGCGCCTTGTCGCCGTAAGAAATGCCACCGTCTCAGCCGTGAAGGATCTGCGGTGCAATCGGACATTTTCTATTGCAGCCGGACTGGCGTACTACTTTCTGTTGTCGCTGTTTCCGCTGCTGATCTTTATGGCGGCCGCTCTCTCCTACGTCCCGATTCCCAACCTCTTCAATGAAATCCTAAACCTGATGTCAAAGCTTGTTCCGGGTGA
>JAOAPH010000122.1 GCA_025462835.1 Candidatus Angelobacter sp. | reverse complement strand
CGGCAGATGCGCGACCGCAGATCGGAATTGCTGGAGATACCGGGAATCGGCGCGCAGACTACACGCAGACTTGTGGAGCACTTCGGAAGTGTCCGCGCAGTGAAGCAGGCCGATTCGGCGGCGCTGTCTGCTGTGGTGAATGCAAAACAAGCGGAAGCGATCCTCAGCTTCTTCCGGAACCAGCCTGCTTAGATTTTTTCTTTTCCGCGACCTCAATCAAATAGGCTTTGACTTTTGCGGGCTGTGCCGACTGCTGGAGGATTTCTTTCAGCGCTTCCAGCGAGAACGATTGCGACATGGCGATCACATGCGCTAGTGGAGTGAACTCATTGCGAAGCAACGCGGCACGAACATCTTTTCTTACCGACCACTTCGAATGTTTGGATACGTGATGCGCGAGAATCTCTGATGGCTGTGCCCGTAACAGTGACTTGCAGACCCAGAATTCGGTCAGAAACGGATTATTAAGCGCCGCATCAACGATGCGCTTATCGGGATCGTTCAAAAGGCCCGCTGCAACTTGTGCCGAGGCCCGCTTCCCCAGCGTGAGTTTCTCGCCTGCCGAGATCGAACCAAAACGAGTGATCAAGGCCTGTTCGGCAGAGAGTTTCACGTCCGCGGCTACGCCGGGAGTCAGCGCGACGCTCATTAATTCAAACGTATACAGGCGCCGGATGAGCGGCATAGAGACATGGCGCGGTGTCTGCAAGTGGCGTACGACAGCACTCCGCACCTTGCGGTACTTCATCGCGCGGCCATTCTTTGCCAGGTCGCCGATGACGATTGCTGGAAGGTCTCGCCGTTCTAGAAGCGTGAGTGCCAATTCTTCGCTGAGATTCGGATTCAATGCGGCGGCGCGTAGCGCCTCAATCTCAGAGACAGGTAAGCGAATCTGCGATTCGAGTTGGTCGACAGCATCCTTTCCTGCATTTCGTCGCTGTCGTTTTGGAGCAGAAGATTCGCTCATACGCTGGAGCTTGGGTGATTCTTCGCTCTGCGCGCAATAAAGAGCGCGCCCAGGATCGGGTCAATCACCTTGTTGTCATATTCGATTTGCGGACATTCGGCGCGGAAGGTTCTCTGAAGGATCCCGCGAATTTGAGCCGAATGGTTCAAGACACCACCGGCACCCGCGATTCGACCTGGAACGCCGTAAAGCCAAAGCTTTTGAATCACGATTAATGCAAGCTGGGCGAGTTGCTCTCCCGCACGATCCAATAGATCCAAAGCCAGCGTATCGCCCGATTCGGCGGCGGCGAGGACTCGCGGGAACAAAGCGGCAAAATCCGGGGCAGGAGATCCATTGGCGATCCTTGCAATCTCTTCCCGGGATGAAGCACTCCAGGCTTGCCGTATTGCTTCTAGCAGCGCGGTTTGGGTTCCGCCGTCGAGCGCTTGCAATACGTCCCGTACTGCGCTGCGGCCGATCCAATTGCCGGAACCCTCATCGGAAACAATGGGGCCCCAGCCTCCGGCGCGGGCGACTTCTCCGCGCTCATTGCGTCCGTAGACGATGGACCCAGTGCCAGCGACGATCAAGACACCTGCACCGCCTTCGAACGCAGCTTCGTGAGCAATGATGTTGTCACCCACAACCGTGACGCCGCCTGAAAGTAAGCTTGTCAGCGTATGGGTTGCCCACTCACGGACTTCAGGTTGTGATGCTCCGGAGATGCCGATGCACGATTGGCGAATGTCATTGGCGTTGGAATTCGCAGCGTGGAGCGCACCGCGCACAGTCGCTTGCAGTGACGCCGTTGCCGCTTCCCTGCCCACGCGTTGGAATTTGCATGTGCCAGCGGTGAATCGCCCGAGAACTTCCTTGTCATTGGCAATCGCGCACTCGGTCTTCGAGCCGCCAGCATCGATTCCCAGATAGAGCGTCATCGAGATATCTTTTTATCACTATCGCACCTAAGTCGCGACAGTTTTGTTCGGCCAACGATTCATTCTTCCGGCATAATGACGGCGGACTTCCATTTTTCGCACATACCTATGGGACTAAGCACGCTCGATCTGTTTATTGTCGGCCTCTACCTGGTTGGGATCACCCTTTTTGGGCTGCGATTTCGCAACGCGGAGAAATCACTCAAGAGTTATTTCCTCGCCGATCGCAGCGTGCCGTGGTGGGCGATCGCGCTATCGATCGTCTCAGCCGAGACGAGCACTCTCACCATCATCAGCATCCCCGGCCTTGCCTACGACACCAACTTCAGCTTCCTGCAAGTAGTGATGGGCTACATGCTGGCGCGAATCGTCATCGTCCTTATCTTTCTGCCGTCCTACTTCAAGGGCGAATTATTCACCGCTTATCAATTGATTGACCGTCGTTTTGGAAAGCTCCTGCATCGTTTCACCGCTGGGACATTTCTCGTGACCCGGGCAGTGGCCGAGGGCGTGCGCGTTTTCGCGGTGTCCATCGTGGTGAACATTGCCATTGAACGATACCTATTGCAATACATGTCGCGTGAAGCCAGCGTCATTGCGTCGATCGGCCTAGTCACCTTGCTTACTTTGATCTACACCTTCGAAGGTGGAATGACCGCAGTGATCTGGACGGACGTGGTGCAGATGGCGATATACATCGGCGGGACGCTGGTTGGATTCTTCACGCTGCTGCATCTTGTACCCGGTGGATGGACTACGATTCACGAAACCGCATCCGCGGCGGGCAAGTTCCAGATCTTCGACTTCGTTCCCTCACTCACGAAGACATTTAACTTCTGGGCGGGCGTGATCGGCGGAACATTTCTCACCACCGCCAGCCACGGCACCGATCAGTTAATGGTGCAGCGATTGCTCTCTGCCCGCAATCAACGCGAATCCAAACTGGCGCTGCTATCGAGCGGGGGCGCAATACTGCTGCAGTTCTCGCTCTTTCTGCTGGTGGGCGCTGCCTTGTTCGTGTTTTACAAAATGTATCCACCGGCAGTTCCCTTCGACCGCTCAGACAGGATCTTCCCGATGTTTATCGTCTCGCAGATGCCGATCGGCATTTCTGGGCTGCTGATTGCGGCGATCCTGGCTGCGGCGATGTCGAACTTGAGCGCAGCACTGAACTCGCTCTCATCCACGACAATCATTGATTTCTATCTGCGGATTCGTCCCGACGCGAGCGAGAGACAGCGGATGGCGATGTCACGTTCTGCGACAATCGTGTGGGGACTCATCCTCTTCGGCCTCGCGATCGTGACGCAGTTCGGCGGACAGCGTGTTCTCGAACTTGGCCTGTCCATTGCCTCTGTTCCTTATGGCGGACTGCTGGGCGTATTTCTCCTGGGGGTGCTCACAAAGCGCGCGAATCAGACCGGCGCATTGATCGGAATGGTTTGCGGGCTTCTCGTGAACTTATTTCTTTTCTTCGGGCCGCGACTGCACCTGATGACCACGGTGGTGGCGTGGACCTGGTATGTAACAATCGGGACTACGCTGACGTTTATCGTCGGCTATCTCGCTAGCTTGTTGTTCAGCGATTCCGGAGATTCGGAGAGAGCAGTCGATGATGTCGCCGTCCACAGCAATGTCTAACGCCGCAACCGCAAGCAAGTCCGCAGACCTGGCGCGCGAATTAGGGCTGAGCGCTTCGGTCGCCATCGTGGTTGGCACCGTGATCGGCAGCGGCATCTTCCGCGTACCCAGCACGATGATGGTGGCCGTGGGCTCACCGAAGATGGTCTACGCAGCGTGGATCGTGGGCGGCTTGCTCTCGTTTTTTGGCGCGCTGACGTATGCCGAACTTGGAGCAATGAAGCCGCAAGCCGGTGGAGAATACGTTTACGTTCGCGACGCCTATGGACCGCTCTGGGGATTTCTCTACGGGTGGACGTGGTTTGCTGTGGCAAAACCCGCTTCGATTGCGACCATCACTACCGGTCTCACCGACGCTTTGAGCGCGCTGCCGCACTTCGAGTTTCTCGCCAGCAAGGCTCTTGGATTTACTTACGCACAGTATGTCTCCATTCTTGCGACTATCCTGATCTCGCTGCTGAATTACTTTGGAGTGAAGAAGGCGGGCATCTTCCAAGTTGTTTTCACGTCATTGAAGGTGCTGATGCTTACTGGGATTGCCGCGATCGGATTCAGTTACAGCGCGGGGTCGTGGCAGAACTTCCACACGTCGATTCCGCCGTCGCACTCCGGATTCATGATCGCGTTAGTGGCTGCCCTGTGGGCCTACGACGGATGGAACGACTTGAACATGGTTGCGGGCGAGATCAGCAATCCCGTTCGGAACATTCCGTTGGGTTTGATATCGGGCGTGGCCATCGTCGCCGGCTTGTACATGCTGATGAACGCAGCAGTGCTTTACGTGCTTCCTGCACAAGCAGTCGCTGCGGCGAAAAGCCCGGCGTCGGCGATGACGCAAGTGGTGCTCGGGGTAAGCGGCGCAGCCGTGATTACGGTCGGCATCGCGCTTTCGATGCTGGTCACATTGAATGGCACGATCTTGAGCGGATCGCGCATCCCGTTTGCGGTCGCGCGGGATGGCTACTTTTTTCAGACGCTGGCGACTGTCAATCCGCGGTTTCACACTCCGTCGGTTTCCATCGGAGTGCAAGCGGTGCTTTCGATCATTCTTCTGATGGCAGCCGCGAGTTTTAAGGAATTGTTGGAGTTGGCGATCTTTTCAGAATGGCTGTTCTACATGATCGCTGCCAGCACTATCTTTGTCTTTCGCCAACGCGAACCGGATGCAGTTCGTCCATACAAGACCTGGGGATATCCGGTGGTACCCGCGCTGTTTATTTTGTCCGCTGCGATCTTGCTCTATTACACGTTTGCAGAGAATGTACGCAACTCGCTGATGGGGACGCTGGTGATCCTGGCCGGGGTGCCGATCTTCATGTACTTCAAAAAACAAAAGCAGGCCAGCGCAGCAAATTAGTTCGCTTTCTTCAAGCGTACTGCGGAAACTTTCTTTGCGGGTTGTTTACGTACGCTGGAAAGCGCCCACACGATCCGTTCGATAGCGGATTCGCAGGTCTCGATAATCTTTTCATCGCTGGTGACGTGGGCCGCGTATTGCAATGAGCTCAGCGCATTGCGCACATGATGGTTGAGAAACCGCTCCTGCTCCTTGGCTTCCTCTTCCTTGAGTTTCATTGACCCACGAATTTTCCTGATGCGGTATGCAAGATATCCTGCGACTAAAGCGTTGATGAACTGCATTCCCACCCTGGCCACGAATTCAAACGGCCGGTCAGGAAGCGCGAACCAGGACTTGAATGATCCCGGAAGAATGCCTATGAGGATAAGTTCAAGGGAGACTCCGCCCAGAAAAACACAAGCTCCGATGATGAAGGGCAGACGCCTCATTACGCGAATTATGTAGGAGCTCAGGCGTAAATAGCAGCGGGTAAATCGCGTAACCCAAAAGGACTAACCCGCCCGGGCTTGCTTCGCGCGTTCATAAACACGCACATACTCTTTGGCGGACGAACTCCAGGAAAAATCTTTTTTCATCGCGTTGTGCATCAGTGCACGCCAGCCGTCCTTGTCAGCGTATGCATGCAGCGCGCCGCGGACGCTGTCAAGCAGCGCTTCGCCGGTGTAGTCGTGGAACTTGAAGCCTGTGCCCTTCTTGGTCTTTGCGTCCCAGGGTTCGATGGTGTCGTCCAGACCGCCGGTAGCTCGAACAACAGGGATGGTCCCGTACTTCAGACTGTAAATCTGGTTCAGGCCGCAAGGCTCATAATGCGATGGCATCAGGAACATGTCAGATCCGGCTTCGATCTTGTGTGCCATTGCATTGTCATATCCAATCTTCACGGCAAACTTGGTGGGAAAGGCTGTGTGCAACCGACGAAAGAGATCTTCATACTCTTTGTCACCATTTCCCAATGCGACCAGGATCAACGGTTCGCGCGCCAATCGGTCTGCGACCTGGGCAATGAGATCGAAGCCCTTCTGCGCAACGAACCTTGAGACGATGCCTACCACCGGCAACGACACTTCTGCATCCTGCAGTCCGAATTCCGCCAGCAGGTCTTTCTTGCACTCAAGCTTCCCACTCAGGTCGTCGCTGGATGGCGAGTACTTTGCGGCGATGAATTTGTCGTGCTCGGGACTCCACTCCTGATAGTCGACGCCATTCAGTATTCCTGAGACCGTTCCCGCGCGGGAACGGAGGACGCCTTCAAGGCCAAACCCGTACTCGGCTGTCTGGATTTCCAGGCTGTATCTTTTGCTGACTGTGGTGACGTAGTCAGCGTAGACGAGCGCGCCTTTCAGGAAATTCACCTTGCCGTAGAATTCCAGCCGATTGATGGTGAACAGCTCCCACGGCAATCCCAATAACGGCAACACGTCTGGCGAAAACAATCCCTGGTATCCAATGTTGTGAATGGTGAAGACGACCGGGACATTGCGAAATGCCGGATCACCAATGTAGTTGGTGCGCAGCAGAACGGGTATAAGCGCCGTTTGCCAATCGTGACAGTGGAAGATGTCCGGAACTCCCAAAATCTTGGAAGCTTCCAATACCGCGCGAGAATACATCGCGAAACGCTCGGCGTTGTCGGGGTAGTCTCCCGTGGAAAGTCCGTAAAGGCCGTCACGCTCAAAGAAAGGCGGATACTCGATAAAGTAGAATTGCACTCCGGAATGTTTGCCGCCGTCCAGAACCGAACAAAAGCGATATTGGTCATCAAACGGAATGGTCACGCTGGGCACGACAGTTTTCGGATCGACCAGTTTGGTCTGCTTGTATCGCGGCAGGTAAACGGTGACATTATGACCGAGTTCGGCAAGCGCGCGCGGGAGCGCACCGACAACATCGGCGAGTCCGCCGGTCTTGGAGTAGGGCACGCATTCGGAAGCGGCAAACACAACGTTCATTTTTAAGCCTCCTGCGCGGACTTACGGGACCAAGCAAAGCGGAACAAGTGTGCAGTCTAATTTCATCCGTACGAAGGGTCAATGTGGCGGCATCTTCCAGGAAGACAAATCGCGGCCCGCAGAATAAAGCCAAGCTGGGACAAAACTTCCTCGTGGACCCCAGCGCGGCGCAGCGGATCGTTGATGCGCTGGGCGATATTTCGAAATCGATCGTGTTGGAGATCGGCCCCGGACGCGGCGCCATTACGGAAATCCTGGCGCAAAGCGCTGGACGACTAATCGCCATCGAGTACGACCGCAAACTTGCCGCGCAGTTGCGCATGGCGTACTCGCGAGTACCCAACGTCGAGGTCATCGAAGCCGACGTGCTCTCGGTCGATTTCGATACTATCATCCAAGGCGATCTCGGCGGCATCAGCGACCGCCAGAACACGCCGCCGACCAAGGCACGTATCGTCGGCAACCTTCCCTACTACATCACCTCGGACATCCTGCTGAAATTATTCGAGTTCCATCGCAACTTTGATTCCATCGTAATCATGGTGCAGCGAGAGGTGGCAGACCGGATCAGCGCCACACCGGGCAACAGTGAATATGGGCTGCTTTCGGCAACGGCACAGCTCTACACGGACGTCGAGAAATTGTTTACATTATCGCCCGAAGCGTTCGCGCCGCCGCCGAAAGTCCATTCCAGCGTGTTGCGATTGCGCGTGAATCCGAAAGCGGAATCACTCGGCGTTGAACCCGGAGAATTTATCAACTTCTTGAAACTGGGATTCGCACAAAAGAGAAAGACACTCGTCAATAATTTAAAGCCACATGTTGACGAAGAACGCCTGAAGAATGCATTAAAAGAACTCAAGCTGCGCGCGGACGTCCGCGCTGAAGCGGTGAGCCTGGAGAAAATGGCCGGGCTGTTCAAGTCGGTTCGAAGTTGACAAGCTGCACCGCTGTGACTACAACCTGAGGCTGCCATGCGAAGTCTAATAACCGCGTTTCTTTGTTTTTCCCTCTCTGCCGTTGCCCAGACCAAGCTCTCGCCCGCGGTACACGAATTCGTGAAGGTCGAATCGCCGACAGTAGCGCTGACGCATGTGCGCGTCATCGACGGTACCGGCGCCGCTGCACTCGACGACCAAACCGTTGTGATCGCCGACGGCAAGATCAAATCCATCGGAAAGAGCGGGAGTGTTGAGGTGCCGTCCGATGCCAAGGTCATAGACCTCTCCGGCGATTCAGTGATTCCCGGCCTTGTCGGCATGCACGACCATATGTTCTATCCCGCCGGCGGCGCTCTGTTTCACGAGATGGGATACAGCTTTCCGCGGCTCTATCTCGCGGGCGGCGTGACGACGATTCGCACGACGGGAAGCGTTGAACCCTACGCGGACATCGAGACCAAGAAGTTGATCGACAGCGGCCAAATGCCGGGCCCGAAGATGCACATCACCGGGCCGTATATCGAAGGCAAAGGAAGCTTCGCCGTCCAACTGCACCAACTCACTGGGCCTGACGACGCGCGCAACACTGTCAATTTCTGGGCAGACCAGGGTGCCACGTCATTCAAGATCTACAACTACGTCACGCGCGACGAGATGAAAGCCACCAATGACGCTGCCCATGCGCGCAAACTCACCGTTACTGGACACCTGTGCTCAGTGGGATTCCGCGAAGCCGCGGCGCTGGGCATCGATGATCTCGAACATGGATTGGTGGTGGACACAGAGTTTTACTCCGGCAAGAAACCGGATGTCTGCCCGTCACCGCGGGCGGCCCTTGCCGAGCTTACGAAACTCGATGTGAATGGGCCCGAGATACAGGGCATGATCCGAGAACTGGTAGCGCATCACGTCGCGCTAACGTCCACGCTTCCCGTCTTCGAGCAGTTTGTTCCCGGACGTCCTGCGCCGCAACGGCGTGTGCTCGACGCAATGGGAGTGGACGCGCGCAATGATTATCTCGGGGCGCGCGTGCGCATGAGTGCTACGCCGGATTCACCGTGGCCGCCAATGTTCGTAAAGGAAATGCAATTCGAGCGCGAGTTCGTGAAAGCCGGCGGACTGTTGCTTGCGGGACTTGATCCCACCGGGATTGGCGGAGTGCTCGCAGGATTCGGCGACCAGCGCGAAGTCGAATTATTAGTTGAAGCGGGATTTACTCCGCTGGAGGCAATCCACATTGCCACAGCAAACGGCGCGCAGTTCCTGGGCGAGTCGCAGCGGATCGGCACCATTGCGGCGGGCAAGCAAGCCGACCTGGTTGTGATCGCCGGCGATCCGTCAAAGAACATCAGCGATATTGAAAAGGTGCAGATCGTTTTCAAAGACGGTGTTGGCTACGATCCGGTGAAGTTGACGGAATCTGCGCGAGGACTGGTCGGATTGCGGTAAGTAAGTACTGAAAAGAAAAAGGCGACCCGTTAAGGTCGCCTTTTCTATTTTCGAAAACTTCTATCTCGGAGTTCTACTTGGACGGCTGTCATGCCCACCACCGTTGCCGCCGGAAGGTGCCGCTGCGGGCGGCGGCGCAGAGACAACTGTCGGCGCCGAAGCTGGGCGCGACATCGGCGCTGACGCAGGCGCTGAAGGCGGAGGCGATGTTCTTACTGGCCGATCATAGCTTCCCGTCGGACGATCATTGTGGAAGTTCGATTCCACACGGCTCGGGCGCTCTGTTCGCGGCACAACTACTGCAGGCGCTCTTACTACAGGCGCTGCTGCCGGAGTAACTGCTGGTGATGCCGTCACTGGATGATTCGGTGCCGGGACGACTGGTGAAGTATTTGCATCGGGATTGCGCGAGCCGCGCCATCTGCCCACTCGGTCGATGTTATCGTTGGTGATGGTAGTCGTAGTTCTTCCAGTGCCTGTATTGGACGAGCCGGTCGTGCCAGAAGTCGTTGCCGCCGGAACGAAGGAATTTCCTGCATCACGTTCTCTGCGTCTTCGTCCAAGATCGATCACATCTCCGCCGTGTCCCACATGCACAATTCCCACTCCGGGCCCCACTCCGGGCGCGGGAGGTGGAGTCGGGCGGACAAAGTTCGCAGGCGGATTTACGACCACGGGCACCGCCGCCCAATTGGACCAGTTTCTGCCAGGACGCCAGCACCAGCCGTATCCCGCCACGTTGACCCATGATCCATAACGGTATGGAGTCCAGCCCCAGGGATAAGAAGAAACCCACACGAAACCCTGTCCGGGATAGGAGACCCACGAGCCATCCTGGAACGGCGACCATCCGTATCCCACGCCGTAAGGCTGCCACACCGAACCGTAGTTACCCGCGTAGACGAAGTTGCCGTACTGATTGAGATCGCTGACGCCGTAACTGTACGCGGACGAATATCCGTTGAAGTTATGTCGATTGGCGTAAGTGCTGATTTCCTGATCACGTTGGTGATCCCAGGAATCATCTGACTCTTCCGTGATCCCCTTCGCGAGGTAATTGCGTTCAGGATCATTGAAATTCAGAGTGAGAGTCTCATTCTTACGAACTTGAACGCGCTCGCCGCTTCGTTTTACCAGTTCCACGTCACCCTTGAAGACCGCTAGATTCAGCTCTTGGTTGTCAGCCACCAGCCGAAAATGCGAGGACTTCTGCGGAGTCAAGTACTGCTGCTTCACGGTGATCGTCACGTCGTCGTGTTTCTTGCTGACGTTGAAGTAGGCTTCGCCTTCCTGCAAGTTCACTTGCGTGACGCGGTCTTCACCACGCGTGCTCAAGCTGGAAAATTCTAAGATGGTTTCGGGAGTAAGGCGGGTGGTGCTTCCGTCTTCAAATTCAATCTCTGCGCGCCCATCGCTGCGCGTCCATAGGCGAGAGCCTTGAATGACCGGCATGTTGAGAAATGCCTGGTGGAAGCCTTGTCCATCGCCTCGGTCCATTTGAACGTCGCCATCGACATAGCTCAGGCGAACGATCCGGACCTGTGAATCAGCCAAGGCAGAGGCTGCGAACAGAGACAGCACAGCAACCAAAGTGCAGAGCATTCTCCGGTTCATAAAATCTCCTAACGGGCGCTTCCTTTGTTCGATGCTAGGCCTTAGTACGGAGTTTCGCAATATTTCATCGCTGGGCGTCGGAGGCGGCCATTTGCAGCAGATGTTCGGCGCGCTTGCGAGCCATCCCCATGATTGCACCGTCGTTGGCGATCTCACGCAAACAGTCGCCTATCAGGCCTATCTCCGCCAGAAACCCGCTATTGGCCAACTGCTCAAGCTGTGCAAGTTCGGCGTTGAGGCCGAGTTTGTCAAACCTGCGCAGACGCCGCAGCCGGGGCTCCGCCTCTAATGTCGCGGAGATGCCCTGAAAGAGGCTTGCCAGTTCGGTGAGGGGTTTATTCTCTGACCAGTTGAATGTTGCGCTTCCGCTTCGCGTCTTGTCGGAGTAGGAGAGGGTTTTTTTCCCTGTGAATGCCACTTTGTTTTTCGTGTAATCGAAACTTCCATTGAAGTAGTCAGCCTGCTTGGCCAATTCGAAGATCCGGGTACGAGTGGCCGGAGAGAGATTGAAATTCTTGTTCAACGTCTCTACTTCTCCGCTCTGCGCGTCCGGCTTTCCGCTGGACTCGTAAATCGCATGACCATCAGCATCAACGTCAAATTCGTAGTGAGGTACTTCCATCGCGTCGTGGTCGAACGCGAAATGGACTTTGGGAAGTGAGGCGGAGACTTCTCCGGCTGGCATTGCTTTCTGCCCAAATGTGGAGAGGGTTGCAGCGAAGGACAAAATCACGATCTGCAGTGCAGGTTTGATTCTCATCTACTTGGAAGTCGCAGCCTTTTGCCGGACGATGGTAGCCGACGTGTGCAGGTGACATATGGCGATGGCCAGTGCGTCGGCGGCGTCAGATGGCTCCGGGATCTGATTGAGTTTCAGCAGTTGCATCACCATGTATTGTACCTGCTGCTTATCTGCGCGACCGTACCCCACAACAGCGGATTTGATGGCCAATGGCGCGTATTCGGCCACTTGCAATCCGCATGACGATGCCGCCAGCATAGCCACTCCCCGAACCTGTCCCAGCTTCAACGCTGATTTCGCATTGACGGAATAAAAGACTTCTTCGATGGCGACGATGTCAGGCTTGTGAGTTTCTACCAGCGCCCGCAAACTCTCATAGATGTGCGCGAGACGCACGGGCAGCAGATCCCGTTTGGAGAGGCGGATTGCGCCACAGGTAATGTAGCGGATTGTCCGGTCGCCAGATTGCGATTGTTCGGCAACGCCAAACCCCGTGAACTCTGTCCCGCAATCAATTCCCAAGACACGCATTATGCAGAGTGTAACCCAGTTCCTTCCGGCTGCTCTGGCCAGAGTTGCCAGCCTGCTGACACTCTCGATTTCCAAGCACACCATGGTTCCCGCACGGCATCAACGAGCACACCTTCATTCCCCCATGGGCATCTAAACCTAATAAGCCGCCGCTTCGATCCCCTAATGAATCGCGATCTCAGGAGGATCAACAAATGAAACTACTCAGGAATATTGCCGTCGCTGGTTTAGCGGCCACTCTGGGTTCTTGGGCCACAGCTCAGGCGACACAGGCGACACCACCAAGTACGGCTTCTACAGCTTCGCAATCCCAAGCAGTCCAACTGATCGGAACGCCGAAAGTGGAAGCTGTGGACGACAACTCGGCGCAGGTCGCCTGGTCCACGAACGTGAAATCCAGCTCCACTGTGCATTACGGCACATCCGCCAGCAGCCTCAACCAGACTGCGCAGGCAGCCTGGGGTGGCGACACCAACAAGTGGGACACAGTCCACCGCGTGAAGATCCAGGGTCTGCAGCCGAATACGACCTACTACTACCAGGTCGATTCAGCTCAGGCGCAGGGCACGGGTACGGAAGCCAAGGGACAAGTCATGAGCTTCCAAACCCAAACCAAAGATGCAGCCACCAATTCATGGCGTGACAAACAGCGTGACGCCGCCAAGATCAAGGTGGGGCCGCTGGTTCGCAATGTGAAGGACACCTCAGCCGACCTTTGGTGGATGGACGCCGATAAGACTCCAGCTCAGGTGAAGTACGGGAACAGCCCTAACGCTTTGAGCCAGACCGCTTCCGCATCTGCCACTGGAAACGGCCAGGAGTTTTCGGCGAACTTGTCCGGGCTTCAGCCAAACTCCACCCACTACTACGAACTGGTTGACGCCAAAGGACAAAGCATCACCAAGGGCCAGTTCCAGACTGAGTCCTCTGATGTTGCGAACAATCCGAACCAGTTCCGCATCAGCGGCGGACCTAACGTCGAATATGTCGGACAGGATAAGGCCATTGTTGCGTGGTCCACGAACCGTCGTGGCAGCAGCATCGTTCACTACGGCACGGATCCCAATAACCTGACGCAGACCGCGCAGGCGCCCTGGGGTGGCAATCCGCATCGTGTGACGATTACCGGCCTGAAGCCGAACACCGACTATTTCTTCGTTGTGGAGTCATCGCAAGCGGAAGGAACGGGACAAGCGGCAAAGAGCCAGCCCGCTCCGTTTGAAACGGTTGCGCCCGGCCAACAGGCGATGAACCCCGCGCCATTCCGGCCGAACCAATAACCAGAAGGTGCAGTGAAGGAAGGCCGCTCTGGCGGCCTTTTCTTTTGCCCAACAAATTTCAATGTCGAGTTTTCGCGTATTGCGCTCTCTTTTTGTAAACTAGTCTCAATGTCACAACTTACTCTTCCGGCTTTTTATGTCGGCGAGGAGATCGTAACTCTGGTCACCCAGAGTGGCCTCGTCGCAAAGATTGTGCTTTTCATCTTGCTGGGGTTCAGCATTCTTTCCTGGTCGATCATCCTTTCCAAATGGGCTGCATTTAAACGAGCACGAACTCAGAGTGGACGTTTCCTGCGCGCCTATCGCAAAGCCAACCGTATGCAGGACGTCTCCACCGTCGCGGAACAATTCAAGCCCAGCCCGCTGGTAGCCGTCTTCGATGGCGGATATGAAGAGTTGCGGCGGCAGGGTGGCGTTGTCAGGAACATCACATCCATTCAACGCGCGATGCAGATCGCTTCATCAGAAGAACTGACCAAGAACGAGCGCCGTTTGACTTGGCTTGCGACTACAGGCTCAGTGGCGCCGTTCGTCGGACTCTTCGGCACGGTGTGGGGCATCATCGACGCCTTCCACGGACTCGGTACCGCCGGAGCAGCGACGCTGCGGGCTGTCGCTCCGGGCGTCTCCGAAGCACTGATCACCACCGCTGCTGGATTGTTTGCCGCTATTCCCGCGGTGATCGCATACAACCAGTTCACGCAGACAATGCGCGAGTTCGGCGCGCGCATGGATGACTTCTCCCTGGAATTCCTCAACACCGTCGAACGTGATAAAGATCGCGATGCCCGCTTAGTCGAGAGCGCACGGGAGCGCACCTAATGGCTTTTACCAACGCTCGCGGAAATACGCAGACGTCGATGTCGGAGATCAATGTCACGCCATTCGTCGACGTGGTTCTCGTGCTGCTGATCATCTTCATGATCACCGCGCCCATTTTGCAGTCGGGCGTTGAGGTCTCCGTACCGAAGACACGCACCGTGAAAGAGATCACGGAAGAACGGCTGGTGATCTCTATCGACCGCCAGCAGCGCGTCTTTCTCGGCAACGATCCCATCAACATCAACGAGATCGGCGCCAAGCTGAAAGAGAAACTGCGCGATCCCGAACGCATGCAGATTTATTTGCGGTCGGATGAGAACGTCCCCTTTGGTGCGTTCGCCACGGTGATGGATGCGGTAAAGCAGGCGGGCATCACCAACGTGAGCATCGTGACTGAGCCATTGCCGAACGACAATTCGAAACGAAAATAAGATGGCAGCAAGCGCAAACATCTTCGACTATCAGGAATCCTGGCGAGGCCCGATCGCGGCTTCCGCCGTCCTGCATATCGTTTTATTCAGCGCAGTAATATTCTTCGCGGCATTCAATGGCGCGTCCGGCGGAAGTTGGGGCGGGTCGCAATCCGGCGACAGCGCCATGAACGCGACTCTGGTCAGTAACGCAGCGATTCCCTTGCCCGCGGTAGAAGCGCCAAAGGAAAACGTCTTGGCGAACGAATCCAAGGGACTTTCGAAATCGCAGCCACGTGAAGTCGAACCTGAACCGGAAGCGATTCCGATACCCGACCGAACCGTAAAAACAAAACCGCCAAAGAAACTGCCCACACCGACAATCGAAAAACCCAAGCCTCAACCAGTTGAGACCGCAACCAACGTCGTTCCTTTCGGACAAGGCGGCCCAGTCAGTGGCCCGTACACAATGTTCAAAAGCCTGACTGGCTCCGGCGGAATGCAGTTCGGCTCAGGCGGGACATTTGGCAGCCGCTACAGTTGGTACGTTGACGCCGTCCGCCGAAAGGTCTCCGAGAATTGGCTGAAGTATGAGATCGATCCGAGTATTCAGGCCGCCAAACGTGTCTATCTCACTTTTGACATCGGTCGCGGCGGACAGCCCACCAATGTTCAGGTGAGCCAGAGCAGCGGTGTGCCGTCGCTGGACCAATCGGCAGTGCGCGCGTTGCAGAGGATAGATACTTTTGGTCCGCTGCCCAACGATTATTCCGGCAACAAGGTATCAGTGGAGTTTTGGTTCGATTTCAAACGTTAGAGTACTAAGACTTTCGATTGCGGATTAGGGTCAACACTCACATGAATTTGTTCTCTGAAGCGGGTACACTTGGAACTCGGATGCGTAAGCTCGTACTTTTTCTTCTCACCACAATCATATTCGTAATCCCCTCTGCGGCGCAGACGGATTGGATTCGCACTGGCACGGGGCTAGGCGTGGAAAAAGTCCGCATTGCCGTTCCGGATTTCAAGACCTCATCCACCGATCCCCCGAATGCCGAACTGCTCAAGACATTCAATGACACCCTCTTTAACGATCTGACCTACGCCGGCATCTTCGACGTGGTGTCAAAAAGTTTTTATCCGTTGCAGATCCCGGGCACGCCGCAGGAGATCCAACTCGAACCCTGGGGCAATCCTCCGCCGAATGCGGCGATGGTCGCCTTCGGAAATTTCGGCAAGTCGGGCGACGATGTCGCCATGCAAGGCTGGCTCTTCGACGTCAAGAACATTGCGTCCCCGCAGGTCTTGGGGAAACAGTATCGCGAGAAGGCAACGACAGAAAACGCCCGCGTGATCGCGCATCGCTTTGCCAATGAGATCATCTTCCGTCTTGGTGGCGGCATTCCCGGCATAGCGGAAAGCAAAATCGCCTTTATAAGTGCGCGCACCGGACACAAAGAAGTCTGGATGATGGATTACGACGGCGCCGGACAGACACAGCTCACGAAGCTAGGTTCTATCTCACTCTCGCCGCGCATTTCTCCGGATAACGGACGCGTTGCATTCACCACGTTTGCACGCGGCGGCGTTGATCTTGCCATGTACTCGCTCGAACTCGGTCGCACTGTTACATTCCCCCGGTTCGCAGGAACCAACGTCTCACCCGCGTGGTCGGCCGACGGTACGAAATTGGCGTTCTCTTCATCGATGCGCGGCGACCCGGAGATCTTCATTGCCGACGCCAACGGCGCAAATCCCAAGCGCGTGACTGCTAACAAGGGCGGCAATGTCTCGCCGGTGTGGAACCCCAAAACGGGGACACAGATCGCGTTTGTCAGCGGCAGAAGCGGGCTTCCGCAGATCTACACCATGGAATCGGACGGGACTAACTTGCAACAGGTCACCGATGGGGGATACGCTGTTTCACCGTCGTGGTCACCCAATGGACAGTTTCTCGCTTTCGCGTGGCGGCGCAAGTACGGCCCGGGCGCGCCCGGCGGACAAGATATCTACGTGATGGACATCGCCAGCAAGCAATGGGTACAGCTTACGCACGATAGTGGAGTGAACGATTTCCCCTCGTGGTCGCCGGACGGACGCCACATCGTTTTCGAATCGACTCGAAGCGCGGGCACACAGATATGGACGATGCTGGCGGATGGGTCGCAACAACGGCAGTTAACTAATTCGGGACATAACCAGCAACCAAATTGGAGCTTCAAGTAAGTAGCTGCATCTATAAGAACAAACAACAGCACTATTTCTAAAAACGGGGACCAGTTCAGCATTTGCGAGACAACTCGCACGGAGGATGAAGTGAACGTAAGCGCACAATCGAAGTCGTACTTTGCAGTATCCACTCTGGCAATCCTGCTTTTCATCGCGGGATGTCACAAGAAGGCAGCGCCTACACCGGCAGCGCCGCCACCGCCGCCGCCAGCGCCCACCGCGTCAATCTCTGCGAGTCCGAATGCAGTGGAACGCGGGGGAACATCGCAACTCACATGGCGCACTGAAAATGCCACCGATGTCACCATCGAAGGAGTGGGCAAGGTTGATCCCAACGGATCAAAGGAAGTGAACCCGACCGAATCCACCAGCTATCGTCTGGTGGCGAAGGGACCCGGCGGACAGCAGGATGCAACCGCGCGCATCACCGTAACCGCGCCTCCTCCACCGCCGGTGGCAACGCCCGCCCCGGTCTCCATGACGGACGAGCAATGGTTCACGCAGAACGTCAAGGATGTTTTCTTTGACTATGATTCTTACCAGTTGCGTCCGGACGCGCAGCAGATCATTGCAGCCGATGCCCGCGCCCTGTCACAGAAGCCGAACCTGAGAGTGCTGGTGCAGGGCCATTGCGATGAGCGTGGCTCCACCGAGTACAACCTTACGCTCGGAGATGAACGCGCTGCCGCAATCAAGAACGCTCTGGTCGCAGCAGGCGTTCCTGCCAGCCGCATCGATACGCGTACATTCGGCAAGGAACAACCGTTCTGCACCGAATCCGGCGAAGCCTGCTGGCAGCAGAATCGTCGCGGACACTTTGTAGCCAATCGATAAAAGCTGCCCATGGCCGGGACAAAGAGTATTTTCATTGTCCCGGCGGTGGACAGTAACCAAAGTTGAACGAGGGAGTCTATTTCCGCATCTAAGAACGAGACCATGACAAAAAGAAGATTTGTCCCACAATTTCTTTTAGGCCTGATGCTCCTGGCCATCGCCAGCACGCCCGCAATTGCCGGCACTAAAGAGCAGTTGATCCAACTGCAAACCCAAATGCAGGCCCTGCAAGACCAGATGGCGCAAATGAAGACGTCGTTTGATGAACGCATGGGCGTCATGCGCAACCTGGTTGAACAGACCTCTGACAGCGTCAACAAGATGAACGGTGCTGTCGGCGCGCTCGACAAGAGCATTCATCAGCAATCCGGCGACTCCGGCGCCAAGGTGGACCAGTTATCCACACAGGTGCAATCGTTGCAGGATTCGGTGGATGAGCTGAAAGGCCGCCTAGCGAAGGTCAGCAAGCAACTGGAAGACATGCAGGCTGCGCAGCAGAACCTGAATGCCGCGCCGGCTGCTGCAAGCGCCGTTACTCCGGGACAGCCGGCTCAGGCACAAGCGCCGCCAGCAGACGTCCTCTACAACAACGGACTGCGAGACTACAACGCCGCGAAGTTCGATTTGGCGCAGCAGGAATTTGCCGACTACATCAAGTTCTATTCCAACACGGATCTCGCTGGCAACGCGCAGTTCTACCTTGCCGACATGCAATTTCGACAAGGCAACTACGAGCAGGCGGTGAAGGATTACGACCGCGTTATCGAGCAGTATCCCGGTGGGAACAAAGCCGCTGCGGCTCAGTTGAAAAAAGGCTACGCGCTGATCGAACTCGGACAGCGTGATGCCGGAACCAAGGAACTACGCAGCTTGATCGGACGCTATCCCCGTTCGATTGAAGCCAGCCAGGCCAAAGATCGTTTGAAGAAGCTCGGGGCCACTCCCACGGCCTCGAAGCCTTCTCCCGCCCGCCGTAGAAGCGAATAACCTTCTCTCTTCGTTCTAGCTCCCGCCGCTCCCTTCAGCCTTCGCCTCAGGTGGATTCAACTTCAAAGTCCGCAAGCAATATCGGATCTCCTGCGCCGCTTCAGTCACTCGCATTCCATCCTGCACCATCAGCTTGCATGAGAGGGCTACGCGGTTAGGCGAGTCAGGCCCCAAATCAAAATGCACTCGGCAATATTGGCACTCTTCATTCCAACAGAATCGCCCGTAAGGAATCGTCTCCGGAGCAATGTACTGGAACGCGCGCAGCAGGATGTTCCCTTCCGGCACCTCAAAGTCTTTCCCCAGGACATTGATCTTCACCAACTTTTCAAATGGTTTATAGAGAGGGCCGGGGACTTTGGGAGGCGTGGACATGGTCGAACAATTGTAAGGCAGAACTGAAATCGCGCAATACTGAATCCGAGTGCATCTCACCTTGTAGCAGGGTTGATCGCTTGACTGCGATCTCCTTCAAGCGCAAGCTTGCAACTGACGAAGCCAATATGAATCCCACCGGCAAGAATCGCGATAACGATATCCACAAGGGCGCTGTGGAAGACGACTCTCCCAAAGAGGAACACAACACTTCAATGCGCGGTCAATTAGGCCATCGCAACAAGGACGAAATCATCGATGGAAATGACAGTGACTATCCGGAGCCGGGTGAAAGCCCGGAACATACGGGGCAAGATATGGATCCCGGTCAGCGGCAAAAAAGAAATCAAGGCGACAAGGCCGAAGATCCGCTGGCTAGTTGATTCGCCGCAATAAAAAAGCCCTCCTCAGGAGGGCTTTTGTGCGTTTCTAGATTTACATCAACGACGCCATCACCTTGTCCAGAACTTCCTTCGGCGGACGCACCGTCTTTTCCGGCAACGTAGCCAGCGGCTCTTCGGTCATGTTCAACAGATCCACAAAGTTCGGCTTCTCGGTGTTGATATACAGGACGCCGGTCAGCACTTCACCCCGCTCGTTCGATTCATGCAACGCCGTCATCGCAGCAATCCGATTCTTCGGATTCCAATCGGTGTTCAGCTTACGGAGACGCAGATGCGATCCGTCATGCATGCGGACATCGGTCGTCGTACCCGGATCGTAATCCACATCAATATTTTCAAAGTGCGGCACAAAGCCTACTTCGTGAATCGCCTCTTCGTGGTCCTTCATGTACTTGTAGGACTTCGTCGAGCCTTCATGATCATTGAAGGTAACGCACGGAGAGATCACGTCAAGCATCACCGTTCCCTTGTGCGAGATGGCGGCCTTGATCATGTTGTGCAACTGTCTCTTGTCGCCGGAGAACGAGCGCCCCACAAACGTCGCGCCAAGCTCGATGGCCAGTGCGCAGATGTCGATGGGCGGAAGGTCGTTGATGACGCCGGTCTTGAGCGTTGAACCAACGTCTGCAGTCGCGGAGAATTGGCCTTTGGTCAGCCCGTAAACACCGTTGTCTTCGATGATGTAGATGAGAGGCAAATTGCGGCGCATCAGGTGAACGAATTGTCCTGCACCGATGGAAACGCTGTCGCCATCGCCGCTGACGCTGAGTCCCATCATGCTGCGGTTCGCAAGCGTCGCGCCGGTTGCGACCGAGGGCATGCGTCCGTGCACGGAATTGAAGCTGTGCGAACGGCTCATAAAATACGCCGGACTCTTTGACGAGCAACCGATCCCGGAGAGTTTCATCACGCGCTCGGGCTGGATACCCATGTCATAGAAAGCGTCGATGATGCGCTCGGAGATTGCATTGTGGCCGCACCCCGCGCAGAGCGTGGTCTTGCCGCCACGATAGTCGAGCACTTGAAGCCCGATGCGATTGGTCTTTGGAGAGGGTGGGGGCGCTGGGGTCGATGTGGGAGTGGTAGCCATTACTTCCCTTCCTGCGAAACGATATCGTCGGTCACGGATCGCGCATCGATCGGCAGCCCGTTGTAGTGGCGGACGCTGCGTAGTTTCGTGACTTGGTCGGCAGCGAGATCGAGTTTCAACAAACTGAGCATCTGTCCATCGCGGTTTTGTTCGACGACATAGATGCGCTCATGTTGCGCGACAAACTCATGCACTTCGCGCGTGAACGGATACGCGCGCAAACGAAGATAGTCAGTCTTCAGGTCGAATTCATTCGTCAACTGGTCGCGGCTTTCTTTCATCGCGAAGTCGGTTGTACCGTACGCGATCACACCGATCTTTGACGTCCCATTCGCGACGATCTCCGGTTTTGGCACCAGAGTCCGCGCAGTCTCAAACTTGCGGTCGAGACGCTCCATGTTGTTCTGGTAATCGTCGCCGCGCTCGCTGTATTGCGCTTTCTCGTTGTGTCCCGTGCCGCGCGTGAAGTACGCCGCCGCCGGATGGTCCGTACCCGGCAGGGTGCGATACGGAATGGCGTCGCCGTCAACGTCTTTGTAACGCGCGAATCCGCCCAGTCGCTCCAAATCCTGCTTGCTCAAAACTTTTCCGCGGTCGATTGGCTTGTCGGGATAGGCAAACGGATCAGACATCCAATTGTTCATGCCCAGATCAAGGTCAGACAAAACGAATACCGGCGTTTGCAATTTCTCGGCGAGGTCAAACGCCTCGATTGCCATACTGAAACATTCGCTGACGCTGCTCGGCAGCAACAGGACATGCTTGGTGTCACCATGGGAGAGGGTGGCACAGAAGAGGATGTCGCCTTGCGAGGTGCGGGTTGGCAGTCCAGTTGAGGGGCCAACGCGCTGGATGTCGAATATCACCCCCGGCAGTTCAGCGTAGTATCCCAATCCAATGAATTCCGCCATGAGCGATATTCCCGGGCCCGACGTCGCAGTCATCGACCGCGCGCCTGCCCATCCTGCGCCTAAAACCATGCCTATAGCCGCGAGTTCGTCTTCTGCTTGCACCACCGCAAAAGTGGCTTTGCCATCTGGAGTTACACGATATCTCTTCAAGTATTCGATCAATTGCTCTACTACCGACGAAGACGGCGTGATCGGATACCAAGTCACCACGGTCACGCCCGCGAACATGGCGCCTAATGCGGCGGCGGCGTTGCCATCGATGATGATCTTCCCCGTTGTCTGATTGCTCTCTTCCACGCTGAACGGATCGGCCTTCGTCAAGGACGCTTTTGCGTAGTCATAACCGGCGTGGATGGCCGCGAGGTTCAGCTGTTTGGCGCGTTCCTTTTTCGCAAACTGCTTCTCAACTTCCTTCTCAACCCGCGCCATGTCGATGTTCAAGAGCTGCGCCACCACTCCTACGTAGATCATGTTCTTGACCAGCTTGCGCAGCTTGGCGTCAGGGCAGACTGTGGCGACGATTTTGTCGTAGGGAACGGGATAAAACGTCAGGTCGGATCGCAGCGATTGCAGGTTCAGCGGCTCGTCATAAACAACCGCAGCGCCGGGCGAGAGCGAGGTCACGTCTTCCTTGGCCGTCTCCGGATTCATAGCGATGAGAAAATCGATTTCCTTCTTGCGCGCGACGTATCCATGCTTACTTGCGCGGATGGTGTACCAGGTAGGCAGTCCGGCGATATTAGACGGAAATAGGTTCTTGCCGGAGACCGGAATCCCCATGCGGAAGATGCTGCGCAGAAGCACATTGTTCGCCGACTGCGATCCCGAACCGTTGACCGTAGCTACCTGAATGCTGAAGTCGTTCACGACCTTTTTCTGGTCAGACCGGCTGCCCGCACTCTGCACGGCGACATCACTTGTTGCCATATTCGAAAGCTTTTCCTTTACGTGGAGTTCCTCAGGCGAGTCAATACCTTCCGGTCGCGGTCACACCTGGAAACAGAATCCTTAATTATACGGGTTGATTAAGGCGCAATTCAGGGTTGCGCATTGAATGGAGGAGAGCAACATTTAAGTGCGCGCAATGGACATCGAATGGGAGACGCCTCCTCAACTTCTATTTCTTGTCATCACCAAACTTCGATTCCCTTAAGTCGCTGACTTTATCAATATACCCATTGTGTCCAGATTCGTATCCATCATGCGGAGCGTGATATGTCCCGTTCAAAAATACGTTCTTTCCCATCATGGCCTTAAGCTTCGACGTGTCGTGCCGCACCGAAACTGCATTGAAATCGTTCGCGTTTTTGCCGTCAATTTCGGATAGATAGAGCGCAAACGACTGGTCCAGGCCGACACCGTACTCAAGATACCCCATGACACGAACTCGACGACCGTCCAGCAGATTTGGATTAGCAATAATGCGAACTAAGCTAACTGGAAGATCCGTCCACACCAGCTTCTGTTTCTGAGCCCCGACCAGTCCTGATAGCCCTAATGCCGCAGCAACCGTTCTTACTACTGCCTCTCTTCGATTCATAGATATTCCTCAGTGACGCGTAGGTTTTTGACGGATCGGCTTTCTAGCGGGATACGACGCCTTTTCATACGCTTCGCTCAACCAACTGAGTGCGTCGCGCAAGTCTTTGGGCGATGACAGCTCAAATGAATACCACTTCTGTTTTACGCCGATACTTGTGCCCACCCGGGAATCAGCTTCGAGGCGCGACTTCAACTTTGGCTGCTGGTCGAGGATTTTGAAGATGATGGCATTGGGCGATCCGATCGACCGCGTTGCCGGGACTGCGCCGAACATTGTTGCTTTCCGATAAAAAGCAGTCATGCCGAACATGGGCCTGAGCGTTACGTCCGGCCACTGAGCAACCTCGCCAGAGAGAAGCGCTGCCCACTCCCGCATCTCTTCGGTGATCTTCTGGAACTTTGGAGAGCGAGCACTCATGACTTTACTGTCGAACAGTGAACCCAATACGTTTCACTTGGTTGCGATCAAACGTCTGCACATTTCCGCCAATGCGAACCATTACCTCGCTCTAGGAGACCGACTCCACGTCGGCTGTCAAGACCGTACCGTCTCGTAACTCGATCGAGTCATGCGCTGAAGTACCCAATTCGAAACTTACGGAACCACCCGACAACTGATCTGGTGCAAGGGCGAGCGGGTATGTTCCCTTGCTGAATCCCTCTTTCGAAAATTCCAACACATGACTGCCCGGGTTAGTCGAGATGGCGATGGGAGTAACACCCATTTCTTTTCCGTCAAGCTTCAAATTGGCTCCGGAAGGAACGGAATAAACCGTAATCGATACCGTCTTCGGGGCTGCGCCCAGTACGGACGGAATATCCGTGGCGTTGAGTGCAATGGAAGCTGGCGTACCCGTAGTCTGAGCGTTAACCGCAATCTTGATCGTCTCACTGGGCCCGAGGTTCTCGAAGCCCAGATACCCGTCTCCTATACGCACGTTTTTCTTATCAATTAGATAAAGATCGAATCTAGCTTTAGGTATTGCCTTTCCGGAAAGGTTCTCGACCGTTGTCTCAATCACGTAAGAATGCTGCCCGTTATATGAGGGCAACTCCTTGACCTTGTCGACGGTGAAGCGTAAGAGTGGCTTCTGCTCAGAGGGCCAGTTGAGTACCTGTTTGGGGGCATCTTTCGCAAATGAAATCGCAGAAAACAACACCATAACAATCAAGCTGAGTCGGCTCATTAATTTCGAATGTCTTTCATTAGATTTTGAATCTCTGCTTTCTCATCGCCCGTCAATGGCAGCAGTGGCAATCTCGCAAGCCCGCCGTAGTATCCGTTCAAGTCCATCGCATACTTGATTCCGGGGACGCCTAATTCCCCGCCTACTCGTTTCGCGGTCGCCGCAATTCGCTGTTGCTTCAATTCCGCCAATGCTCTGTCGCCTTCTTTCCAGGCGGTGAAAATCTCAAAGCAGGCGGTGGGCGCACACGCACCGAATGCCAGCACCGATCCAGACGCGCCGGCTTCGAGCGATGGCAGCAGAGTTTGCGCCGCCCCCGCCAGAATTTGAAATCCTACTTCCTTCGTCCGCATTTTGAATTTGGGACGCGTAGCCGGAGGCTTCGTCGCGGTGGCACTTGCTGTCGCACCCGAAGCAGTTGCACTGAGGGTTTCGGCCGAAATGATTCCGTTCAGCGGAGCGACGTTATCGGCTGCCCCCGAGAGCATTCGTCCAGTCACGGCGTTGAAGATCTCGGTGACATTCGCCGTATGCTTCACGTGTTTCGTTGCAGCGTGCATGGCAGCAATCTTTTCGACGTTGCCGCTCGATTCCTTTATCCCAATGATGTTCGGGTGGTTCGCCAGCTCCGCGACCATCTCGATGGGCAGATCATAAGCAGTGAACGGGGGCACGCTGTAGAGCAG
>JAOAPH010000068.1 GCA_025462835.1 Candidatus Angelobacter sp. | reverse complement strand
GTCGGTCGCGGACGATCCAAGTGCCGGTGGAGATGCCGCAGGGTGTGAGTCCTAAAGGAATCTTCGGCGACAAGAAAGGCGAGATGGTGCAGGTGACTACTCCAATGATGGCCCGCAGCATGCAATCCACGGACGCGTTTGTGGGCGGGGCGTTTCATGGAGCGCTCTCAGCGCCGATTACAAGAGCGAATGAGTCGGTGGACACGAAGGCAGCGAATCCTCTTCCGGAGAAGAAAAAAGATGAGCGTCGCGAGCTGGAGCAGAAGCTGCATCCGGGATTGTTGGCAGTATATGAGTGCTGGGTTAAAGGTCCGAATGCGAAGTGCGGGAATGTGAACCAGGGGCGGATAGCCATTCAAGTGTGGTTGAGTGAGAGTTCGCCGTCGCTCATGAAAGAGCTTAAGGCGCTGGGATTCGTAGTCACACCGGGCAAGACTGGAGCGCAATTGCGAGGCACGCTGCCGATGGAGAGGTTGCGATCGTTGGCGGGAATGAAAGAGGTGAAGTTGGTGGCGCTTGAGAAAAGTAGTCAGTAGTCAGTAGTCAGGGTCCGGCACGAAAGTGCCGGATTTTTTTTGGTGTTGGACGCGAGCCTCAGACCTGACAATACGAAGGAAACAAAGGTTTCACAAAGGTCACGAAGACTGATGAGAGTGAGAAAGGCCTGTGCGAGCCGATTGCAGAGTGAAAGGCGTCCTTAGCTATGCTCAAGATGGCTTGTAGTTTCGGCAGATTACCTCAGGGGCTAAAGCCCGTTTTTGTAAAGCGGCCTGATGCAGGCCTGAAGGCCTGCGCCACCCATTTGTTGTAAACCTGCGCCACCCAAGTGGAAATGCGATGACAAACACAGCCGAGGGCGGCTGTGCCACACGATCTGAAACTCAGTGCCACTCAATTGCCGAGCGAAAGGGCGTTCTCACCTTCGTTCGGGATAAAGGAACAACGGTTCTGATACAAATGTACGTTGCCGATGCGAGTGCACAGAATATTTTCGAACATCGTTGTAGGGCCGCCGCAGATCTTTGCGGTGCTGCTGTTGCTGGCGTTTGTGGCGCAGTGCTCTTGGTTGATCGGTAACGTGCCGTTCTCGCCTGCCGAGCAAGACCACATTTGGGCGGGACGACAGCAGTTGGAATTCGGGTCGATACCGCGGAGCTTTGGCTATTCGTCGTTGACGAACGTGATGGCAGCGGCACCGATGGCCATCGACAAGAATCGCGCCGCGAGCAGAGCGCCTACGGTGGAGAACACTCGGCGGGAGGTCCGGCGCTTGCGCTGGTTGTTGCGGACTCCCTTCCTGCTGGTAGGACTGCTGCTGGGAGTTTCGCTGTGGTATGTGGCGCGGCGGCTCTATGGTAATGCCGGTGGTTACATTGCGCTGGCACTCTATTGTTTCTCGCCGGCGATGGTGTTGCGCGCGGCGACGATACAGGAGTCGGGGCCGTCGGCGTGGGGAACGTTCGGGATCATCTTCACGGCGATTGCGATCTCGCACAACCTTTATGCGCCATTGAGCAAGTGGCGCTATCGGACGATCTTGCTGAGCGTGGCGGCGGCGCTGGCGATCGCGTCGCATCCGGCGGCGATGTTGCTGTTGCCCGTGGGGCTGCTTTTCATGCTGTACCTGGCGCCGGGACGCCGATGGGTAGCGCTGCTGGTGTTTGTGGTGGCGACATTGATATCCGCAGTGCTGGTGTATGCGGCGTATGGATTCCATCCGCACGCGATGATGGATGGAGTCGACCTGCGGCAGTGGGTGGCATATACGCCGAAGCTGGCGCAGGCGGCGCTGCTGGGGGATCGGAAAGAGTTTTTGTCGAGATTCAATCCATCGGTGCTGGTGCTGCTGTTCTTCTCCGTACTTACCTATATCGCGTGGAGACGCACCCGATATTTTGGGAACACAGCGCCATTGATGGTGGGTACCGGATTGCTTTACTGGTCATTGATAAGTCCGATGGCGTTGATCGCATCGATATGGGCGCTGCCGTTTTTTTTCGTGTTCATCGGCGGAATATGGGCGGACTTGCTGGAGAGCAATCGCGGCAAGTGGTTTTTGGGGGCGCTGCTACTGTTGCTGGCCGAGAATGCGTATTTTTGTGTGGTAGCCCTGAGGGTGTAGCGAAGTAGTTAGGCGCGAGCCTCAAACCTGAAAACACAAAGGGCACGAAGATAAACGAAGTGCATGAAGGAGTTCGGGGTAAGAACTTCAGGGGCTAAAGCCCCCGCCATAAAATCGGTCGTGCGGCACGGCTAAAGCCGTGCTCTCTCAAAACGGACATGCAGGACTCACAGACAATTCGATCAGGCAGGGTACCATGGGGCACTCCGGCAGATAACCTCAGGGGCAAAGCCCATTTCTCGAGCTAGATTGATGCAGGCCTGAAGGCCCATTCGACTTCGCTCAGGGCAGGTTCTGCGCCACCCGAACGCATGATTATCCTAATTCGTTCAAAGTGCATGACGAAAAAATAAACGGCGCGATCTGGATTTTCGCGCCGCGAATTTCGTGTGTCGATTTTGTGAACTTTACTGTGTGCTGCTTGGTGTGCTGCTTTCAGGGGTCGGCGTTTCCTGATGGAAGACGGGCTGCCATTTATCTCCGTGCTTCTCATAAACCGTGCTGACGTTAACAGTGGGCGGAATTTTCTTGCCGTCGCACGTGGCGTCCTGATGGGCTTTGTAAGTCAACAGAGCGGTGTCTTTATCGATCTGCGTAACCTTTGTGTCGGAAAGCGTGAAGTTCTGGACTTGGCAGTTCTGGGTAGTGATCTCCTTGATGGATGCTGCCCGGTCCATGAGTCCCTTGTCACCCATGGTTACGGCGTTGGGATCGAGCGTTTTGTCAAAGGTTGCACCGTCCTTGGCTTTCCACGCATTCCAAAGCTGCCTCTCCGTATCGGTTAGGGTGGTCTCTAAATCACTCTTTTGCGCCAAGAGCAGCGGGCCGGCGGATGCCAGAGTCACAATGACCAAGCTGATCGTTAAAAGGTTAGTTAGTCTCCGCATAAGTGTTCTCCTTCCATGCATTGTGATGAAGAAGATGGGCAAAAGAGCTGCCAATACTGGGCGGAGTCGGCGAGAGCAGCGGGATGGGAGTTGCTGGTTGGGAGCTGTTCCGATTTCGTAAGGAATTCAAATCGCGATTGACAATCCATACAGAGTAGCTAGGCTGGGATTTCTCAATCGGTGATTCCGGGTACCTTCGAAGAGTTCTCCACGAGGCTTCCGCGTTTGTGATTTTCATTCAATTATCGGGGCGGGCTTGGGCCCGCCCTCGTGAAATTGATTGTTATTCCTTAGCGGCGCTGGTGGCAGGCATGGCGGTCTCTTGGTGAAAGAGCATTCGCCAGGTGCCGCCGCTCTTTTTGAAGAGAGTGGAAGCGAGGATGTTCTCCGGAACCTTTTGTCCATCGCAACTGGCATCTACGCCGGTGGCTTTGTAGGTGAGGAGCGCGGCGTCGGCATCGACCTTTGTGAGTTTGAAATCGCCGAGAGAGTAGCTCTTCACGTCGCAGGCAGTCATGTTTTTCAAAATGGTGGCGCGGTCAGAGAGACCGCCGTTGTCAATGGTGAGGGCGTCGGCGGTGAGATGCTGGTCGAAAGGTTTGGCATCACGATTCTTCCACGCCTCCCAGAGCCCTTTTTCCATGATCTGAAAGCTGTCCATCATGTTGTCGACTTTTTGTGCGGCGGGGTGAGCTTTGGTTTTAGTTGCGCCGGATTTGGCGTCGGTCTGTGCGAAAGCTGTGGAGGCAAGCAGCAGGCTGCTTACAAGAAAGAGAGTTCGAGTTGTTTTCATTGGGAAGCTCCTTAGGTGAGAGAGATTAGGAATCCCGAAAGGCAAGAAGAACAGCAGAAGTGTAGCACCATTGCGAGCGACAACTCTGACGCGAGAAATGTTGCCGGAGAGAGTGTCTGCAAGGCGATCCGGTTACGCCGCAAGTCAAGGCATCTATTCTGAACAACTTAGGATTTTCCAGATAACCGTTGCACGACTGCAACCCACGCGATAACAGGGGCTTCTAAAAAATCATGTCGCAACTTGGCGTACGTTGAGTGTCTCTGAATTGAACTCAGCTACTTTCCCCGGGTGAATAGAAAGTGTGATTTTGTGGTTACTACGACGCAAGTTCCGACCGCGAGGGTACAAAAGCACGGGCTCCTTGCGGATGTCTTTATGAGTCGAAGTTCCAACGGCTCAATCTTCCACTACATTATTCAAAGAACCGGCGCGGCTGAGATCCTGTACTGGGGCCAAGAACATTCATTGAAAGAAGCCTTGGAACGGATACAGGAGTACCTGGCGAAAGCGGCGTGAAAAACCAGTTTCGCGTTTCAAGTTCAAAGGCAAAAGCTCGCCACGGATTTCACGGATGGAACCGATCTGCACGGATAATGCGCTGTTTGAGGCATCATTGGGGGCATCCGTGGAAAAACCGCGAGATCCTCGGCGACAGAAGCTATACCTCAGGGGCTGAAGCCCGATCACTCCTTGCAATAGATGCAGGGCTAAAGCCCTGCGCCACCCGGAAGCAGGCGAATGCCGAAGCGCTGAGCGACAACAATGAACCAGGGTCCCTCGTCCGCAACTGGATAGCGACAACAATAAACCACGGTCCATGGTTCGCAACTGGGCAGCGACAACAATGAACCAGGGTCCATAGTCCGCAACTGGGCCTGTGTTTATCATTTCGAATCCTTCGCCGGTCTGCCGCGATAAACATCTTCTGACATTCGCACTAATGAAGCATAATCGTGGGGACATTCCATGCCGGAGGAAATCTATGTCTGCAACATTGGCCATGCTGCGCGAAGTGAAGTTGTTCGAGTTGCTGGATGATCAGGAAAGCGAATCACTTTGCGCGCTGATGGAGACGTCGCACTTCGACAAGGGCGACACGATCTTCAATGCCGGCGATGCCGGCGATTCGATCTACATCGTGCGTTCCGGCAGGGTTGAGGTGTACATCGAGAATTATGAAGGGCACAAGATCATCCTGCGGGAGAACGATAAGGGCGACGTGTTTGGCGACATATCGCTGCTCGATGGCGGACCGCGCACGGCAACGGCGGTGGCGGTGGAAGACACTGAGGTGCTCTCCCTGGACCGCGACAATCTGCTGGAGTTAGTGACCAAGCATCCGCACGCAGGATTGGACCTGCTCACGGTGATGGGACAGCGCTTGCGCGCGACCAACGAATTATTGCGCACGCAGGTGTCGCGCAATGCAAACGAAGAAGAGCAGGAAATGCTGACGTTTGGTCAGCGGATCGCAGACAAGGTGGCATCGTTCGGCGGATCGTGGACTTTCATCATCACCTTCGGCGTGTTCCTTTTGGTGTGGATGAGCATTAACAGCATGGTTCTGCTACAGGCGACGAGACCGGGAACCAAGCCGTTCGACGAGTATCCCTTCATTCTGTTGAACCTGATTCTGTCCACGCTGGCGGCGTTGCAGGCGCCGGTGATTATGATGTCGCAAAACCGGCAGGCTTCGAAAGACCGTTTGCAGGCGGACCTCGACTATCAGGTGAATCTGAAAGCGGAACTGGAAGTGGCGCAATTGCACGGCAAAGTCGATCGCATCTACGAGACGATGCAGGCGCAGTTTGCGAAAGCGGATAAGCGGACTGTAGGCAGTAGTTAGGAAGTCGAGAGCAGAGCGATTTCACCACAGAGACACAGAGGCACAGAGAAGGGCGGGTTTTGTCGGAGCGAGCCTCAAACCTGAAAACACAAAGGGAACAAGGTTTACACAAAGAGCACAAAGCTTAATGAGAGTAATGGTGGTGGGTACCCGCAGGTTGCAGAGACATAGGGATTCCACGCTATGCTCAAGATGACAAAATACAGATTCCTCGCTACGCTCGGAATGACAAACACAGCCGAGGGCGGCTGTGCCACATAATTCCGGCTCCGCTCAGGATGACCAATGCTATCGCTACAATAATGATGTGCAGCTTGATGACACTATTGTTGCGATATCGACTCCACCGGGGCGAGGCGGAATCGGCGTTGTGCGTCTGGCGGGAGCGGAGGCGTACCAGATCGCGATGCAACTGCTGCGATTGCGCTCCGGACGCGAGTTGCAGGTTGGTCATGCGCATTTTTGTGAACTGATCGAGCCGGCGTCCGGCGAGCGCATCGATGAAGTAGTGGCGACGTATTTCGTGAAGCCACATTCCTACACAACAGACGACATTGTTGAGATATCCGCGCACGGCGCGCCGGTAGTGTTGCGCCACGTCGTTGATGAGGCGATCGCGCGGGGAGCGCGGCTGGCAGAGCCGGGCGAGTTCACGATGCGCGCCTTCCTGAATGGCCGTCTGGATTTGACGCAGGCGGAAGCTGTCCGCGACTTGATCGAATCGCAAACGTTGTTCCAGGCAAAAGCGGCGGCGCAGCAGCTTGGTGGAGCGCTGTCGAAGCGGCTGAAGCCGATCAAGCAAACATTAGTCGATCTGATCGCGGTGCTCGAAGCGGGAGTGGATTTCGCTGAGGACGACGTCTCGGTGTTGCCGGATGCGGAGATCGTTAAGCGCATTGCGGAAGTGCGCGCGCCGCTAGTGACACTGGCGGAATCGTTTGCCTACGGAAAAGTAGTGCATGAGGGGCTGACGCTGGCGATAGTTGGCCGTCCGAATGTGGGGAAGTCGAGTCTATTCAACCAGCTGGTGGAACGCGAGCACGCGATTGTGACCGCTGCTCCGGGAACGACGCGCGACCTGGTGAGCGAGACGGTGTCGCTGGGCGGGATCCCGTTGAAGCTGGTGGACACGGCGGGACTCCGCGAGTCGATGGATGAGGCGGAGAGCATTGGCATACGAAAATCGTACGAGGCGTTGGCCGATGCTGACTTGGTGCTGGTGGTGGTGGATGCGAGCGCAAGCGATGCTGATATAGAAGATGCGCGATTGCTGTCGGCGATGGAGGACAGAGAGTCCAGCGTGATCGTGGTGGAGAACAAAGTTGATCTGGCGGCAGCAGGTGCGAGTGCCAAGTCGAATGGAATGGTTTCGGTTAGGACATCCGCGATCACAGGCGAGGGCATTGCGCAGTTGCGGTCGGAGATACTTCGGCAAGTTGTCGGTGATGGCAGCGGGCAACGCGAAGCCGGCTTTCTGACGAATGCGCGACACCAAGGGTTGGTGAATGAATCGCTGAAAGGCCTAGAAGCCGCGGAGAGCGCGGTGCGCAATCGGATACCGCATGAGATGTTGCTGCTGGATCTTTACTCGTCGTTGCGTCCGCTGGATGCGATCACGGGCGAGACATCGGCGGATGACATCCTGAATTTAATATTCGGTAAATTTTGCATAGGCAAATGAGCAGCAATAGTCAGTTGACAACGTTTTGCATTCACGCGAAAACCTGTCCGACAAAATCTTCCAAAAACTGTATTTATCACGCCTAGAAATTCACAGATTTTTCACCTTAGAAGGTACTAACCACTGGTACTCTGGAAAGGTTTAGGGTAAAGTTTCCCTGCCCTAAAGTAACCCCCCAAGAATAACACCAAGATTTTGGAATACTGCGCGTGGTGTCCCCACGCGGAAATTGTTTTTCTTTTCAATTCAGGAGCTGACAAAGATGTCTCACGCTAACACTCGAATTAACGCGCGCATATTTGCCGCGTTCACACTTCTCATGTGTCTCTGTCTGATGACAGGGACCCTAGCAGCGCAGTCCACCACAACAGGCGCAATTGTCGGCGTAGTTTCCGACAGCAACGGCGCGGTAGTGCCCGGCGCGAAGGTTGAAGTACGCAACACTGGAACCAACGCGACCCAATCAGTGGTCTCCAATGAGGAGGGCCTGTATCGCGCGGTCAACCTTACGCCCGGCAAGTATGAGGTCAGCATCGCCTCCTCGAATTTTTCGAAATACAAAGCGACCTGCACGGTGGAGATCGGCCGTGTGACGAGCATCGACGCCAAGCTGAAAGTGAGTTCAGCAGGCGAAACGGTGGAAGTGAAAGACGAAGCGCCAGTCATCAACACCGAGCAGCACGATTTCTCCACTAATATCACCCAGCAGGACATTGCGAACTTGCCCACCAACGGACGTCGCTGGTCTGGTTATGCGTTGGGCACCCCGACCGCGAACCCGGACGGCACATTCGGTTTGATCAGCTTCCGTGGCATCTCCGGCCTGCTGAACAACAACACCATTGACGGTGGCGACAACAACAGCAATTTTTATGGCGAAGAGCGCGGACGTACACGCTTGAGCTATTCAGTGAGCCAGGATTCCGTGCAGGAATTTCAGGTGAACTCGTCGAACTTCTCGGCCGAATATGGCCGCTCGGCGGGCGGCGCAGTCAACACCATCACCAAGAGCGGAACGAACGCGCTCCATGGTTCGGGCTACTGGTACATCCGCGACAACGCATTCGGGGGCGCCACCAATCCAAGCACGCTGCTGAATGGAGTAGCATTTAAGCCGGAAGACCGGCGCCAGCAGTTCGGTGCTACCATCGGCGGCCCAGTGATCAAAGACAAGGTGTTTTTCTTCTTCAACTGGGACCAACAGAAACGTAACTTCCCCGGCGACGCGATCCCGATCAGTCTGACCGGCACCAATCCATACGGCGTGGTGACGGTAACTTCGACCCCATTTGTAGCGGCCGGAACAAACCCTGTGACTAACCCTCAAGTGGCAGCAGGTGCGTGCCCGACCGGAGCAACGTATAACGGCGGTTATCCATCCAGCTACACCTTGGGGAATGTGATTTATTGTCGCTACGGAGCCTCAGTGGCCGCTGGTCAAACAGCCGCGACAGCTGGCTACAATTACATCACCAGCTTACTCGGCAGCAATGGCCGTAAAGGCGACCAGCTGATCCTGTTCCCGAAAGTGGATGTAAAACTCTTAGGTGGAAACTTGTCCACCAGCTACAACTGGCTGAACTGGACTTCGCCATTCGGAATCCAAACGCAGCCGACAAACACTATTGCCGCCGACCAGTTCGGCAGCGACCTGGTACGCGCCCGCTCACTGAACTCGGTCTATAACCGCGCGACCGGCAGCAACTCCGCTGTCGAGCTTCGCTTCCACTGGAGCACGGAAAACCTCAGCGGCGATTTCCAGGACCCGGCCCCCGGCCAACCTTCCGTAGCCGGACCAACTGGTTCGCATCCGCCGGGAGTTTTCGTAACCAATTGGCTGAACTTCGGCACACAGACCTATTTGCCGCGTCCAGCTAACCCGCAGGAAGACCAGTTCCAATATAGCGGGAGCTGGATACGCACCTCTGGCAAACACACCTTCAAAGTGGGCGGCGAAATCCTGCACCAGAACGAAGAAGTGCAGTCATTGAGCAATGCTTATGGCACCTTCAACTTCACGGGTACATTCGCATTCGCTGACTTCCTGTCCGACGCTTACAATCCTGCAAGCGGTGCTTTGACCGGAAGCGCAGTAACGCAGTGCCGCACCAGCGCAGGCGCAGCACGGCCTTGCTACAGCACGTTCACACAGGGAATCGGCACATTGGGATATCACTTCAACACCAATGACTATGCATTCTTCCTGCAAGACAGCGTGAAGGTGATGCCGAAGCTGACCCTGAACGTGGGCCTCCGATATGAGTATCAAAAATTCCCGACACCGCAATTCGTGAATCCTGCGGCGGCGGCGATCCAAACCGGCTACACGCCCAGCGACAAGAATAACTTTGGACCGCGCGCCGGTTTTGCATACGATGCTTTAGGAAACGGCAAACTGGTGTTCCGCGGCGGTTACGGTCTTTACTATGCGCGGATCATCAACTCCACAGTCGCTGCTGCCTTGGTGAACACCGGCGTAGCCGCGGCCCAGCCCAGCTATACAGTCTCAAACACACAGCTGGTCAACGGCTCGGTGGTGCAGTATCCGAACATCCTCACGGCAGCCACTGGACTGACCTTTACTCCTAACATCGCATTCTTCGCACCTGGAATAGAGAACCCGTTAGTCCACGAGTTCGATGCCATTGCGGAGTATGAGATCGCAAAAAACACGGTGGTCTCGTTCTCTTACCTGAACAGCATGGGCCGCGGGTTGCTGAACTTCCTGGATACGAACTTGCCCACCAGCTATCAGGGTGTGAACACCTTCACCTTGCCGGACAGCTCAACCTTCACGATCCCGACATATGG
>JAOAPH010000024.1 GCA_025462835.1 Candidatus Angelobacter sp. | reverse complement strand
GCTGGGATCCTGCTGCTGTTGTTGGGCGCCACCGGCCTTGGCACTGCGGTCCGCTTCATACCGAGACCGGTCATCGTGGGCTTCACAAATGGCATTGCCGTCCTGATCGCCAGTACCCAGATCAAGGATTTCTTTGGACTGAAGATCGTGAGGGTGCCGGGCGAGTTCCTTGCCCGCATGGAAGCGATCGGAAAAGCATTCCACACTTTTTCCAAAGTTGAGACATCGCTGGGAATATGCGGGCTGATCATCATCATCCTGTGCATGCGCTATATCAAACGTGTGCCGGGATACATTGTCGCGTTGATCTTCGGCACGGCAGCAGTGATGCTGCTCAAACTGCCTGTGGAGACGATTGGCACGCGGTTCGGGGGTATCCCGAGCGGGTTGCCCAAGATCATCCTTCCAGAATTCCATTTCAAGTTGATGATCCCGTTGATCTCGCCGGCGATCACAGTGGCGATGCTGGGGGCGATTGAATCATTGATGTCGGCTGTGGTCGCCGACCGGATGACGCGGGAAAAGCACAACCCCAACCAGGAACTGATGGCGCAGGGTATCGCCAATATCGTGTCGCCGCTTTTCGGGGGATTGCCGGCAACGGGAGCAATCGCGCGGACAGCGACGAGTATCCGCTCAGGAGCAAAGACGCCGATAGCGGGCATCGTGCATGCACTCACGCTGCTGGCTGTGTTGCTGGTTGCCGCGCCCTTGGCGAAATTCATCCCGCTCTCGGTGTTGGCGGCCATTTTGCTGGTGGTCTCCTACAACATGGGAGAGTGGCATGAGATCCCGGAACTGCTCAAACTGGGCAAGTCCGATATCTGGATCTGGCTGCTGACATTTTCGCTCACAGTATTCGCGGACCTGACGGTTGCGGTGGAATTCGGAATGATCCTGGCGGCGCTGGTGTTTATTCGCAATGTGACGGCCACAACGACAGTGTCTGAGATTACGGCAGATGACCTGGCGGAAGGACGCGCGCACGTCCTTCACGATAAAGAGATCCCGCCGTACGTGAGCATGTTCCGCATTCATGGGCCATTTCTTTTCGGAGCCACGGAAAAGGTGTCCGAAATCGTGCAGCGTCTGCCGGAATTGCAATCGGTGGTCATTCTGCGGCTGCGCAACATGACGGCCATCGATGCAACCGGGTTGAATGCGTTGGAGACGCTGTCAGAACAAGTACGCGCGAGCGGACGGGCATTCATCATGTGCGGAAGCCGGTCGCAGCCGGCCCGGTTGCTACACCAATCCGGATTCGAAGAGCGTGTGGGGAAAGAGAACATTTGCTCCAATGTGGCAGAAGCGCTGGAGCGCGCCAAAGCCGTGTATCCGGAGGTAGCAGCGGTAAAGCCGCAGGTGGGACGGAAGCGCAGGAAGACGGATTCGGCTGAAGTTGCGGCCGCGAGCGTATGATCTGCAGTCCGAAAAAAGGATGAAACTAAAAAGAAGAGTCATTCGTCTACAAGCTAAAGGTAAGTTCCCGAACTAGAGAGAGAACGAAGTTCCTGTATTCAGTCCAAATCAAATTCTTGAGGAAATCTATGCGTCGCTTTACGCTCAGTGTCTTTACCGTACTGCTTGGTGCCAGCACGCTTTTGGCCCAAAGCAAACCGGCAGATAAAGCAGCATCTGCCAAACCCGCCGCCAAAGCTTCGACGGCGGCCGCAGCACCCGCGGCTTCGGCCGCAAAACCCACTCCCGGCTTCGACATCAATGCCCTGGACAAGAGTGTGGAACCTTGCGAAAACTTCTATCAGTACGCCTGCGGCGGCTGGCGCAAGAACAATCCTATTCCGGGCGACCAATCGCGATGGGGACGCTTTGACGAACTCGCACAGCGGAACCGCGACGTGCTGCATGAGATCCTGGAAAAAGCCTCAGATCCGAAAGCAAAGCGCGATGCGCTAGAGGCTAAAGTGGGCGACTTCTACGCCGCCTGCATGGACGAAAAGACCATTGAACAGAAAGGCATCACGCCGATCAATGAATATTTGAAGCAGGTGGACGCGATCCAGAATCGCTCGGACCTATTCAAGACATTCGCTCAATTCCAGTCGAAGGGCCTGCCGGGAATGTTCGGCTTCGGCGCGGGACCTGACATGAAGGATTCCAAGCGCACAATCGCCAACGTGGGCCAGGGCGGCACCACTCTGGGCGACCGCGACGATTATCTGAAGGACGATCCCAAGGCCGTGGAAAAGCGGGCGAAGTACGTTGAGCACATGCAGAAGCTGCTGGAATTGGCTGGCGAACCTTCCACCGCAGCCGCAGCAGATGCAAAGACAGTGATGGGGATTGAGACCGAACTCGCCCGCGCACAGATGGACCGCATTGCCATGCGCGACCCCAAGAACCGCGACAATAAAATGACGCGCGATGAACTCGCGAAGCTGGCGCCCAATTTTGAATTTGTCAGCTTCTTCGACAAGACCGGAGCTCCAACTTTCACAGAACTGAACAATAGCAGCCCCAACTTTTTCAAGCAGGTGAATTCGCTGCTCGAAAGCAAATCGATCGATGACTGGAAGACCTACTTGCGTTGGCGCGTGATCGACGTCGCCGCACCGGCATTGTCGTCCGCTTTCGTGAAAGAGGACTTTGACTTCAATAGCGCCTACGTTCGTGGCACGAAAGAGATGGAGCCGCGATGGAAGCGTTGCGTTCGCGCAACCGACGCGGGACTTGGCGATGATCTGGGCCAGTTGTACGTAAAAAAGACCTTCGGCCCGGATGGAAAAGAGCGGATGCACAAGATGATCGTTGCTCTGACCGATGCGCTTCGCCAGGACATCAAGGACCTGCCGTGGATGACCGAGGAAACCAAACAGAAGGCGCTCCAAAAGTTGGAAGCGTTCAACACCAGCAAGGTAGGCTATCCGGATAAATGGAAAGATTACTCAACGGTGAAAGTCGCCCGGGATGACTATTTCGGAAACCGGCTGCGTGCGATCACATTTGAACGCAACCGCAACTTGCAGAAGATCGGCAAGCCCACGGACCGCACCGAGTGGGGCATGACGCCGCCTACGGTGAATGCTTACAACAACTCGTCAAACAACGAGATCGTATTCCCGGCAGGAATCCTGCAGCCGCCCTTCTTCGATCGGAATGTCGATGACGCCATCAACTTTGGCGCCATCGGTTCGGTGATCGGGCACGAATACACGCACGGCTTCGACGATCAGGGCAGTAAGTACGATTTTGAAGGTAACTTCAAAAACTGGTGGAGCGAAGCAGATCTCAAGGCCTTCAACGAAAAGACCACTTGCATTGCGGATGAATACACCAGCTTCGTCTCCGTTAAAGACGAGAAGAACGGCGATGTTCATCTGAAAGGCAGACTCACACTGGGCGAGAACACCGCTGACAATGGCGGAGTCCACGTATCCTATATGGCATTACAGAAGTCGTTGGAAGGAAAGCCGCACAGAACGATCGACGGTTTCTCGCCGGAACAGCGCTTCTTCCTGGGATACGCGCAGGTCTGGTGCCAGAATGCGACCGACCAATCGTTGCGTGAACTGGCTGCGACTGACCCGCACTCTCCGGGAGAATTCCGGACGAACGGCGTAGTCAGCAACTCTCCGGAATTCCAGAAGGCATTCGGCTGCAAAGCCGGCCAGCCCATGGTCCGCGAGAACGCTTGCCGCGTCTGGTAGGTTGAAACAGTTGTAAAACGGCCCGAAGATCAGAAATGATCTTCGGGCTTTTTTATTGGGTGGCGGTGGCGTCGAGACCAAGGCTAGGGAACCTAGGTCTT
>JAOAPH010000023.1 GCA_025462835.1 Candidatus Angelobacter sp. | reverse complement strand
AAGACCTATGTGATCTTGCTGACGAATTCAGTGCATCCCAACGGCCCGCTGCCTGGTGCGCCCACAGTCGCGCTACGTACGAAAGTGATGACCGCCGTGACAGCCGCCCTGAAGTTCGACGTTGATGGCGACGGCATGAAAAAGCTGGCGACGATCACCGGTTACAACGAAGCCGCTGCCGGAAGCCATCGGCCTGTGAGCCGAAATGGCAAAGTGCTGAATGGAATTGATGTGCTCGAGGCCAGCAACTTCGAGCAACTCCGAGGCAAGCGGGAGCTAACACGAGTCGGCCTGCTTACTAATCACACGGGATTAGATCTTGATGGGCGTCGCACGATTGATGTGATCGCGACGGCTCCGGGCATAAAACTTGCGGCACTCTTCAGCCCGGAACACGGGGTCGGCGGCGAACTCGACACTACTGACGTTCACAACTCAACGGATTCGGTCACCGGTCTTCCTATATACAGCGTTTACGGAAACACTGATGCGGCGCGCCGCCCGAAGCCGGATGCCCTCAAGAATCTGGATGCGATCGTTATAGATATTCAAGATGTCGGCGCGCGTTTTTATACTTACGAAAGCAGCATGGGGTATTTTCTCGAGGCGGCAGCTAACGCCGGCGTGGAAGTATTCGTTCTGGATCGACCGAATCCCATCAGCGGCGTCATCGTGCAGGGCCCGGTTTCTGATATCAAACCTTCATTCGTCAACTACCATCCGGTGCCTCCTCGTCATGGCATGACCATGGGTGAGCTCGCGAAAATGTACAACGCGGAACGGAAGATTGACGCCAAGCTAACCGTGATTCCAATGCAAGGCTGGATGCGCGGCGATTGGTTCGATGCCACCAATCAAGTCTGGGTAAATCTTTCTCCCAATATGCGCAGCCTGAATGAAGCCACACTGTACACGGGCGTCGCGATGATCGAGGGAACTAAGATTTCCGTCGGACGCGGTACGGATACGCCGTTCGAAGTGGTTGGCGCGCCCTGGATGAAGTCGCGAGAGTTTGCAGATTACATGAATGCGCGGCAGATCTCGGGCGTACGCTTTGTACCTGTTACGTTTACTCCAAAGTCGAGTAACTACGCCGATCAATTATGTTACGGCGTGAACATTATCGTCACGGACCGTTATGCCTTGGACGCGCCTGAACTGGGCGTGGAGTTAGCTTCCGCCATAATCAAGCTGTATTCCAAGGACTACAAGCCGGACCGCATGATCGAACTGGTAGGGAACGCCGAAACATTTAAGGCGATACTAGCCGGGAGCGATCCCCGCCGGATCGCGGACGATTGGCGCGATGGCTTGGAGCACTTTCAGCAGGTGCGAAGCAAATATCTCATTTACAAATGAATGTTTGTCCCGCTGCTTTGTGATGCGCGGAGAGACTGGCGACTGACAGTTTCGACTCCCTGATGTAAAATCTAAGGAGAGTTACACAAGCGGCAAGGCGCTCTGAAGTCCCCTCGAAGCAGTTGTTCTATCGAACCGGATCCCGCCCACAACACCGCAGACTTTCATCCGCCAAATTGGTTGCGGAGCAAATTTCGCGTATTGACTACGCGCCGAGAATGGAGAAATAAGACATGGCAAAGATCGCCAAAACCGGTGACCGCAAAAAGGTCATGGACACGTCCAAGAGCACTGATTGTCCCAAGTGCGGCAAGCCTACTCGCATCGTGAAGCGGGTGAAAGACCGCGAGCGCGGCGTCGGCGGGGGGATTTTCATCTCCTGCTCTGGTTGCGAATTCAACGAACGTCTGTAGTGGAAAAGTTCTGAAAGAGAGCCGGCCTGCGGGTCGGCTCTTTTATTTGGCCCCGGCAATCTCGTTGACGATGTTCCGGGCGGCCTCGGCCGGGTCGCTGGCTTTGGTGATCGGACGTCCGACAACGAGATGCGTGGCTCCCGACCGGATGGCTTCGGCTGGGGTTGCGATTCGTGACTGGTCACCTTTTTCGCTGCCCGCGGGTCTGATGCCCGGAGTGACAATCAGCATCTGCTCTCCCACCGCATTGCGAATCGCGCCGACCTCTTCCGGGGAAGCTACCACGCCGCCGCATCCGGCGGAATGCGCAACTTTTGCCAGCCTGACCACTTGTTCCCTGGCACTCACGTTGAGTCCGATCTCAGGCAAGTCCTCGTTGGCCAGGCTGGTAAGGACTGTAACGGCGAGGATGACAGGCGCATCTTTGCCTTGAGTCTGTCCGGCGGAAGTGGCGGCTTCCACGGCAGCGCGCAGCATCTTCGATCCTCCGCTGGCGTGGACCGTGACCATTTGAACATTTAGGCTGGCGGCGGATTTCACTGCAGCAGCGGCGGTATTCGGTATCTCGTGGACCTTGAGGTCGAGGAAAATCTTCTTGCCGGAGCTGGCAAGCTCCCGCACAAAATCCGGACCCGCAACGGTGAAAAGCTGGAATCCTACCTTGTAGAAGACGGCAGCATCCCCGATCTGCAAAACCACTTTCTGGGCTTCGGCCGCGGAGGGCACGTCGAGGGCAATGATCAGGCGCTCTTTGGGGGCGAGTGCAGATGCTGGGGTTACGATCTGAGGGGTCGGCATCTGGCGATAATACTGAGTTTTGCTGGACAAAGTAAAAAAGGCCGGACGTGTGAGTCCGGCCTTTGATCAAGAACCTAAAAACCTACTCCAGTGCGAACGAACTCGCGTTGGCCACGATAGCCGGTTCGTCCACCACTTCCAGTTTCACCCGGCCGACGCCCCGAGCCTTGATGTCCAGCATCTCGGCGGCGCTGCCGGAGAGGTCAAGAATACGATCGCCGACGAATGGCCCCCGGTCATTGATCCGCACGATAAGCCATTTGCCGGTCCGCATATTGGTTACCTTCAACCAGCTTCCCATTGGCAATTCACGGTGGGCGGCGGTGAATTGGTACATGTCATAGGGTTCGCCGCTCGCGGTGGGCTTACCTTGGAAGTTCCCGCCGTACCAGGAGGCCGTCCCAATCTGAGGCTTTTTCTTGGTGGGCTTGCCCAAATGGGCTACCTTGGAGCTTGTTTCAGCCTGGGCGGATGGTTGGGTCGCAGCTTTTGGTGATTTTTCGGCCGTTTTGGTCGAATTCTGGGCTGCCGAACTGCTTGCCTTGGTCGTACCCGGATTGGAGGCAGCCGCCATCCCAACGCTAAGTACCAGCGCTGTTGCTGTGGCTATCATTTTCATATTTCCTCGCATTCCAAAATACCCTCAAGTTACTGTTCCAGCCTAGCCCTGAACAACTGCTGTAATTATATGAAAATCATGGAATTACGTCCATTTTAGCGGGCCCAAAACCAGGGTATATTTTTCTTGCAGAAAACGGGCAAAAACGCTTGACATAAGGGCCTAATCTCACCGCCCAATTGCGCCATTTTTTGCACCATTTCTGATGCATACGCCCAGAGCCTGATTAAGGCGATTTCAGGCACAAGGATTAGATGGGTTACCTTAGTTTGATGTTGGCCCGAAAACGCTGTATTTGACCGATTCGGCCTACCCCGCTAGATTGCTTGGGACGAATGCCAGAACCTCACAAGCCCGGAACACCCCCGATTGTGCTGACCATCGCCGGATTTGACCCGTCGTC
>JAOAPH010000015.1 GCA_025462835.1 Candidatus Angelobacter sp. | reverse complement strand
CGATGCTTATCAAGTCGCGACTCTTCACTCCCGGTCCAACTCCGCTACTTCCTTCCGCACAACTGGCCATGGCAGCGGCCGACATACACCATCGCACGGCCGATTTTCGCGCGTTGTATTCGCGCGTGCTGGCCGACACGCAGACATTCATCGGCACAAAGAACGATATTGTGATGTTTGCGTCATCGGGCACCGGCGCCATGGAGGCTGCAGTCAGCAACCTGACTTCGCCCGGCGACAAGGTGCTGGTGGTGACAGCGGGAAAATTCGGCGAACGCTGGAAGTCGCTGGCGTCAGCCTATGGTTGCAATGTGGAAGTGGTGTCCGCGGAATACGGGAAGACGGTCGAACCGGGTGCGGTGAAGGCAAAACTCACGCCGGATGTTCGCGTGGTCTATATGCAGGCGACGGAGAGCTCGACGGGTGTCCGGCATGATGTGCAAGGCCTAGCAGCACTGCTGAAAGGGACGGAGACGTTGCTGGTAGTGGACGCGATCACCGGGTTGGGAACAACGCATTTCGATGTAGATGGTTGGGGCATCGATGTGATCATCGGAGGATCGCAAAAAGCAGTGATGATCCCGCCGGGATTGGCCTACTGCGCGGTGAGCGAGCGAGCGTGGAAGCGGATGGAGACGACGAAGAATCCGCGCTTCTACTTCGACCTGCGCAAGGAAAGAAAGAACGCCGTAAAGGGAGAGTCGTCATACACGCCGGCAATTGCGCTGATTGCGGCGCTGGCGTCGGCGTTCGATTTTATCCGCAACATGGGAAAAGGCGATCTGGCTGCAGGGCGCGTTGCCCTCGTGAACAACGCGGAGATGTGCGCAGAGATGATGCGCGAAGCCGCGCTGGCATTGAAGCTGCAACTGTTCGCGCCGGATGCTCCGTCGGCGGCGGTAACGTCGATCATGCCGCCGGCGGGAGTGGATTCCGGAGCGATCGTGAAGGGATTCCGCAATGAGTTTGGCGCGGTGATATCGAATGGCCAAGGCGAGATGAAGGGGCAGATCTTCCGCATGGCCCACCTGGGATACTTCGATTACATGGACACGATCGCCACTGTGGGCGCGCTGGAACAGGTGTTGGGAGTCATCAGCCTGCCCAAGCATGTGGAGTTCGGGCAAGGGTTGAAAGCAGCGCAGGAGGTCTTTGCGCGGGTGGCGGGCAGCGCGAGGAATGCAGTAGCAAGTAGCAAGTAGTCAGTAGTCAGAACTCAGCACCTAGCATTTAGCAGTCAGCATTTAGCCGTCAATTGGATAGGGGCTGCCAAAACCAAATACATAGGTGTGAGCTCTCTCGGCTTCACTCGGGATTTCGCCTGCGGGCTCGGACGCCCGCAGAACGGCTCAACTTCGACTCCGCTGCGCTGCGCTCAGGATGACAAGTTCCCACTAGTGCGATTATTTTTTCCGGAGACGAATTGATTTCCGGCGATATAGAAGCGGAGCGGGAGGTCGGCGGATTTGGTGATGCCGATCCTGGGCGAGGTTACGATGCGGGGCCTGGGCACGCCGCCGTCGTCCGCGATGAAGAGATTGGAGTCGGGCGCGGTAAGGTCCTTGCCGTTGTCACCGGTGCGGTTGATGTGGAGTGCTTGAGCGAGGCGTCCGGGGCCGCTGGTGAGCAATATCAATTCCTTGATCCTGTCAGTGTCGATAGATAGCTTGCGCCACTTTTCCATCTTTTCAATCCCTGTAAGCGGTTCCAGAGCGCGGAATAGCACCGCTCCCGCCTTGCCGGGCAACTCACACGAGACATTCATACAGTAGTGCATGCCATAGCTGAAGTAGACATAGGCGTGTCCGGCGGGGCCGAACATGACTTCGTTGCGCGGGGTCTTACCGACAGCGGAATGCGCGGCGAGGTCGCGAGCTCCGAGATAGGCTTCAGTCTCGACGACGCGTCCGGAGACGATGTCGCCGGAAGGGAGCCGTCGAGCGAGGATTTTTCCCAGCAGCGCACGCGCGACGATGCGCGGGTGGCGTTCGTAGAAATCGCGAGGGAGAGGCGGGAGAGCAGCATTCAGCATACAGCCGTTCATATTTCCGGTATTGCCAAACATCAACGGCAAAGGCATTGTACCTCCACTGCGCTTGGCTTCGGTCGGGATGACAGAGCGGGGTTGGTGCGAGCACGAAAGGTATCGCTAAGCGCAAGATCCTTCGCGCCAGAAACAAGGCGCTCTGGATGACAATCCGAAATTGGTTTGGCGATTCCTATACCCTGCAGACGAACTCGCATCGCCTCAGATACTTTCACTTTTTCTGCACTGGCTTTTTCTGTACAACAGAGGCTTTCTTCTTTGGCGGACCCCGCAGCTCGGGTGGAAGTTCGCAGGCTCTGGGACAATTGGCTTCGATCCAGATGTTGACGTTGCGCTCGAGGATGTCGAGGGGGAGCGAGCCGGAGCCGAGGACGATGTTGTGGAAGTCGCGGACATCGAAGCGGTCGGCGAATTCCTGTTTGGCTTTGGCGCGCAATTGCTTGATCTTCAGTTCGCCGATCTTGTAGGCGAGCGCCTGGCCGGGCCATCCGATATAGCGGTCAACCTCATTAGTCACATCGTTTTCAGTCTTGGCGGCGTTTTGCATGAAGTAGTCGATAGACTGCTGGCGCGTCCAATGTTTGTAATGCATGCCGGTGTCGACGACGAGGCGCACGGCGCGCCACATCTCGTAGGTGAGCTGTCCGAATTTGGAGTAGGGATTGTCATAGAGACCCATCTCGTCGCCGAGAAATTCGGAGTAGAGTCCCCAGCCTTCGACGAATGCGGTGTAATAGGCATACTTGCGAAACTTGGGGATGTCGCCGCTCAGCTCATAGGCCAATGCGATCTGAAGGTGGTGGCCGGGGACGGCCTCATGCAGAGTGAGCGCCATCATCTCCCACTTGGGGCGGGTTTCGGGTTTGTACAAGTTCACTTTGTACATGCCGGGGCGAGAACCATCGGCGGCGGGCGGCTCATAGTATGCGGTGGTCTGGTCTGGCGCGGAGCTGGCGGGGATGGGCGTGACGCCGTATGGAATCCGCGGCAGCAGTTTGAATTCTTTTATCAATAATGGGTCAATGCGCTTGGCGTTGGCGCGCGAGGCTTCAAGGAGTTCGTCGCCGGTCTTGTAAAAAAACTGTGGATCGGTGCGAAGGAAAACAAAGAATTCCGGCATGGTTCCCTTGAAGCCGGTCTTGTCCTTTATTGTCTCCATCTCCGCGCGAATGCGTTTGACTTCAGACAATCCCAAAGTGTGGATCTCTTCTGGAGTCATGTTGGTGGTGGTCTGTTTGCGGACCTCAAAAGCGTAGTAAGCGTCGCCATTGGGGAGTTGCCATGCCCCGACCTGGTCATAGCAGTGCGGGAGATATTCGGACGCAAAGAACTCCTTGAATTTCCTGAACGACGGAACCACCGAATTTGCAATGGCTGTACGAGCGGAATCGGAGAGACGTTTTTGATCGGCGTCAGATATTGATCTCGGGAACCGCTTGAAAGGAAGATAGAAGCCGCTGTCTTCGGGCGGGACAATCTGTTTATCGATCTGTCCGGCGACGCGCGTCATGATGACTTTGGGCGGCTTCACTCCGGTGCGCAAGCCTTCCTGCATCAGGGCGATGGTCTGGTCCATATAGACGGGCAGCGCGTTCATGCGGGCGATCCAGTCTTCATAGTCCTTGACGGTGTCAAAGCGAAGATTTTCCGCGATAGTGTCGGCGGTCTGGATGCCGCCTTTTTGCGCGTCCACCGGCATCAGGTAGCTTTTGAAATTGAACTCCTGTGCGTCGTCTTCATTCTTCTTTTTAAATAGGTCGTAGTTGAGCTGTTCGGAGAGAGGGAGAAGGGCGTGGTCGATGGCGGTGAGCTTATTCAGATTTTCCTGGGTGTGCTGATTTTGCCGCTGGAGGTTGCCGAGGCTAACGTCTTCCCACTTGTCATTCCAGCGGCGGTCGCCGAGGTAGGATGCATAGGTGGGATTCTGCTGCATGGTGTATTCCCAGTCGGCGTCAAAGAGATTGTGGAGAGCATCGACGGCGGCTTGGGGATTGGGCTTGGTGGCTGGTTTCTGGTGCGCCTTTCCCACCCTGTCGCTCGAAGAACCGAGCGACAAGGATGGGGCACCCGCTAATATGGCGAAACCAATGCACAAGCAAAACAGATTTCGGACAAGCCCCTTCGTAATCATGCGGAAATGCGCCTCCTAGTGCAGAATGTCAGAAAAAGATTACACTAGCCGCGAAAGGTAAGTTTCTGGATATACATTGGCTGCTTGCACGAGTGCTTGCGTCTGATGTAAGAACAGCTACTCAGCTAGTGTATTGTCCTGATTGGGCCCCCCAAGGTTTCCAAACTAAAATTCAGCAACAAAGGAGCTTCTTGTCCATGAGTTCAAAGAATGCAGTGCGTTCAGTGGTAACAATCCTGGTCCTGACACTGGCGATGATGATGTCGGCCAGCGCGATGACCATTCCGGCCGGATCTAGAGTGACAGTCCGGCTGGCACAGTCGTTGAGCTCGGAGCGGTCGAGGACGGGCGACACCTTCGATGCTTCCCTGGCGAATGATCTTGTCATCAACGGCACGACCGTGGCCAAAGCAGGCGCGCCGTGCAAAGGCAAAGTGACTTATGCCAAAGACAGCGGGCGGTTGCACGTACCCGGAGCGCTCACCATCCGATTGACTTCCGTGGATGGCCAAGCGGTGACATCCACCGCGCGCAGCCTTAAGGGCAAGAGCCACACCAAGAGCAATGTGACGAAGATTGGCGGCGGCGCAGCAGCGGGCGCGCTGATCGGGGCACTGGCGGGCGGCGGCAAAGGAGCTGCGATAGGCGCGGGAGTAGGCGCGGGCGCAGGAACCGGCGTTGCGGCAGCAACCGGCAAACAGAATGTGGCGTTTTCGGCGGAGACTCCGCTGGCGTTCACTGTTACCGGCGTATCGAAGTAGGACTTTCTGACGCTGCTGTTGAACCTCAGCGGCTAAAGCCGCATTTCAATGCGGCGAAAATGCAGGCCTGAAGGCCCATTCGACTTCGCTCAGGGCAGGCTCTGCGCCACCACAAACAGTATGGGCGGCGAGAGCCGCCCATTTTCTTTTGCGCGATCAGATCCCGAATGGCGAACTGTAAGAGCCCTTTTTCCCGGTCGGCGGCTTCGGTTTGACGATGGTCGCATTCATCTCCGAAGGGATAAAGGAGGCGTCGTGCGAGTCGATGAGGAGTTTCGCTTTGCTCACGGCCATGAGCTGTTTGATCAAACCCAAATAAGATTCGGCGGGCATTTCAATCAAGAGCGTCCGCTTTTGACCGTCGGCAGTTTGCGAGCGGATTCCGACAAAATGCTTGTGCGGGCCATGGAAGAGATCGACCATTACGGTTGGCGGGCGGATGAACTTTTCTTTTGATTCGGCGGTATCGATCATGTGCAGGGCCGCGCGTCCGTAGGTCAGTTCCGTGATCTCCGCGATAGGCACAGAGGTGGGTTGTCCGCCGCGTGCGCGAACGAGAAGTGTGTCAGCGGAGATGACGACTTGTCCGTTATTCACAAAGCGCGAGACTTGCTGATCCAGTGCATCGACGTGCGCGGC
>JAOAPH010000006.1 GCA_025462835.1 Candidatus Angelobacter sp. | reverse complement strand
CTGACCGATGTTACAGAAGGCTTTCGAAAGGCGCGCGCCGACGCGGAGCGGGCGATTGCGCTCGATCCGGGCTTAGCCTCAGCCTATCGGGCGTTGGCGACGACGCAAATCTACTACGATTGGGATTGGGACGCCGCCGATACTTCCCTTACCAAAGCAGCGGCCCTGGAACCGGGTAGCGCCGAAGTCTTCCTCATCCGTTCGTTGCTATCCAGGGTAATGGGCAAACTCGACCAGGCAATCAAGATTTATGGACAGGCGGTCCCGCTTGACCCCCTTCGTACCACTACTTATTTGAATCTGGGAGACCTGCTGTACGTCGCAAACCGACACGATGAAGCTCAAGCCGCGCTGCGAAAAGCTCTGGACCTGAACCCGCAGTCTGCCTATGCCCATCTCAATCTCGGCAAAATTCTTATCGCACAGGGAAAGCCGCAGCAGGCGCTCGCAGAATTTGAGATGGAACGAGCCGAGTGGGGGCAATTAACAGGTAAGGCACTGGCTTATCACGCGCTCGGCCGTGAACAGGAGTCGAATGCTGCTTTAGACGGCCTTATCGCGAAGCATCAAACTGGTGCGGCCTATCAGGTCGCTCAGGCATATGCGTATCGCGGGGAACCCGACAAATCGTTTGCATGGCTCCAGCGTGCCTACGAACAGCGAGACGCCGGACTGCCAGAGATCAAGACCGATCCGTTGTTGAAAAATCTGCGCAACGACCAACGATACACTCAATTTCTCAAGAAGATGCACCTGCCGACATAGAGCAAAGAATTGCGGGACTGCACCTTCGTAATCTTGTCCCGGGGCTCTTAATTGCTATCCTCACCATCGACCATGTAAGTGGCATCCATGATCAGGAATTTCATAGTCAATCTTTGGATTTCAGAGATCCTAATTCGACAGGAGGTAGTACCCGCATGAGAAATTTAATCTTCAAAGCCCTTTTGAGCCTGGCTTCCCTAACATCGTTTGCATTCGCGCAGCAGCCACAATCCGCAACGACACCAGCTGCAACAACACAAGCAGAGAACACTTCCGCCGATCAGAGCAAAGACTCCCAAGCCAACGTTTATGTCTATCGCTACAAGCAGTTTGTGGGAAGCGCACTTTCGCCCTCTGTATATTGTGACGACACCGAGCTTGCGCGCATGGATAATGGCAAGTTCTTTGTGGCGAAACTTACTCCTGGCAAGCATGTCTTTCGCTCGAATGACAAGCAAGCTGGCGTTGACGTTGACCTGAAAGCCGGGCAGGACTATTACGTCCGTGTGGAACTGGCAACCGGATTTATGAAGGGGCATGGACGCCTGCTTTTAGTTGCGCCCGAGCAAGGCAGCTATGAGATCAAGAAGCTGAAGCAGCTGGATGCAGATAAGGTGAAAGACCGTCAGCATGTGAACGCCGCAGGCGTCGCAGGCAGTAACTAAAGTCGGACCGGGTGCCCCACCTGTGTGTTTTTCACAGGTGGGCTTCTTTGACAGCAAGTACGATCAACATGAGGCCCCAACCCCAGCGCCGGAGGCGCCGAAAGCGCAGCGCTTAGCGAACCCCAGCGCCGGAGGCGCGGAAAGCGAAGCGGCTAAGCTCACCACGTCAGTGGTGGGTAACGGCATCGTACAATTCCAAGTCCCGGAGGGACGACAGCCATGGGACACGCCTACTCTTCCAACCTAATCCACCTGATCTGCAGCACCAAAGAACGCCAACCGCTAATCACTAGCGCTCTCGAAAAACCCCTTCGAGACTACCTCGTTGGAATCGGACAGAATCAAAAAATGCCCGTTCTCGGCGTCGGCGGCATCGCCGACCACGTTCACGTGTTGTTTTCTCTCCCCGCAACGATATCGCTTTCAAAATCGATTCAAACATTCAAGGCGAACTCCTCCCGATTCATGCGCCAGCACAATCCCCGATTCGCATGGCAGGAAGGCTACGGCGCGTTCAGCGTCAGCCAATCGAACAAAGAGACCGTTCTCAACTACATCGACACCCAAGCGGAGCATCACAAAAAGCTTAACTTTGCCGATGAATTCATCGCCTTGCTCCGCAAACACGATATCGAATTTGATCCGCGCTTCGTCCTGGACTAAAGCTGCCGCCTCTCCGAGGCTCGGTCGTTCACCATCCCTACCCAGCGCTCACGCGCTGGGCTAAGCGCTGACGCTTCCCGCGCCTCCGGCGCTGATTGATTCGCGACGCGAACGTTCTGTATCGCATCTCAAGATGCGGCAATTGCGGCCTCACATTTGCGTTGAGGGTCCTATCCCGATACCTGAAGACCTCTCCGCAAATTTGAGAGCCTCCGTAAAATACGTCACACAGAACTAATTCATCTTTGGCTTTCGGATTGTGACTTCGTTCTGCGGCGGGCTCGCACTTTTGAGCGCGGAGATTGCGTTGGTGTTTATTAAAAGATGAGGAAATCGGTTTGCGATTCGCGATTTGCGTGCGAACAGAGTGGAGGAGTTCGCCATCAACGTGGTGCTTAATAGACCTCTGTCATTGCAAAGGTGCGCGATCAATTCTTAATTGCTCAATCGTGACTATTGTCACGCATTGCGTGGACAGCAGCATCGGCCCACGATCGACGATAGGGTAAGCCTAGAAGCATGTCTAATGTCATCTCTCCTTGTGCCATTCGGTTAAGGAGTTCGACGAACTGCGGATGCATTGTCGCTGCCGCGTGATTAAAGGCCCCGGACTGCGAGTAGTGAAAACGAATTTGAGGATTTGGTTCTCTGTTAGCCAAGATGATTGCTAAAGTCGAATTCGAGTTGGACGCCGCCGCTTGTACGGCACTCTTGAGTTTCTCCCCGTCAACCGATCGTAAATCGAAAGGAACTTCAACGAGGACAATTTTGCCAAAGTGCTCTGCTGAGATTTTCGTCTGTTTAAGTTTCTTTTTCAGTTTTGCAGTGAGCCGCGAGTAGTTGTCAGGTTGCCTGGTGGCTGCACCGAACTTCATAAATAGACGAACGGATTCAAATTCACCGAATGGTTCACCTCTGTCTATTCTGCTTTCAATCTCAGCGGAAACCGCAGCAGGAACCCAAGAGAATCGTGCTGCCGAATCCCAATCGCCGCCGGTAACGTCTTGAACCCGTCCAGCTACCATCTTGAACGGCATTTGCTCCGAGGACTCGGTAAGCGCTTCGAACCTTACGGTCGTTGCACCTGCGCAATACTCGGTGGGCAGCTTGGCACTTCGACAATCGGACAAACACTTGCGAACGAGTTGGAGGGTATCATTATAGTTTCGACCCGTCAGTGGTTCGCTCGAACGAACTTTCACGCAAAGAGCAATCGGAGAGCGCTTTGCGCCTTCGCTGATTCGATTAGACAGTCTTTCTTCCAGCGGCTTTGATTCGGTGATTTGGGGTGAACGCGCCAGTCGTGAACACTCGCAAGGAATTTGAAATCCCGGTGCCTTGATAGTGAAGTCCCCGATGCTGCTCGATGTCTCGGGATTCAGAAGAATTTCTTGTAGACCGCGACTGGCTCTCTTTAGACGTGCTGCCATTGCAAGTTCGAAAAACATGGGCCAAAAACTGTCGTACTTAAGCTTCTGAACCTTGTCCATCAACGCTGGGTCGTCTTGAAATATTTTGAAGTAAGTCGCCAGTTCAAGAACTTGGATTATGTGGGCATCTGATCTTGCAGAATAAAGCCACTTCCTCAGCGGATTGGCTTCATCGTCTAAAAATGAGACAGGATTACAATCATCAATTAACTGTTCTTTCAGGTATTCAAAACCAAGCACACGTGTCAGAACTGCAACGCTGTCTTCGAGCAGGCCAATAGGCAAATCAAGGAATTCTCTCCTCTTATTTGCCTGGTAAATCCATTTATAGAGCAGGTGGTCCAATCGATCCGGCGTCATGAATCGATTATGCGCTATCTTCGGGTGCCGGGTCCCGTGCCGGGTGCCCCACGTTCGCGAAGCTAACGTGGGAATTTCATTTCTGTAACTCGGTGCAACAAGGGGCTGCCCCACCCTTGTCGCTCACGTTTTTCGAGCGACAGGGTGGGATTCACTAGATCGGCGAGTGCCCACCTCTAGCCTGCCACGGGCTAAGTCGAACGGGCATAGCAACACCGGTCGCTTTCCCGGTCCTACTTTTAGAAAGTCAGCACCGCACTCCAGTCCGGAGGACGGAGTTATTTGGCCCACCAGGTATGGGCTGGGAAAGCATGTTTTAGATTTCGAGTCCCTTCAGGGACGCCACTAATGAAATATCTAAAAGCAAATACATAAAAATATATGTTGACAATAAGAATTGAACTCAGCTACTTTTATTTGTGACTCTTTTGCGGCTCGGATACTGCCCAATGCCGAAGGGTCTTTTATGACATGTAAATCCTTTAGAATTCTATTTTTACCTTTAACTGCTTTGCTTTGTCATATTTGCAGACCGTCATCAGCTAAGTCGTTTGTTTTGTCATTTTTGCGATCTCTGGGGGAGGGGGGTAGCTGCCGAAACCGGCGACGGATGGTATTCTAGAATGGTGATCTTGTAAGCGCAGTTCGCTCCATCCCTGCCTCGCAATCATCCAAATTCTCTAGAAACTAAGGCACCTGAACCACAATGATTTCAGTCTCAAACGTAACCATGCGCTACGGCGCAAAACTGCTCTTCGAAGACGTCAGCGTCGCATTCACTCCGGGCAAGCGCTACGGACTCACCGGCCCTAACGGCTCCGGCAAATCCACCTTCATGAAGGTCCTCACCGGCGAGATTGACGCGCAAAAAGGCAGCGTCGTCCGCCCAAAGAAGCTCGGCGTCTTGAGCCAGGACCAGTTCGCATTCGACGCCCTGCGCGTCATCGACACCGTCATCATGGGCAACAAGCCTCTCTGGAAGGCGATGGAAGAGCGCGAGCTGATCTACGCCAAGCCCGATATGACTGACGCCGACGGCATGCGCCTCGGCGAACTCGAAGGCGTCGTCGCCGAAGAAGATGGATACACCGCGGAAGCCGATGCCGCGATCCTGCTCGACGGTCTCGATATTCCCGAAGAGTTTCACGAACGTAAGATGGGCGAACTACAAGGTGGACAAAAAGTCCGCGTGCTGCTGGCGCAGGCGTTGTTCGGACATCCGCAAGCTCTGCTGCTCGACGAGCCTACCAACCACTTGGATCTGGACTCCATCCACTGGCTCCAGGATTTCCTGAACCATTACGAAGGCTCGCTGATCGTCATCTCGCACGATCGCCATTTTCTCAACAGCGTTTGCACCCACATCGCCGACATCGATTACGAGACCATCATCGTCTACACCGGCGGATACGACGACATGGTGATGGCCAAGACTC
>JAOAPH010000214.1 GCA_025462835.1 Candidatus Angelobacter sp. | reverse complement strand
TGAATCGCCATATCAATCCTACAAATGTTTGCGTAGCCGCTTGCAGGCTCTGCGCTTTCGGACGAAAGAAAGACACACCAGGCGCCTACACCATGGCGCTGGAAGAAGCTTGGCAGACGGCCGCTTCGGGTTATTCGGAAGCCGTCACGGAATTTCACATCGTGGGCGGACTGCATCCCGATCTTTCCCTGGAGTACTACCTGGATCTGGTGCGCGGTTTGAAGGAACGCTTTCCTCAAGTTCACCTCAAAGCATTCACGATGGTCGAGGTTTCGTTTCTGGCGAAGCGCGCCAAGCTGAGCACGCGAGAGACGCTGCTGAAATTGAAGGACGCGGGCGTTGATTCCTGTCCGGGCGGTGGCGCTGAGATTTTTTCCGATCGCGTACGTCACATCATTTGCGATCACAAGATTGATGGCGGTGAGTGGCTGGATATCGCGCGTGAGGTTCATCAGGTTGGGATGCGGTCGAATGCGACGATGCTCTACGGGCACGTGGAAAACGATGAAGACCGCGTTGACCATTTGATGCGCCTGCGCACGTTGCAAGACGAGACAGGCGGATTCCAAACGTTCATCCCGCTGGCGTTTCATCCTGACAATACACCACTCCAGCATTTGCCGAAAACCACAGGATTGCTGGACATCAAGAACATCGCCGTCAGCCGATTGCTGCTGGACAACTTCCAGCACATCAAGGCTTATTGGCAGATGTTGACCCCGAAAATCGCGCAGATCGCGCTGCGATTCGGTGCGGATGATCTCGACGGCACCGTGATCGAGGAAAAGATTTACCATGACGCCGGCGCAACTACTCCGCAAGGAATGGCGCGGACGGAACTTGAGCGCCTTATCCGAGAAGCAGGCCGCGAGCCGGTGGAGCGGGACACGCTTTATCAGAGGGTTTCGAGGAATGAGTCGTCGTTTACCGTGAACGTCTAGGAACCCCGCCCCGCAATTCACATCCATCACGCAATCCAAATTCCAAATCTGTTCACCTTAGAACTTGCAACTTCCAATTGCTATGTTGCTTCTGAATTAGGAGTAATATCTGCGAAGACGAAGAAACCATAGCGGGCGATTGTCGCCCGAAAATATCCCGGCTCTTCGGGACCCTCTCCCAACAAGTGAGGCTCAAATGAATTTACATTTCAGCTATAAGGCCGCAAAGTCCCCCGACATAGAAAAAGAGATCCAACAACACATAGGAAAATTGGAGCCCCGGCTCAAGGCGTTTAGTCCTGACCTCGTCCACTTGCATGGCACGCTCGATTCGGCCCCGCAGAATGGATTGACAGTCGGCCTCAATCTCCGGCTGCCTACGGGACAGCTTTTCGCGCAGGCTGAGGGCTCGGGTGGAGAGGCGGCCGTGAAAGCCGCATTTGCCGAGTTGACGAGTCAACTCAATCGGCACAAGGATCTTTTACGAAATGGCCACAAATGGGTTCGCGATAAAGGGATAGCGGCGGAAGCGCTGTCGCCCATTCCTCAAGTGCCGCGGACGCGAGCGCAAAGTGATGACGGTATCGACAGTGTTTTGCCCCCGCATGGCAATGGGGAGGCGACACAGGAAGAGATTTCGGCAGCCTCGTTTGAACTGGAAAATCGCGACAGCGTGCAATCGGACGTCCGCAAATATTTGACTGCCAAGCTTCCACGGCTTGAGCGCTTCGTGGCGAGGGAATTGGTGTATCGGGAAGCCAATGGGCAAATCACTCCGAGGTCGATCTCGCGGGAGGAAGTGATCGACGAAGTGGCAACGGCAGCGCTGTCAGTTGAAAAGCGCCCATCGAATATTTCGCTGGAAAAATGGATCTATCGGCTTTGCATCCATGCCATCCGGATGCTGGCCAGCGGAAACAGCATTGATTTGTCGAATGTTTCCTTGGAACAGCCGGTGGTAACGCCGAACGTCACCGCTAGCGATGAATCCTTCCTGCAGTATCACCAACCGGGCGAAATATTGAGGCGTGAAGATATGATCTCGGACCCAGGGCGGGCAACCCCGGAACAGATTGCCGCCAGCGACGAATACATCGACCAGCTGGAACAAGCGCTCCGGGGGGCCAAGCCCGATGAGAGGGAAGCGTTTGTGCTCTTCGCGATCGAAGGATTTACCGTAGAGGAGATCGCCCAGATCAACGTCCATTCCGTGGAGCAAGTACGTCAGAGCATCAACGGCGCACGAGAACATCTGATGAAAAAACTTCCAGACAACAACTCGCTAAAGAAAAAATTGCTACAGTACTCATCCGTGGCTTAGCCGCATCTCACAGTAAGACACCGCACGGAAATACTGGAGGGATATGACTATGCAGTGGCAGGAAGAACTCCGGCAACTGGCCGAGATCGAATCGCCGGAGTCTGGCGCAATCACTTTTTATTTTCAACCGCAAGTTCCGCAAAACCTTTCTCACCGCGAAGAAACCATTCTGGTGAAAGACTTAGTCGAACAAGCCATTCACCGGCACAGCCGCAACGGGAACTCAGACGGGAACCGTGTCCGCCTCCGGAGCGATCTGCAACGCATTCTCGAGATTGCCGAACACCTGCACGGAAACCATTCGCGGGCTAAGGCCATCTTTTCCTGTTCAGAAAAAGATCTCTGGCGCGAGTTCGACATTCCTGAGATCGCAGGCAACACGCAGTTGCATGTGAACAGCCGCTTTCACCTGAAGCCAATTGCGGATGCGGTGCTCGCGGCCAAGCGATGTTCAGTTGCATTGGTTGACCGCGAGAGGGCGCGCATATTGGATCTCTTCATGGATGAAGTGACCGAGCGCGAGCAGATCGCGGATGAGATCGGACGCAATGTCCGCAGCGATGGCTTCAATGGATATGAAGCGGGACACGTCGAGCGCCATGTGGGCAATGGCGTCATGCGTCATGTGAAACGAGTGACGGAGCGGCTGCTCGAGATCCGCACCGAAGGACAGATGGATTCCTTGATCATCGGATGCCGCCCGGAGATGTGGCCGGAAATCGAGCCCCATCTGCATGCGTACTTGAAACAGTGTTTTATTGGCAGGATCACATTGGATCCGGCGCTTGCGTCGGTGCGAGAAGTTCAGGAGCATGCGGCCAGGTTGCTGGATGAAAACCGCCTGAGCGAACAACAGGCTCGCATCCGCGAAGTGATCGGCGAGGCGCAGCGTAATGGTCGAGGCTCGCTTGGATTGCGCCATGTTCTTACTTCCCTGGAGCGAGGCGAAGTGCAGACACTTCTGATCGGCAATACATTTGCCGCGCGCGCGGTGGAGTGTACGCATTGCGGCCATCTGGACACGCGGTTGGTGGAGAAGTGCGCGATTTGCGCGCACCAGACGCGCGAGCAGGATGATATCGGTGACGCGCTGATCGGGTTCGCCCTGCGCAGTGGCGCGAACATCCTCCATGTTGACGATGGCCAATTTGCGAAAGCCGGGAACATCGGCGCGCTGTTGAGATTTCGCGCCGACCAGAATACGCCGGAGAAGTTGGCCGGCTGAAGCGCCGGCTAGCCTTTGCCGCGGAACGCGTAGACAAGCTCGATGATCAAGATGATCACCACGAGCAGTTCCAGGATGAAAGCCCGGCTCTGATGGAATTCGTCGATGAGAAAGTTGTGGAGGTCTTCCGCCGTCTTCAGCTTCTGCATCACCAGGTTCCGGTAGTCGGGCACTCCGATCTTGACCGCAGCGAGCCGGTAGAACCGCGCCGAGAACATGTCGCTGAGGAATTTGATGGCGTTGTCCACGCGCTCGGTAAGTTCGGTTACTTCCAGTAAGACGGAAAGAAGTCGCGAAGCCTCGCGCGATGTCCGCCACCGATCCAGGATACTGTTGCCGCGTCCTAACGAACGATAGTGCTTTGCCAATTCGCGTGACAGCAATTCATCATATCGTCGAAATTCCAGTAGTTGTGAGTTCGCGTATTCCAAGAGCTGCAATGAGGTTTCCGCCTCCGGGGTGGAGTCGTAGATGAACGCGGCGTTCCAGCCAATCACCGCAAGATCATCCGGATAGTACGACAGCGCGGATTGCAGTATTTCGGCATATTCGTTGCGCGAGAGTTTTCCTTTTTCTCCGCGGACGATCTGCGCGATCTCTTCTCCACACTCCGCGACCAACTCGTCCGCAGATGGGGCGCCAGCAATGTCCTTCAATTTAAATACGAAATAGTCTTCACTCAGCCACTCGGAATAAGGGTTGATAAAGGCCGCAGTCGCGCGCCCGACTCTTTCATGTGCGATCCGGGAAGCTTGCCGCTCGAATTCACTGCCTGACATCCACTGGCTGGAAAGGCTGATCAACTCCTGCCATTCGCCGGCGAAAGGGACCTCGAAGGCCACGCTCATGACTCCGTAGTCGTAGTACTTGAGTTGTACGTTCAATCGTTCGTGGTTCCCGAGAGTGAGCGGTTGGGAAGGTTCGATCACCGGAGGCCGCTGAAAGAAGAACTGCTCAGCGGCGGCGTGCTTCATGCCCTGTTCCAGGGTGGCCGCATTCAGCAGAGTCCGCAATTGGTCGAGCCCAATCTCTTCAGAGACGTCATACAGGAAGAGAATGGATATCGAACCGCTGAGTGTAGGAGTCATATTCCCGCTCCTTGCCTCGCTCCTTGCGAAGCTTACTGGCTGGCTGAAGTTCCGCGGCTGCCGCCCAATGCTTCCAAGACGTCGACAGCGGAACTGTACCGTCCCATCGGCGCGCTGATCTGCGCTCCCTGGCAACTGCCGCGGACTGCGACTAGCATCTCGCGGGCAATGGCGACGCCTTCAGCCCGGGCTGCGTCCGCAGTGTTAGCGCGGGACATACGCTCAATGATTGAATCGGGCACTGATACTCGCAGTTCGTTCTTCATGAACTCGGCATTGCGAACGCTGGTCAGCGGCCAGATCCCCGCGACTACCGGGATCCGGCAGTGCTCGATCCTTCGCAGAAAATTCTCCAGCAGTGCCAGATCAAATACCGGCTGAGTGATCGCAAATTCGGCGCCGGCCTCGACCTTGTATTCGAATCGGCGAATCTCCTCATCCAGATCATCGACTCCGGGATTCGCGCCCACTGAGATCGTGAATCCCGTCGAACTCCCGACCGGATTACCACCAATGTCTAATCCGCGATTGAGATTGTGCGCGATGTTGACCAAGCCGATGGAATCAACATCGAAGACAGCGGTTGCATCCGGATAGTTGCCCATCTTCGGCGGATCGCCCGTAATGCAGAGCACGTTCTTCAATCCAATGGCCGAAACTCCGAGCAGATCCGACTGGATGCCGAGCACATTGCGGTCGCGGCAGGTGTAATGCAGGACTGTTTCGATGCCAACCTGTTGCTGGATCAGTATGCACAGCATCACGTTGCTCATACGCGCGGAAGCGCGAGGGCTGTCCGGAATATTAATGGCATCCACACCTACCGATTTCAGGAATTCCGCGCCGGCAATCTCTTTTGCTGGATTAATGCCCTTGGGCGGAACTATCTCCACCAGGGAGAGGAATTCTCCGTTCGCGATCTTGGCGCCGACTTTTGATCGCGTTTCAAGCGCCGGTACTACGACCTGGGACTCGGCTTGATGCGCTGTGTGCACGTGAAAGCTGGTGGATTTCACATCTGTGTTGCGTAACGCAGAGTGCATGGAGCGTACATGGTCAGGCGTAGTTCCGCAGCATCCGCCAATGAGTTGCACGCCCGCCTTTACGAATTTCTTCGCATAGCTGGCCATGTACTCGGGTGAGCAGAGATATATGTTGCGTCCTTCGATGGAACGCGGCATGCCTGCGTTGGGTTGCGCGGCCACCGGTTTCTCTGTTACTTGGCGCAGCTTCTCCAGCGCTTCCAGCATTGCTACCGGGCCAACACTGCAGTTGCATCCGATTACGTCTGCGCCCCACTCGTCGAGTTTGGAGCCGAAAGTTTCCGGGCTGGAGCCATCGAGACAATTGCCGTCTTCATCAATGGTAACCAGCGCGACCACCGGGATTTTGGGGTCTGCGGCGCGGCACGCGATGATCGCCTGGTGGATCTCTTCGAGATATCCGAAGGTTTCCAGCATGAAGAGATCGACGCCACCTTCGGCAAGGGCTATCGCTTGCTCGCGAAACGAAGCACAGGCTTCATCGAGGGAAGTCTTTCCAAGGGGCTCAATGCGCACCCCGATAGGCCCGATGGATCCGGCAACGAATGGATCATCGCCTTTTTTGTGAACTGCCTCGCGAGCCAAGCGGGCTCCGGCGATGTTGATGTCGCGGACCCGGTCCGCGAGTCCATGCCGGGCCAAACGAAACGAATTGGCGCCAAAGGTGTTTGTCTCTATTACCTGCGCGCCCGCGGCCAAGTACTCTGAATGGATACCGCGGATGAGGTCCGGTTGGGATAGATTCAGCTCGTCATAACAACGGTTGATGAAAATACCCTTCGAATACAGAAGCGTGCCCATGGCCCCGTCGCAGAGTACCGGCGCCGCTTCAAGCCGCTTAAGCAGATCAGAGGACATGTGAACAGAATATCAGATGAAAATCGTATGTTGTCTGGAGCGCTTCTTCAGGGGCGTGAGTTCTTGCTGTTATAATTTTGCATTCACACGATCAACAATGTGTACTTGGGCCAGCAGCAATACCGCGAAGCCCCGGGTGGAATGATGAGGAGTCATAGTTGAAGCCGGCATTCTTAGTCTTGTTTTCTATCTGTATCTGTTTGCTGCTGGTTTCCGTGGGTTGCGGCGGATCGTCCAGTTCTTCGTCAACTACAACGACCGGTACTGTGAGTGCGACCAAACGCGCGTTCTTATTGAACCAGTTTTCCAGTGCGGTTCAAATCATCGACGCGCAAAAAGACTTGATTGTAGGCACGCCTATCCCCATCAGCCAGCCTCAGATTTTGGTTGTGATGTCTAACCAGAAGTCGCTAGTCTATAGCGGAAACACTGGCGGCCTCTCAATCATCGACAACACCACAGAGTCTACTCCTGGCGCATTTGCCACGTTGCAAGCACCAACTGAAAGCATCGTTGTCACTCCAGACGCAAGGTTCGCTTTTGCGGCGCTCCCGGCATTGGGCAAGATCGCGGTTGTGGATCTGAGCGCAGCCGCCGGTACTACACCAACGCTCATTCCCGGTGATCCGGCTACCATCCCCGGAGTCCGGCGTCTGGTCATGACAAAGAGCGGCAGCATGATCCTCGCTTTCAGTGACACCTTCAATGCCGTCACGTACATTGACCCTGCGAATACCAGTGCGATCCTTAGCGTTGGCGGTAACAGTTTCGACCGTCCGTATACCGCTGTTATCAGCAGCGACGACACAAAAGCTTACGTTCTTAATTGCGGAAAGGAATGTGGCGGCACTTCGGCGGGAATCGCCGTGGTGGATCTCTCCCGTAAGAGCGTGACCAGCACAGTTCCGCTGAGAGCTGCGACGGCAGGAATTGCGGATGCTAACAATCTGTACGTTGCAGGCACAGATATTTCGGCTAATCCCCCGACGGGTCAGCTTTCTGTCCTACCCCTAAGCACACTCACACCGCCTCTAAATCCTCTACCAATTGGCGACGGACTTCACACCACAATGGGTCTGGGGGCGAACAACAAGCTTTACATTGGGGCACGAGCCTGCACCAACTCAGGGGGAAGATGTCTGTGGGTTTACGACATCAGCAAATCGACGGCATCCATGATCACCGGCAACACCAACGCGCCCGCATTCGGTGACGTGCAGGCAATCACTCCCATCAAGAACCGGACCGTTGTCTATATCATTCAAGGCGGCGTCATCGAAGTCTATGACACTGCAACCGATCTTCCGCAGACAAATCCGACAATCCTGACATCGGGCAAGGTTGTGGACGTGAAGGAAGTAGATTAATTCAGAAGCGTTCCGCCAAGCCGCCGCAAATACAAATCAACTCAATACCGTTGTTTTGATCAAGAGTCCCGCAGGGACGACCGAATGCATTGAGAGAGCACGACTTCACTCGTGCCTCAAGCCGCCTGAAATCCGCCGACCAGCCCAACGCTGTTGCTTTGAGAGGGCACGACTTTAGTCGTGCCACAAGTCGCTATATACAACAGGGCTTTAGCCCCTGGGGTACGATCATGGCGCGCCGAATCTTCCGCAATGGATTGGGCCCCCGTTAGGGTTGGAGAATCAACTTGTGTGCGGCAGATTGCTCTACGCTGTTGCTGGAGAAGGGCAGCTTGAACGTCTTGCCGTTGTACCAGGCCGGCCACTGGTCAAGATAATGTGGGCTGAAGACCTGTCCGGATTCGCCGACCACAATGTTCAGCGTGGAGGCGTCAAGGTCAGCGAAGTCAGTAGTCATGCGCTCTGAGGCGCCAAAAGTCTTGCCCGCTGCTTTGACAGTGAGACTGCCGTTTCCGGATTGCGGGTGGTCGCCGGGCCCAACCAGATGTTGAAGGAAAGCTACTGGAGGAGTTCGCATCCCGCCGAAAATCGGATGACGGATGTCCACTCGGGAGAATTCTCCCCACTGCCATTTCTTGAGCTCGCTGCCGTGGGCGGCGACGTTCAGCTTGTCATTGATGGCTTGATCGACAGCGGCGACCAGAAGATCGTCAAAGTTTGTGTATCCCGGCGGGAGCCATCGCTGCGGCTTGTTCAACAGAAGTCTTTCCATGGCCACGCTGGAGTTGAACCAGATGTACTCCTCCCACTGCGGACCAAGTTTCGGCTCCAACATCAGCTTCCATAATTTCCGTCGTGAGAGCACGGTGAGAGCCGTAGCAACAGAATTCTGGCCGGTGTGTCCGTCCCACCCACGCATCAAGTCCGCCGCCTGATGGACTTCCTTGGAAGCATTCTTGGAATGGTCGATGGCGTAAACGAAATGATCGGCGCAAAGGCGGTCGAATTCCGAGTAGTCGTCCAATTGCAGTGCCAACATGTCGCTAGAGCTGAACTTCTTGCCCGATTCCAGAACTTTATAGATTCGTTCCGTGCGATACGGCGCTCCCCACTCGTTAGCAACCAGGTAGGGATATCCGTCCGGAGCGATGCGGCCATTTGCCGTGCCGATCACCCCGCTAGGCGGGTCATAAACGCTGGGCAATTTGTCGAACGGAATATACCCGGTCCAGGAATGAGAATCGTCATTGCCGCGAACGGGAACAGCGCCGTCGCCCGAAGCGCGCACGGGAATGAATCCAGCGGTCTGGTATCCGATGTGTCCGTCAACATCTGCGAAGACGCTGTTCTGGGTGGGGCCTCCGAAGGCGGAGATAGCGGCGCGAAACTCCTGCCAGTCTCTCGCCAACCCTAGTTCGTAGAAATGGAATGAGAGCGCGCGCGGATCATAGATCGTCCATTGCAGCGCGAGTTTGCGCGACTCGCCAGGGAAGAGGTTGCTGACAACCGGGCCGTGCCGCGTGACGGCAACGTCGAAGACCTCGTCCGCTGCGCCTTTTACCTTAATGACCTCGTGACGCTGTTCCGGTTTCTGCCATCCGCTGGGCGTTTCGTATTCACCTGCACTATTGAAATTTTCGATGAAGAGATCTTGAACGTCAGGGCCAACGTTCGTCATTCCCCAGGCGATACGCTGATTGTGTCCGGCGATAACGAAAGGAAATCCCGGGAAGGACACACCGGCAACATCGTAGTCGCCGGAATTCAGGTGCACCTCATACCAAACGTTGGGAATGGAATGGTTGAGATGCATATCATTGGAAAGCAGCGGCTTTCCTGTCGTCGTATGCGCACCGGAGACCACCCAATTATTCGAACCGGCGATGCAGCTGTCGCAGAGGTCTTGCGTTTCAGGGTGACCGAGAAGCGATTGCTCTTTATCTTCATCAGTGCTGCTGGGCGGAGTTTTTTCCTCCGTCGGCGGTGGAGTGAATTGCTGTTGTCGCGGTAGCGAGGATGGCGGGCGGTCTCGCCATGAGCTGTTGATGTAGAGATCCGCTGAAAGTTGCGGCCCAAGCTTTGCTTGCAGCCGCTCGCGCGTGTGCTCTCCGGGGAAGCTGGTGCTTAGGCTCTCAGAGATGTTGATTCCGATGATGACCGAATCCACGGGAGTCCACGGACGCGGAGTGTAGCGAAGGACCCGGAATTCAATGGGCAGGCGGTCGCGCTGGCTTTCAATCAGCGCATTCACGCCGCGCGTGTAGGCATCAAGAAGATGCCGATCGCGATCGGGAAGCGCAGTCAGGCCGCGCTCGGCCGCGGCGCGGAGTTGCAAGTAACGATGTCGGCGGTCGGATTGCAAGAGTCCGGGACCAAAAATTTCCGACAGCTCGCCCAATCCGAATCGACGGGAGACGTCCATCTGCCACAAGCGGTCCTGCGCGGTCACGTAACCCTGCGCAAACATCAAGTCCTCGATATTGGCGGCAGAGATGTGCGGCATCCCTTGCGCGTCCCGATTGACGGTAACAGGCGCAGAAAGCCCTTGGCCCTGCACCGCGATAGTACCGTCCACTTGCGGGAGGGCAGCTGTCGCGGCGTGGTAGAACCAATATCCCGCCGAAAAAAAGGCGACCAGCACGACAAACAGCAGCAGTGCAGTAATACGAATGGCGAGAGCGAGTTTTCGGTGGATGGGAGGGCGACCCAGAGCAGTTGTGGCCATTTTTTTGATTGTAAGGGCAGAAGCCGTTGTCATGGCAACAATTTAGATTTCGGAGAAGAGAATTGCCGGATGGTATGCTGATGGGCGCGGTTGGCCGCAATCCTTCGCAAACTGGTATTAAGAAGCTAAAATAAATCATGCTGCAAAAACGGATCGATGATCATGTTTCGATATCGCGCGAGTCTCTGCGCGAGGCCCAGGAGCTATTCCATAGCCACCTGAAGAAGGTGGGGCTGAAACACACCGATCAGCGCGACACCATCCTGCGCGCCTTCCTCGAGACCCGTGAGCATTTGTCCACTGACGAGTTGCATCGGCTGGTGAAGAAACGCGATCCGAAGATCGGATTCACTACTGTCTATCGCACGCTGAAACTTTTTGCAGAATGTGGACTGGCCAGCGAAGTAGCTTTTCACGATGGCATCGCCCGCTACGAACATCAGCACAACCGCCGAAGTCATCACCACATGGTTTGCACCGATTGCGGCAGCTCCGTGGAATTCTTTTCGCCAGAGGTGGACAAGGCAGAGCAGGAGATCGGCCGCAAGTTTCACTACGAAACCACCCGGCATACATTCCAGATCTACGGACTATGCGAAGACTGCCGCAAGAAGGCGAACTCGCGACGGGTGATTTGAGCAATTGTTGCGGATAGAATTCGAAAGGCCGCGAAAGCGGTCTTTTCTATTTTGGTGCAAAGAGAGTTTTTCGTTTTTGCTTTGCTCCCGGTTTTCTGGTAACGTGCCGCCGTTGGTGCGGATGATATTTCAGAGATGCCGAAAGGGGTACGGAGATGGCACAGTTTTGTTCAGGATGTGGCGCGCAGATGGCGGATGGGGCCACCGTTTGCGCAGCTTGCGGCAAGAGCCAGGTAGCGGCACCAGCCGCAGCAACGCCGGCGGCTTCAGGATTGAATGACAATGTTGCAGGATTGCTGGCCTACTTCTTTATTCCAGCGATCATTTTCCTTGTATTGGAACCCTTCAACAGAAACCCCTTTATTCGCTTTCACGCGTTTCAAGGGCTGTTCCTGGGGCTGGTCTCTATCGTGGGACACACGATATTGACTTTCATTCCCGTTCTTGGATGGATAATCCTGCCGTTTTTCTCGCTGGCGATATTCATTCTCGCTGTGGTTGCAGCCATCAAGGCTCTGCAAAATCAGAAATGGCATATTCCAGTCATTGGCGACATGGCAGAAAAGCAAGCAGCTGCTATGTAGTCGGCACTACACAATGGGATTTCCAAGAGGGCAGCGAGAGCTGCCCTCTTTTATTTGCCTATTGCGGCGGTGGAGGATCAGGATCGGGCTTTTCTGCAGTAGTCGTGTCGATCTTATCCTTAGGAGTCTTTTTGTGGCTGGGCTTTGGCGCGGTGGGCGTCTTAAATTGTCCGGCGCTGTATTTGCCCTGGTTCTCCACGTCAAAATTCTTGGGCAATGATGGAAGTTTCGCGGTGCTTCCGCGGAGTTGTCGCGAGTCGGAAAGGACAATCTCTGCCTGACCTTTGTAATCCTTCACCTTCCCATGGATCTCAATGGTTTGGCCTTCCAGCGGGCGCACATCTCCGACATCCTTCAGATCGCGTGCGAAGACGACGACAGTGAACGAGCACGTCTTGTAGTCCTCACAAAAATTCAGGAATTGCGTACCCGATCGCTGGCTGGAAGAGACTTTCAGCACTTTGCCGGTAACGCAAACGTTCTCGCCGATTTTCTTTGCCGCCTGATCAAACGGAATACATCCAGCGGTGGCTGATGAGATGAGGGTCAGCAGAGCATAGCATCGGAAAATCATCGGAGGATTGTACAAGACCGGCCCTTCTGACTACTGACTATTTGCTACTGACTACTGACCTCTGACTACTTGCCACTAGGCTCCATCTTCAACACCTCATTAAAGCGGTTGAAGTAATTGAAGAGGCGATGGCGGCGAGCAGTTCGACGACCTCGCCTTCGTCGAAATGTTTCCGGACATCCGCCAAAAGCGCGTCATCCACGTTGTTGGGGTCAATGGTCATGCGGTCCGTCAGACGCAACGCGGCTTTTTCGCGATCAGTGAAATCGTCGCGAGATTCGAAGTCTTTGAGATTTTCGATCTGGTCGTCTGTGTAGCCGATCCGTCTTGCCAAGACGCTGTGGGAGTCAAGTCAATACTCGCACCGGTTTACTTGCGACGTGCGGGTGATTACGAGTTGCTTGATCTTCTTCGGAACGGTGCCCGTCTCCAGGATCGCGCGCAGATGCGCAACGGCGGTCTGCATGATCTCAGGACGGTGGGCGGCGGTGCGGAACATGTTGGGCACGTTCCCGCGCGATTGGAGGAACCAATCGTAGACTTCGGCGGTCTGCTCATCCACCTGCGATTTATCCAGCCGGGAGATTCGCATGACCGCCTCTGTTCTTGCGGGTG
>JAOAPH010000187.1 GCA_025462835.1 Candidatus Angelobacter sp. | reverse complement strand
CAGGTTGGGAATGGCGATGGCCGCAATGATCAGGATGATCGCTACGACGATCAGCAGTTCGATTAGTGAGAAACCCTTTTGCTTACGCATTAATTTAATCTCCTCAAGTACACGTTCAGGTTCAGTTTGAAATTAGCGAGGATCAGACTCCGTTCTAGATTACTGCATTTGCCATGCCAAGCAGTGAAGTTCAATTGTAAAGATTTAAACCCCGCTGCCGCAACCGATTACAGGTGATTGTAATGTTTGGAAGCTCGTCTCCAGTGTGCTCCGGCTTGCAACATGACAATATTTGCCATTCTGTCGGACTCAAATTGTCAGATGATCGTGGAAGCGACGGTCCGCTGAGCTTTGCTGTTGGTTTGCGGGAAACGAGAAACTAGAAACCAGAAACCGCTTCTCACCACTAATTGATCGGATTATCAGCACTGCTCGCGGGAACAGTCGTGTTACTCCGAATCACACCGGTTTGGTCAACCCAATAATGCAAGTCGCCGGTGACGTTGGGAGAAGATGCATCTCCATTCACGCTGTAATCTGGAACAGTTCCCGTTGGACTTGGCGCGCCGACAGGATTGTAAGTAAAGTAGTATCCACTCTTTGCAGTAGCGGGGCTGCTTGCGTTAGCCAGCACTGCATCGATCAAGCAAGCTTGAGTAGGGGATGGCGGCGCATTTAAGCAAACTGCCGGACTGGTTCCACCAAGTGCTAACAGGGTTGGAGCAAAGCCTGCGAAAGTGGTGTGGTAGTTCGTATTGGAAGTGACCATGGTGCGCAGCGAACTTACTGCCGATGCCTGATTTGCCGCTATGCGCGCCTTCATCAAATTCGGTATGGCGATTGCCGCGATTACCAAAATGATTGCCACAACAATCAGCAATTCAATGAGAGAAAATCCTCGTTGCTTTCGCATTCATTTCCTCAGTCAGCAAGTAGCTGTGTTCCGGTGCAGGCAATCCCTGAACGTGATTCACTGCAATCTGAGTACCATGCCAGAATGACTGGCACAGCGGCATGAGCAGCAAACGTCCGTAACGTTATACCCTCACCTGCCAACAACTTAAAGGGAAATTTTGGTTTTGCCGTTGTAGAGCTAGACTCCCCACAGGGTGACAAATATTGTTAGGAAGCCAATCAGAATTGGCTTTGAGAGCGCCTGCTACTGGGAACGAGAAACCAGAAACGAGAAACCGGTTCAACACGCCAGCGCTTCTCGGGAAAGTTTCATGCCATCAAGATTTCCCAGTACCGTCACTGCGATCGAATCCGGCTTGAACATCGTATTCGCAAGCTCGATCAGATCGTCCGAGGTGACTGCCTCGACTCTCTCAATGATCTCGTCAAGGTCGAAGAACCGGTCAAAGTACATCTCTTGCCTTGCCAGGTTTGACATGCGAGCCGTCGACGATTCCAGGCTCAACATCAAGTTGCCTTTCAACTGGTCTTTCACCCGACGCAACTCATCTTCCGCAATGCGGTCATTTTTTAGCCCGTGGAATTCACTGACGATCTGGCTCACGACCTTCGGCGCAGACTCCGCTGAGGTTCCCGCATAGACGCACATGCATCCGGTATCACGATAAGGATTCAAATCGCTGTATATCGAATACACCAGCCCTTGTTCCTCTCGGATCTTCTGAAAAAGTCGCGAACTCATTCCGCCGCCCAGCAACGTATTCAGGATGAAGGAAACATATCGCGTTTCGTGCGATATATGCGGCGACGGCACTCCCAGGCATATCTGCACCTGTTCCAGCGACTTCTTGTTGCGGGTAACGATCTTCGCCACGATGCTCGGCGGCAACTCATGAAAGCCATTTGAGCCCGGTTTCAGGCCCTGAAAGCGTTCCTTCACCAGTTCGACGAAATTGTCGTGGTCCAGACTTCCCGCTGCCGATATCACCAGGTTTCCCGGCGAGAACCGCTTTTTATAAAAATTCAGCACCGCCTCCTGGTCGAGTTTTCTTACTGTGTCTTTCGTTCCCAGGATCGGCTTTCCCAGCGGATGGTCCTTGTAGAAATTCTGCGTAAAGATTTCGTGGACGAGGTAATCAGGATTGTCCTCATCCATCTTGATCTCTTCCAGGATCACGCCTTTTTCTCGCGTAATGTCCTTGGCTTCAAAAAGGGGATTCAGGACGATGTCGCAGAGAACATCCATTGCGATCGGCAGATGTTCATCCAGGACTTTCGCGTTAAAGCAAATCGTCTCTTTTCCGGTGAACGCGTCCATATTGCCGCCGATAGAATCCATCTGCTTGGCAATATCCAGCGCGCTGCGGTTTCGCGTTCCCTTGAAGACCATGTGTTCCACAAAATGCGAGATCCCGTTCACCTCTGCATCTTCGTGGCGAGAGCCGGTCTTCAGCCAGATCCCGATCGCAACCGAGCGGATGTGTTGCATCTTCTCCGTCAGGATCGTCAATCCGTTAGGCAGAACATGTTTCTTAATGCTTCTTACGTCAGCACTTCTTACGTCAGCAACCATATCTATAATTGTTACACAGCTTTCAGCTTCTCACCCTGAGCGATTGGCCTTATGAATCAGCAACTTGCAGGCGAAGTGTTAAACTAACACTCGGAAGCGCCGTTGCGGAGGTCACTCCATCTCTGCCCTCGGCAATTTATTGGATGCTCTATGGAAACATCAGCGACCGAGATTTTAGGCCTTAGTAATCAAGAGCTTACAGACCTAGTCGGCCAACTAGGTCAACCTGCATATCGGGCGCAGCAGCTTTTCCATGCAATCTATCGGCAGCGCATTTCTTCGCTCGATGAGCTCACCACTTTTCCCAAATCTCTTCGTGCAGCGATGACGGAACAGAGAATCACGCTCTCGGCGCCGAAGATTGACAAGAAATTTGTCTCCGTCGACGGCACCATCCGATACCTCATCGCATTTCCTGATGGCCAAAGTGTCGAAACCGTGTGGATGCCCGAGGGCGACGGGGGCGAAGCCGGCGACGGAACCGACGCGGGCGACGAAGAAGAGCCTACCAGTGATTCGAATAAGAAAAATTATGATCGTGCCACCATCTGTGTCTCCAGCCAGGTCGGCTGTGCGGTCAACTGCAAGTTTTGCATGACGGCCCTCCTCGGCCTCAAGCGCAATCTCACAGCGGGGGAGATCGTGGGACAGATCACAGCCATCCTCAATGACCATTCAGTTGATCTCGATAAGGAACGTATCAATATCGTCTTCATGGGACAAGGAGAGCCCTTCAACAACTACGACGCCTTCATCAAAGCTGTTCGCCTCCTCGTCGAAGGCGTCGGCTTTCCCCAATCTCGCATGACCGTATCCACCTCCGGGGTCGTGCCCCGCATTTACGATCTCGGCCAGGAACCCGTGCGTCCCAAACTCGCAATCTCGCTCAACGCCTCCAACGACGAAGAGCGCACCAAACTGATTCCCATAAACAAGAAGTGGGATATTGCTTCTCTCGTCGAAGCTGCCCGCGCCTTCCCCCTGCGCAATCGTGAACGCCTCACCTTCGAGTACGTCTTGCTCGACAATGAGAATGATTCGCCCGATAACGCCCGCCAAGTCGTCCAGATCATCCGCGCCCTCGGCGACAAAGCGGATTCAGCCAAAGTGAATCTCATCGCCTGGAACTCCGGCCCGGAGATTCCGTTCTCGACGCCCTCCGACTCCCGTGTGCACGCCTTCCAAAAAATCCTCATCGACGCCGGTATCCCCGCCTTCATCCGCCGTCCCCGCGGCCGAGACATCTACGCCGCCTGCGGCCAACTCAAGCGCACCCAATCGTAGCGCCGGCGTCTCGCCGGCTGTCCTGTGGGCATCCTGCCCACAGCAACGCAAACTGCCGGTTACTGAATGCTTGTCGCGAAACTCGAAACTCGAAACTTGAACTCCGTGCTATCCTTTCGCCCAACTACTCACAAGCCCGAGGCTCACATGGATCGCAGAAAATTCATCTCCGGCGTCGCGCTCACATCCGCCGGACTCGCTGCCGGTGCCGCCGCGCAAAATGAATCGAGTTCCAAGCAATCAAAAATAGTCACCGAAGCGGTCGGCCCCAAGAAAGCCGTCATTATCTCCAAGAACACAGGCATGCAGGGCTCCGACGGCGCTTATGAACTCCTCCGCCGCGGACACGACACTCTCGACGCCGTCCTCTGGGTCCTCCGCGCGCAGGAAGACGACCCCAATGACGACAGCGTTGGCCTCGGTGGCCTGCCCAACGAAGATGGAGAAGTTGAACTCGACGCCTGCGTGATGCATGGCCCCACGCGACGCGGCGGATCGGTAGGCGGCGTGCGCAACATTAAGAATGTTTCGGCTGTCGCTCGCCTGGTGATGGAACGGACAAATCATGTGATGCTCGTCGGCGAAGGCGCCCAGAAATTCGCCGTCGCTCACGGATTCCCCAAAGAGAATCTGCTCACCGAGCACTCGCGCAAGACCTGGTTGCTGTGGAAGGAAACAATGTCCAACCAGGACAGCTGGGGCCCCGGCATCAGCGATCCCAATTGGAAGCCCCCGGTACCCGTCCCGCATAACAATGCCCCGCCCAGCTCTCCCCAGGCGCGTCAACAAAAGATTGATCGCATGTATGAAGTCGCCGCCGACCTCGGCATCGCTCCCGAAGATCGCATGAAAGCCATCTCTCGCGTATTGAATCCGCCGACGGGAACCATTCATTGCTCGGTCGTGAATGAAAAGGGCGAGATGTCTGGCGGCACCACTACTTCGGGTCTTGCATGGAAGATTTCCGGCAGAGTCGGCGATTCTCCCATCATCGGCGCTGGCTGCTTTACTGATCAGGACGTGGGTTCTGCTGGCGCAACCGGCAGCGGGGAAGAGAACATCAAGATCGCTGGCGCGCATACCATCGTCGAAAATCTGCGCAAAGGGATGTCCCCACAGGAGGCCGGAATGGACGCACTCCGCCGGATCGCCCGCAACCACAACAATGACATGAACAAGCTCCGTTTCCTGGAGATGGTCTTCTACGTTCTCCGTAAAGACGGCGCCTACGCGGGAGTCTCACTCTGGAGCCACGGCCCAACAGGCAAGCCTCGCAACTTCCATGTGAACGACGGCACCAAGCGACTCGAAAATTGCGCCGCCCTCTTCCAGGGCAGCGCCGTCGAGTGGCCGCCGATTCTGCAACCGGCAATGGGAAAATGAAATGTTTTCGTATCAGGGCACGGCTTCAGCCGTGCCGCACGACGCAACACAACGGCGGCTTTAGCCGCTGGCTAGCTGAAACGTAATAAGTCCCGCAGGGACGACTGAAAGGCTCGGGTGGCGCAGGCCTTCAGGCCTGCATTAACAACCGGAGAGCACGGCGGCTTTAGCCGCTGAGGCTTGAAAGCCCCGAAGGGGCGACCGCAAGTAGCCCGGCACGTAAGTGCCGGGTAAGCTGAATCGACACCGTAAGTCCCGCAGGGACGACTGAATGCTTTGAAAGGGCACGGCTTTAGCCGTGCCGCACGACCATACAAAACGGCGGCTTTAGCCGCTGAGGTCAGTCCCATCCGGGCGACATAGGAACGAATTGCGAATCATCATCACAATCTTTTCGCTGCTTCTCGCGACTTTCGCCCAGGACCCCGTCGCCGTCGACCCTCAGCACAACAAGGTCGAATACGAAGATGCCAAGATCCGCGTCATCCGCTTCACACTCGCTCCCGGCGAAAAGTCCGCAATGCATGACCATCCGGAGATGCTCGTCGTCAATCTCACCAATGCCCAGGTTCGGATCACTTCCGCAAACGGAGAAGTCCAGGACATTGACTTCCACGCCGGAGAGGTCCTGCATCGCGGGCCTGTTCGACATGCCGCCGAAAACATCGGCAACACCGTCTGGGAAAACGTATTCACCGAATTCAAGCCGCTGAATTACGCCACCGCACTACCAGTTCCGCAACCGAAAACTCTGCCAAGAGCCGCCGCACCACCCGAACAACCCGCTCCCCGCGTGGAACCCCCACCGCCACCCATCGTCGCAACCGCTGATCCCGTCCCCACCAACTCCGCCGGGACCAAGTCTCTCTTCGTCAACGGAACGGATCTCGCTTATATTGATCGCGGACAGGGCCCTCCTATCGTTTTCGTCCATGACACTCTTGGCGATTACCGCTCCTGGCAGCGACAATTCGCCGCGCTCTCACGCAACCATCACGTCATCGCCTACAGCCGCCGATACCATTTCCCATCGCACTCCACCGGCAAGGAAGGCGATTACAGTTTTGAACAGAACGCCAAAGATCTCGCTGAGTTCATCCGGGCTCTGAACCTCGGCCCCGTCGCGGTCGTCGGACACGGATACGGAGCCACTGTCGCCGCCATCGCTGCCTCTGAACATCCTGAGCTGGTGAAATCGCTCATCATCTCAGAACCGGGTTTTGAAGCCCTGCTCGATTCGTCACGCGCCTATCGCTCCCGATACGCCCGCGAAGAGATTTTCGGGATCATCCGCAAGCCGCTCTCGAAAGGCGACGTAGAAAAGCCGGTTCAAATTTACATGGATTGGCTTGGTGCGGAGAAGTGGTCGAACTTGGGTGCTGAAGATCAATACCGCAGGAAGCAGAACTCGAACGCCTTGCGCGCACTCACTGCATCCCCGCTCGCTCCCACATTCGCATGTGCAGACGCGAAAAAAATAACTGTGCCTACACTGCTCATCTCCGGCGAACGACGCAGCCCCAACAGCGCCGAGATCAATGGGATTCTTTCTGCATGCATCCCTAACGCAGAACGCGCGACGGTTCTAAACTCAGGCCCCGCTCCCTACCTCGACAATCCCGACGAATACACCCGCCTGCTCACAGAATTCATCGCGAAGCACTAGAACGATGACTATTCGTAAGCCTCTGTCTTCTCTGTGGTTCAAGGTTTGCTTTTGAACTTCTGACTACTGACTACTTGCTACTGACTACTAGAATCTGACCTTAAAATCCGGCCCCTGCTCAACGTGAATGCTATCCACGAACCGTATCTTTCCAGTGTCGCGAGTCATGATCAACGATTGCGTTCGTGTTCCTTCGCCGAAGAAACGCACTCCGCGCAACAGCGACCCGTCGGTCACGCCGGTGGCTGCAAAGATGATGTGCTTGCCCGGCGCCAGATCTTCTGACCGATAGATCTTCTTCTTGTCCTTAATTCCCATCCGCTGGATGCGCTCTTCCAACTCCGGCGAATTCACTACCAGCCGCGCTTGGATCTCGCCATTGAGACATCGCATCGCGGCCGCGGTAATCACACCCTCCGGCGCTCCGCCCGTTCCCATCACCGCGTGGACTCCTGTCCCCAACACTGCCGCGGCTATTCCCGCCGAGAGATCGCCATCCCCGATCAATCGGATCCGCGCGCCCGTCGCGCGAATGTCGTCCATCAACTTCTTATGCCGAGGCCGATCCAGAACCACCACAACCAGGTCTTCGACATCGCGCCCCAACCGTCTTGCAATCGACTTCAGATTGTCTTTTACCGGCGCGTCCAGTTCCACCGCGCCTCTGCATGACGGTCCCACCACTAGTTTTTCCATGTAGCAATCCGGCGCATGAAGTAAGCCGCCGCGTTCTGACGCTGCCAGCACCGTGATCGCATTCGCCGCTCCGGTTGCGCACAGGTTTGTGCCTTCCAGCGGATCAACGGCGATGTCCACCTCGGGATATCGCACATGGTCGATCGGCTTTGCTCCCACAGCCTCGCCGATATACAGCATCGGCGCCTCATCGCGTTCACCTTCGCCGATCACGATCGTCCCGAACATCGGGACCGTGTCCATCACCCGGCGCATCGCTGCCACAGCGACGCCGTCAGACTTCGGCGCGTCGCCAAGGCCCATAGTCTTGGCCGATTCAATCGCCGCCTCTTCCACCACGCGCACGAACTCCAGCGCCAGTTCCACTTCCAAGCCGTGCGGATGAATTACTTCCGGTGTGATCGGTGTTGCCATAACTGCCTCCAGAAACTCATATGCGATGGTGCGCCACGTTCGCGAAGCTAACGTGGGAATACAAACTCGTGATTTGGGTGCCCCACCCTAGCTCCGCTAGGGTGGGATTGGAAATCTAAATCGCAAGGGTGCCCACCTTGGAAATTGAAATTCTCGGGTGGTGCAGAGCCTGCCCTGAGCGATCGAACGGGCCTTCAGGCCTGCGTTAAACCGTCAACTCGCGAACTCAAATACTCGGGTGGTGCAGTGCCTGCCCTGAGCGAAGTCGAACGGGCCTTCAGGCCTGCGTTAAGCCTTCAAAAAGACCGAGGGCTTTAGCCCCCGAGGTTCAAAACGCGTCAATCCCCGTAATACTCGACCCAATGATTAACGTATGAATATCATCCGTCCCCTCATACGTCTTCACAGATTCCAAATTCATCATGTGACGCATGATCGGATAATCATCCGCGATCCCATTCGCGCCCAGGATGTCGCGCGCCAATCGTGCACACTCCAGTGCCATCCACACATTGTTCTTCTTGATCATCGAAATGTGCTGATGTTGGACTTTGTCCTTGTCTTTCAATCGTCCAACCTGCAACGCCAGCAGTTGCCCTTTTGTGATCTCTGTCACCATCCAGGACAACTTCTGCTGCACTAATTGGTGAGATGCGATGGGCTGATCGCGGAATTGCTTGCGTACCTTCGCATATTGCAGCGCTGTGTCATAGCAGGCCATCGCCGCGCCGATCCCTCCCCAGCCGATCCCATACCGCGCCTGATTCAAGCACATCAGCGGCGACTTCAATCCGCCCGACTTCGGCAGCATCGCAGACGCAGGCACCCTAACATCCTGCAGCGATAGCCCCGATGTCACCGACGCCCGCAGCGACCATTTCCCATGCACATCGTCGGCTTTGAATCCCGGCGTCTTCGTCTCCACCAGGAATCCGCGGACGCGATTGTCTTCATCCTCCACCTTCGCCCAGATTATCGCAATGTCCGCAATCGATCCCGAGGTGATCCACATCTTTTCGCCGTTCAGGATGTAATCGTTGCCGTCTTTCTTCGCGCGTGTGCGCATCCCGCCCGGGTTTGACCCGAAGTCCGGCTCGGTCAACCCAAAGCAGCCCAGCTTTTCGCCTTTCGCCAATTGCGGAAGCCACTTGTCTTTCTGTTCATCGCTGCCAAACGCATAGATCGGATACATCACCAGCGCCGACTGCACGCTCACGAATGACCGCAACCCGCTGTCGCCGCGCTCCAACTCCTGCGTGACCAGCCCGTACTCTACGTTCGACATCCCCGCGCAGCCATATCCTTTAAGGTTGGCGCCAAAGAATCCAAGCTCGCCCATCTCCGGCACCAGTTCGCGAGGAAACCTGCCCTCGCGATTGCACTGCTCGATGATAGGAACGATCTTTTCTTCCACCCATTTGCGGGTGTTATCGCGGACAAGGATCTCGTCTTCGCTCAGCAGGGAATCGAACTCGATGAAGTCCACTCCCTTGAACTTGAATACAGGCATGATTGCTCTCTTCTATGTCTTTAAAGATACCGCTTTCAGTGTGGCACAGCCGCCCTCGGCTGTGCGTTCGCCCGACTACTCGGAGTTGCACACGAACTGCGCACGCACAAGGCAAACTCTAAAGGTTAAATGAGGGGTGAAGGCAGGTCAAACAAACGATTACCCGGGGTGCCCCACGTCCGCGAAGCGTGCGGGTCTTGGCCACCGCATCCTAAGCTGTTAATCCGTGCAAATCCGTGTCATCCGTGAAATCCGTGGCAAGCTTTTGCCTTTAACGCGAAACGCGAAACTTGAAACTTGAAACTCCAAACTGCTTCATGCATACTCCAGAGAGATGGAAACCATCGCTCTCATCCTTCCCAAGATTCTGGTCGTCATTGCCGCCTTCGGTGCACTCGGATGCCTGCTCGTCATCCCCATAACTGCCACGCAGATTTTGAAGGTAGCGTTCGAAGAGGACAACCTGCAAGAGCTGAGCGGAAAAGCGCCTATGAACGAACCCCAAATCCCCCCATCCACCGCATCATAAACTGTCGCTCTGCAAGCCATTCGCAAAGTCTTCGAACATACCAACGGCTGATCCGTGCCATCCGTGAAATCCGTGGCAAGCTTTTGCCTTTAACGCGAAACTCGAAACGCGAAACGCGAAACTAGCCTCTCGTTAACTCATCCAACGCATACTTCGTCCCCCGCCACGTCACTCCGCCTTGCGACAGCACCAGCCACGTCGACTTCATCAGCGTATAGATCACCAACACCGCCCCGACCGGATGCGCCAAAAAATAAATCGGCGGCACCTTCGATTTTCGCGACATCCCACCATACAATCCCGCAATCGCGACCAGAGCCAGCCCATATCCCAGCTTTGACCATCCCGGCGCGAAAAGCACTCCAATGAATGGAACAATATTGACGTAAGCCAAACCAACCACGGCCGCCACGGCAATCCACCACTTGAACCGCAGCAGAGCGAAGAAATTTTTGGTCAGGTTGCCCACAACGCCCATCGCTCCCTTCGCCCAATGCAGGCTGATGAGTCCGTTTCCGAATACGATCCGTTGCGCCAATCGGTTTTCCTTCACCGCTTTACCCAGCCATAGGTCATCGACCACTTCAAGACGCATCGCCTCATACGTCCCGATTTTCTCGTACGCGCTCTTGCGGATCATGTTGAACGCGCCCACTCCCAAGAAATCGAACGCGTCCGGATCAGCCACCTTCCACGGACGATTTCCAAACACAAACATCGCCTGAAAGAATCCGATCATCATCCGTTCGCCCGCGCTGTTCATGATCATCGTTGGGAACAGGACGAGGTGATCTGCTCGCGAATGTTCAGCGTATGCCACCGCCCGCCGTAACGTGTCAGCGCGGAAAATCACATCGCCATCGGTGAACAGTATCCACTCTCCCGTCGCCTGCGCCGCCGCAGACCACATCGCATGGGTCTTGCCCAGCCACCGCAGCGGAAGTTCCGCCACGTGAATCACCTTAAGCTTCTGTTTCCCCGCATCAGTCGCGGCAATCCGTTCCATGATCTCGCCCGTTCTGTCCGATGAACGGTCATCCACCGCAATCACTTCATAATTCGGATAGTCCGCCGCCAACAGGGAACTGAGACATTCTCCGATCCCATCCTCTTCGTTCCTCGCAGGGACAACTACGCTCACTCGCGGCTGGAACCGAGCGGCATCCCCCGTCGCATCCCACTCCGGACGCGTAATGTCATCCACCTTCGGCATGCCGATAGCGGCGCCCACCATCCGCCACACCCACACGGCTCCCAGCACTCCTCCGGCAATGTTATGAAATGTGTGCATGAATCCAGTGTACGTGTTCACCCATTTGTACAGACAATCGCTTCAAGTGTCCTTCTATCTATAACGAGATTCGACCCAGAGATAACGTCGGCCAACGATTGCGGGGGAAGAGTGACAATCGCAAGATACGGCCGAAGACCGCAGCGCCCCTCTCCAGCGGCAGAGGCGCGGGATGTTTATAGCCCACCGCGTAAGCGGTGGGTAAGCTTCGTGGTTCAAGGTTTGATCTTGCCGGGAGAGCCACAACTGTTTGACGTGCGCGGGTGCCCCACGTTCGCGAAGCTAACGTGGGGTTCTTGCGAGCTAAACCTATAAATTGGAAGGGAAAGCTAGAACTATCACGACTAAATGCTAAATGCTAAGTGCTAGATGCTAAGCACCGCACCCGTTCTCGCTTCCCGCGCTTTTGTTTCATCCACCATCACCAACAGAATCAGCCCAAGAACAAAAAACGTGATCAGCGACAAAATCGCCAACCTCGCTGACTTCGAAAAATGTGTTATTGCCGCGAATGCCCACGGCCCCCAGATCGCGGAGAACTTGGTGAACACCGTGTAAAAGCCAAAGAACTCGGCGCTTGATTCTTGCGGGATCATTGACCCGTAATACGACCGGCTCAGCGCTTGCGTTCCGCCCATCGCCAGTCCCACGATCATTCCCAGCGTGAAGAATTCTGTTACCGTGTTGATGAAATAGGCATAGATCACCACGCCCGCCCAGATCAGCAGGCCGAAGATAATGGTGCGCTTCGTGCCAAAGCGATCGGCGATTCTGCTGAATCCCAACGACCCCCATATCGCCACAAACTGGATGATCAACAATGTCAGCATCAATGCCGATGCTGGCAGATGCAGCTCGTTCGTCCCGTAGATCGTGGCCATGTTGATCACGGTTTGAATGCCTTCGTTGTACATCATGAACGCCAGCAAGAAAATCACCAGATGTCGATACTGCGCCGCTCGGATCGCCGTATGCCACGTACGCGAAATCCCCAATGACAAATACGCCAGCCACTCCGGACGCCCACGCTGGTCCTCCGGCAACTCCACATTCACCGGCGGCTCATGAACAAACTTCAAGCAATACAGCGTGAACACGGCCCACCAGACTCCGGACATCGCGATCCCGATCCGCGCTGCGTGTTCCTTCGTCAATCCAAACTTGTCATGCAGAGATACCAGGCCTAGCGCGATCGCAAATTGCAGCCCGCCGCCAACGTATCCGTATGCATAGCCTTTGCCTGAGACATCGTCCATCTTCTCTTCACTGGCAATGTGCGGCAGGAATGCGTCGTAGAAAACATTCCCATTCACAAAGCCCACTTGTGAGATCAAAAAAAAGAAAAGTGTCTTGAAGACGTCGCCTGAATGGCAGAAATAAATAAGCGTGCAGAAGAGGGAACCTGTGTAGGCGAATGCAGTCAGGAACTTTTTCTTCGACGCGGAAAAATCTGCGATCGCCCCCAGCACCGGCGCAAACAGGAAGCTGAGCACGCCCGCCAGTCCGACTACAAATCCCCAAAGCGTGTCCGCCCGGAAATCTTTCCCGAAGATGACCGCACCGTGTTCGCCCACCACCGTGCTCGCAAAAAAGATCGGAAGCAGCCCTACAGCAGTGGTGATGTAGGCAGAGTTGGCCCAGTCATACATGCACCACCCAAAGATTGTCTTGGGATCATCTTTGACAAGCGACTGCGCGGCAACCTGAGATCTTGGCATTATGGCGAGAATAGCAGCGCTTCAGCAGGATGGGAATGTGATTATTGCTCGAAGCCGCTTGGGCGCCCTTCGTAGCGCCGGCGTCTCGCCGGCCTGTGCTGTGGGCATCATGCCCACAGTGATGCAAATAGCTTTCAGGGAGCACAGTCGAAGGATCCCCAAAACTCCGCAGGGACCTCGCCGCGTACTTTTCATTTTGCTTATCCGTGTAAATCCGAATTCATCCGTGAAATCCGTGGCAAGCTCTTGCCTTTGCTTTCGGTTTTAACGGAAACGAGAAACCAGAAACTAAAAACGAGAAACCGCTTTCCTCGGCCACCTTGCCTCAACCTTCGTCCCAATCCCGCCCCTCGGACGGAAATCACCTTCCACCACTGCCCAGACTGGCTTGGCCGCACGCACCACGTCTTCCAGTACTTGGTTCACGATGTTCTCCTGGAAAATCCCGAGGTTGCGGTATGTGAACAGATATTCCTTCAGCGACTTCAATTCCAGGCACGACTTTTTCGGCATGTAGCGGATCTTCAGCTCGCCAAAATCCGGCAACCCTGTTTTCGGACACACCGAGGTGAACTCCGGAATATCGATCACGATCTCGTAGCTGGGGAACTGGTTGGGCCAGGTTTCGATATCCGGGAATTTTGTGTCTAGGCCTGATTTTGCGTGGTCTTCGGTGTATCGCGGGCTTTTTGGCATTAAATGATTATATCCAGCAGCTCCCTGGCTGGCGTTTCTTAGCCTCTGAAATCCCTTCTCTCGGCACCCCGTCATGGCAACAGCACACCTCAGAGGGCAATCCTATCTACAGAACGTTTGGAGGATTTCTATGCACGTACTTTGGTGGATTGTCGTAGGACTGATCGCAGGATGGGCAACAGGAAAGATCATGCGCGGCAGCGGTTATGGCCCTGTGATGGATATTCTCGTCGGTATCGTCGGAGCACTCGTCGGCGGATGGATCATGCGGGCGCTGGGCTTTGCCGGACAAGGCGGGACGCTTTACACCATCGTCGTGGCCATAATCGGCGCAGTCATATTCACATGGCTGCTTCGTCTGATCACCGGAAACCGCGACACCGGAGCCGGCAACATTCGTCGCGCCGCATAAAAGCTTCTGCCGGAGGCTATCAATTTGGCTGCCCCAGCCTTGTCGCGTAGCGACAGGGTGGGGAGGTCATCTACCAAGGCCAGCTCTGGCCTTTCGCACCATCTCGCTCATCTAAGCAACTGGACAAATTCTGATGCGGCTGGAGGAATTATGAAAAAGATCACCAGCGTGGGACTAGTTTTTTTTGTTTGCTTACCGGTTTTCGCCGTGGCCCAAGCCCAGAATCCACCCACTCCCAAGCAAACCAAAGCCGCTTCCAAACAAGCCCAGAAAACTCCGGCTTCCAATCAACCCGAAGCGACCAGAACCCTCGTCATCAATGGACAAGCCGTTCCTGGCGCTGCTGTCCAATTCAACGGACGCACTTACGCCGACATCTTCGCTTTCGCCCAACTCACCGGCGCTTCAATTCACGTGTTGCCGGACCGCATCGTTCTGACTATGCCCGGAGCCGGAGCAAACGCTGCCACCCCTGAAGCTTCCGTGCCCAGAAACCCTCAGGCTCTATCCAGGGATTTCGCCCGTGCCGCTATCGCCCACCTTGCCGACATTCGCGAGTGGAGAAACGCGATTGAGACACTTGTAAGCGTCGGAGCTCCGGAAAGCCTTCAGGTAAGCAATTGGCTTCGGCAGCATCGCAGCCGCGCCGAAGAAAGCCTACGACTCGCCGGTATTGCCGCTTCGACTCCGGCCGACAGAAACGCACTTCAGCTCTTACAAACCGAGTTCTCTTTCGTGCAGCAGTGGGACAGCGCCGCCGCCCAGTCGCGCCAGAATCTAGACGCTTCGTACAGTGTCGATCCAGACTCACTCCAAAACGATACTCTCCTCGCCAAGATCAATAATTGCGACCACTTCCTGAGCGACATGCTCTCCAATGGCACCTTCTTCGACAGCGGAGCCTGCCGATAGACTCATTGCGCTGGGGTGCCCCACGTTCGCGAAGCTAACGTGGGGACGTTGCTTTTCAACGAGAAACCAGAAACCGCCTTACGCCGCTGCCATTTCCTTCATCCGTCTCTGCATCTCTTCAGACGACACGTCTTCCTTATGCGTCGCCACCGTCCACACATGACCGAACGGATCTGTGATGGTTCCACTCCGGTCGCCGTAGAATTGGTCTTTCACTGGCCTGATAGGTTTAGCGCCGTTTGCTACCGCCTTCTCGAAGACCGTATCCACATCCCCGACATACAACATTAGACTCACAGGCGACCCGCCCAGCGCCTGCGGGTTCTTGTATCCCATCTGCGGCATCTCATCGGCAAGCATGACCGGAGAATCCCCGATCTTTATCTCTGCATGGGCCACTTTGCCATCCGGCATCGGAAAGCGCATCATTTCCTTCGCCCCAAAAACATCTTTGTAATACTCGATAGCCTTCGCCGCACCCTGAACGATCAAGTAGGGTGTCACAGAATGGTATCCATCCGGAATCGGTTTCACGTTTGTGCCTGCCATAAACACTCCTTATCATCAAAGATTTTCGCGATACTACCTCATTTCCAGAGCCCATTCCCGCTCTGGCCAGAGCTGCTGATTTTCTCCATTGTGAGCGAACCGAAGCTCTTGCTTTTGACTTTGAAACTCGAAACGCGAAATTTGAAACTCGAAACCGATTTTACGGGTGCCCCACCTGTGACGAAGTCACAGGTGGGCAAGCGTGGCTTCAGCGACACTGGTCGCGAAACCCGACTCCGAAAGAAATGCTTCCTCCGTCTCCTCTGTGCTCTCTGTGGTTCGAGCTCTTGCTTTTGAATTTGAAATCGAGAAACCAGAAACTGATTCCTTTCACTTCACAATGTTTCTGCCGAAGTTGAAGGCCGGGCCCACAGAAAACCGGGTCGTCCATCGGCTCTTCTGCAACAGGTCGCTGAACAAATGATCGTGTACCAGATCCGCTTGCACACGCACCGCGAGATGTTTTGAAAAGAGCAGGTCGGCGCCACCGCCGAATCCATAAAATCCGGTCCAGTCCGTCTTGTTCCCCGAAGGCGCCAATTGTGCCGCGATGGCTGTTGCAATGGGATCAGCGGGATGCGGAGTTGCAACCTCGTAAATCGCACCGATCGAAGGCCGGACAAAAAGCGTTATCTGCGAAAGCCGGCGATACGAGAACTGCGGCCCGGCAGCGAAGGTTTGCGTTCTGGAATGAGTCGGGACGGACAATGAGAAACCGGGAGGCAGCAACCCCGCAGCTGCCAACTGTTGCAACTGCGTGCCTAGTTGCAATTGCAGCGCCGGCGTAAGCAGGTCCGGTGTGAGGTTCAAGTCACCTGCAGAGATGCTGTAATCGAAGCCCAGCGAGTACCACGTCTTTGGCCTGACGCCGATTTGAAATTCAAAACCGTTTTCAAATAGGCCAACCGACGGGCTGTTGAGGAAGGAGTATCCAGCAAAGACGTCATAGCGCGAGACGTATTCTTGTTGCCCAAGAGCCGGCGACGTCAGCGCAACCAAAGCGACAGCGAATCTGAGGAGAGTACGCATCGGTACTCTGTGTGAATGCTGAGCCCAGTCTGAAGTTGCATCACTGCAGCAAGTGTCCCAGGTGATTCCGGGTGCCCCATCTGTGACGAAGTCACAGGTGGGCGAGAGTGGGTTCCGCGACTCTGGTCGCGAAACCCAACTCCGGAAGTACCTGTTATTAGTCCTGTCCGGCCGTATCTTTCTTGTTGAGGAAAGCCAGCCTGCGTTGCGCTAACTGGTAGGTTGAACCGGGAATGGCTTCATCAACCTCTGGTGCTTCCACTCGTTTATATGCTTTAGCAGCCGCTTCAGACGCGCCGTACTGCTCGGCAATCCGACCGAACACATACCAAGATTGACTGTTCGGCTCGTCCAGAGCCCATGCCGTCATCGTCTGGAGTATGACCTCCCGCGACTCTTTTGTGTCTCCGTGTTCCGCATACAAAGCTGCCAGCGTGTGCAGGATCCCTGCACTTTTGTTCTGGGTCATCGAAACGCCTTTACGCGCAGTCTCGATTGCCGCGGCAATGTCTGATTCTGCCACCAGCGCGAACCAGGACTCTTCATTGAAATCTCCGGCAACAGCTTTCCCGCTGGCGATAATCCCATGTGCCAATTCCACGGTCTTCTTCGGCTGCCCGGCGAACACTGCCGTTCGCATGATCGAGTGGATGGCGTCGAGATCGTCCGGAATTTCTTTGAGTCGCATCTCCGCCAGTTGCTCTGCTTCAGAAAACTTTTTCAATCCTCGTAATGCATTGCATTGAAAATCAAACGCTCGGACTGAACTCTTATCACCCTCCGCCATCCTCCGGGAGACGATCAGTAATTCTTCGTATTTCCTAAGCGTCTGATAAGCCTGGGCAAGAGCGAAGTCAAAGTCTCTGCGCTCCGTGTCTGTTGTCGCCTTCGAACGTCCTTCGAGGAGCACTGGGACAGCGAGCTCGGGGTCTTCACCCGCCGAAGTCAAAGCTGCAGCGGCATACCGGATCTTGTCTTTGTCCGCTTGTTGTCCTTTAGTCCAGAAGTGGGGAAATGCTTTCCCTGAAAACGCGTCGTCACCTCCGCCTCGTTTTTCCACTTCGCGGATCCAGTCGAGCCATCGCCGCGACGCGTCAACATCCGAATCGATCAGTTTCCAAAGAATGTAAGAACCCACTGCCTGCGAGTCATCTGGTGTGATACCCAGAAGCTTGTAGCCATCATTTTCCTTAACCACATAGAAAGTTTGTGTTGGCGCGCCTGGCGATTGTCCCCGTAAGCGGTATCCAGTCTTATCGTCACCCTCCGAAGAGAACTGCATCAAGCTGGTTACGATGTCGGTCAGGGTGTCCATCGACGACCCTGTTTGCAAAAGTTGATTGTGAATGACGCGGGATGCTTCCCCTAGATCTTTGATTGCTTTGGCCTTCTTTTTCGCGTTCTCGCTGTAACTGAAGTGGCTTAGCAACCCTGCTACCTCTGTTCCCGGGGCACCGTGAAATGTCTTCACAAGATAAAGTTGAACCGCTCGCCGGGGATCGCTTTCAGGATAGAGCGCGTCCTCATAATGTTTTGTCTTCCTAAGCAATTCTGCGCGTGCAACCTGTGAAGCCGCTTGCTCGCTCCCTTGTGCACCGGCGGCCATTAGGTCGGCGGCTTCTTGATATTTGCGGATTCGCAGCAATTGGTCTGCAGCGCCGATCAAGGCTGTGCTGCGGGCCTTGTCGTCTGCAGTGATTCTGGTCGCTTCTTTCAGTGCAGAGGCGGACCCTTCCAGCGCCGCTGTTGCAACAAGAGAAAACGCCACGCGCGTGGGGCTGCTTGGGAGAGAGTCCGTCTTCTCTTTCAGTTCTTTAAAGCGGCCCGCCCACGCCAATGTCCAGAGCGGATTATCGATTACGCCTGCCTTCTCCAGCTTGTCTTTCATCCCTGCATATTCCGCAATGGCACCGTTGAGGTCGGCCTTCTGGCTGTAACGAATCCCCTCGGAGTCGTATTCCAGCAGGATCGCCAAATCTGTTGGGATGGTGATGTCATCGGGGTCCAGTTGTTTGGCTTTGCGGAAGGCCGCCACCGCGCCTTTCAGATCAAAGCCCTTCTGTAAGCGTCGACCTACAAGATCATGCTCCAGGATCCAACCAAGCGTTTTGTACGCCTTCGCGGAGGTTGGCTCTAGCTTTACCGCACGTTCGGCTTCTTCACGGGCCGATTCGCCAAGGCCAGCGACCAAGTAAGCTCTTGCAGCCTGGCTGTGATGAAGGGCTTCGGTCGGGTGCAAGGACGACAGATTCGCATAGATGTCCAGTGCTTCACGCACCTTGCCTGCTTGTAGCGCAACATGTCCCGCCTGATCGAAATAGATCAACGGGACATCTTTCTTGCCTAACTCGCGAATTGCCTTGCGCGCCGATTCCACTTCGTCTGCTGACCAACGGCGCTTCATGGTGTCAAATCGAAATACCGCTTGCACAGTGTTGTCAGCGTTCTGGCTATATTCACGGGTAAGCTTTGCCGGACCGAAAAAGACGGTCTCATCTTTCGGAAGGGCTCGCAGTTTGTATCCTTGCGATGGAACGATTCGATAGTGCCACTCGGTCACGAATGGAGTCGGAAGTACAAGGTCTTGCTTGCGAATCTTATATTTATTGTTGGGAGTCTTAGCGTCGCTTTCACTCGGCTCTCCGTCGTCTTCCCGCAAAGACTGTGGAAGGCGTTCGAATATCGCTCCCATTGGCGTGGCCACCACCGCCTCATTCTCGTCCACATTGCCGCGTTTGGCCTTTTCCGCCTCCAATCGGATAAAAAATGGTTTTGACTTCTCTTCTGCTTTTCCGTGTTCGTACTTATTAAGCTTTTCCGCCAGATAGGTATTCTGGACGTACTCCTCAAGTTGTTTGTGTAGCTCCTTTGTTTCAGCACCTCCATAACTGTGCCGATAGTTGGCTGTGATCGGGCCAAACGTCTCTGTCGTCTCTACCACCCGGGCGCTTCCTTGTTCCGGCAAGAAAAATTCACGGGTTTCCACCACGCGGTTGGTAAAAGAGGGAAGTTCGGGGATCAGAACGAGCCCGTCTGTTTCTGGTCGCACGACGAGAGCCAAGCGGCCTTGATCAGCTGACGGCAATTCGCCGGCTTTGAGAAACTCCGCCGTGGCGTCTATCCATAAGTCAGGACTGCCTGGCACGTAAACAATGGCGTGATCAAATGTACCCATTCCCGCAAGCCCCTTCGGTGTGTCAAGACCTGGGCCTGTCGAGAGGAGAGACAAATACGCTGGAATGCCGGCGCCACGCAGCATCGCGACAAGAAGCGAGGCTTTGTCCTTGCAGTCTCCGAATTTGTGCTTGAGGGTCTCAGCGGGAGTATGTGGGATCAAAGCGGATTGCCCGAATTCGACCCCCGTATACCGGACTTCCGAATGTAATTGGTCGATCAAACTGTTAATGATCGCCATCCGGTCTGGACCGGCTTTGGTAGCTGTCTCAACAAACTTCTTCACGTCAGCAGATGAGATTTTTTCGTCAACAGCTCGGCTGTAGGTAGTTGCCACATCCTTCCACGATTTTCCTAGCGAGAAACTGATTTGCGGCCACGGCGGAACGTCGAAGGGTTGAAACGGCTCGCTTTTTTCCATTGCGTCCAGGGCCCCCTGTTCAAATAAGAGGCTGTTCACACCCGCAACTTCTTTCTTCTCTACTGAAATATGAGGAAGGAGCATGGCTTCATATTTCAGCGGCAGCGAAGTAGGAGCTTCGATGAAGAGTCGAGTCTGCTGTACAGGAATCAGCATCCCGACGTACACACGATGGATTGACCCCGATTCAAACAGCGCCGTGTTCTCACTGTAGGTGACCAGTTCTTCAAGTACTACGCCGGGTTCTAGTGCTGGAATCGGGGCCCGAACCACTCGACCGTCGCTGTAAATGTCCTCGTCTTCATCCTGAACCGGCGCTTCGGCGATTGTCTTTTGGTCAAGATTATGTACGACATTTCCTGAACTGATCACCCTGGCCTCTAGCTGCGGACGCTGCTCATGCCATGGCTCATAATCTGCTTCCAGCGACTTCCATTGATCGACTCCCGCCGGACTGAGGATTTTGACTACAACGTGGTACTTCTGTACGCGTCGACCCTGCTCGTCGAATTTAAAACGATTTTCCTGTAGCAACACGATGGAATCGCTCGTGCTGCTGGCTGGCAATTTTGCGGCGTCAACAATGGCGGACGGAGTACCGGTGAAGGCGGGCCCATCCCAAGGTTGTTTCTGTGCCAAGGCTTGGCAGGCAAAAAGATTGGTTATGAACAGAAGAATGAAGGGCACAGTACAGACGAATAGCCGACGACGAACGGGGGGCATTGATGTCCTCAGGAAAAGTTTTAATTGGAGCTTCAGCGAATGTACCTGCTTAGACCCTCAACAATCAATTCAAAACACACCTTAAAACTCACCTTATAGTTTCAATCACACCGTATAAGTTGTCATCCTGAGCGAAGCGCAGCGGAGTCGAATGATCTATGGATTTTGTCGGGTGCACCACACTTGTCGCGCAGCGACAGGGTGGGATCTCCTGTCGATTTTGGCCCCTGTGATGTTGGGTGCCCCATCTGTGACGAAGTCACAGGTGAGCGAGAGTGGGCTGCGAGACGACTGATGCAGATGACGGAAGTCGAGGCGGGGATTGTGGGGCACCCGGCAACATTAGCAAGAACACTTCTCCTTAGAACTCCACCTTGGTTCTAAATCCGAAGACCACAGCATGATTCGGGCCTCCTCCGGCGTTGGCGTAATACTGGACCACCGGCTGCACAAGCAGCATCGGTACAGGGTCCAGGAGCACGTTGAACTCGAAAGCGTTCTCGCTTCTGGGAGGCATTCCAGCAGGAAAAAACTGTGGGCTCAGGCTGTTTCGTACATAGCCCAATGACATCGTATTGTGAATCCGCAGGGGGAGTGGTTCATTAAATCGCAGCCCGGCTGTGAGCAGCGTGTTGTTGCGATTGATGCTGGGAGAACTCCAGTCATACGCAAATGTCGCGTCGAGACCTTTTCCTCCTTTCGGGTCCACGCGCCAAAGAGCCTGGCTCGCCATCCAGTACAACAGAAAGTTTCCTGACCGAGGTGTCGCACTCCCGGGCGCAGAAAAATTTCCCGGATTGTAAGAGGCGCCGAACTGATACAGGCCGGAATATCCCTTTCGGGTTTCGACGTTGTCCATGGCTCGGACAGACGATGCCTTCTTTCCCGGAGTGAAGCCGATCTCAGAAACACTCACCGGAGCACCACGGAATTGGGGAACCAATCCGGTTAGGTTATGCGAGAAAGGCGCCCTGTCCGCTGCGAGAACCATCGATTTCACATAAACGTGGCGGATCGGCACGACGCGGACTTCCATGGCTGGCGTCGATGGAGGATCGAAAGATTCAAACGTGTTGGAGAGGTTGCCCAACGCATAACCCATCGGCTCGAAGATGAAGGACGTAGCGTAGTGCTGGGTCCCGTAAAAATCTTGACCCGCGAATTGACCTATGCGAGCTGTGATGCGTTCGTTGTGCCATCGCTTCTCGATCCACCAGGAATCGAGTCGAAATGTATTCTGGCTGGACATTCCACTTGGGCTCGTCAGAAGTCCCAAGTCTTGCCCCAGATTGCCGCCGGCCTGCCAGACCGCAGTGATGTGAAAGTACAACCCACGCTGCTCTGTAAGCGTGCCGAAATCAATATCTACAGTTCCCCGGAATCTGTTCCAACTTGCGAATCGCTCTGGCTGCACGCTCTTGAGGTTCCAGAGGGAATCGCTAATGTATTGCAAGTCAAATCGCACTCCGCGATCAAGGAGGCGTGTCCGCTCCCCACCCCATTGACCCAGCAAGTGCCCGTGCGGACCTTGGCCGGTCTCATGGCTGTCTGGTCCGCTGAGTGTTTCATCTAGCTGCAGCGCAAGGCAGCATTCTGCAGTGATGACAAAAATGTAAGCGCCGTACCAAAGTAGAAAAAACATTCGGAGTGGTCGGCCGGCTACCCGGACACCAGATTTCATACTTGGCATCTTTGATTCGTAAATCCCCTCCACCGCCGCCTCTACCGCCGCCTTCACCGCAGCGTCGACAACGTCCTTACGGGTGGCCACCATCAGAGCCGAACGGGATCCCACAGCGTGTGTTGAACCAGAGCGGGTATCGGACTAGTGTTTATGCGTTTCTCACTAGGGAGGACAACTCATGACAGCCACGCGCCAAGAGACGACATCCATGCGCCAAGAGACCGACAGCCTAGGCGTTGTCGAGGTTCCTAGCGACAAATTATGGGGGGCGCAGACGCAGCGCTCCCTCGAGCATTTCAGCATTGGCAAGGATTTGATCCCGCGAGAAATGATCACAGCTTATGCCACCCTGAAGAAGGGGGCGGCGATTGCGAACCATGATGACAAGAGACTTGGGGACGAGCAGTACAAACTTATCGTTCAGGTGTGCGACGAGATCCTCGCAGGTCAGCATCATGACATGTTTCCCCTGCATGTCTGGATGACGGGTAGCGGCACGCAGTTCAACATGAATGTCAATGAAGTGATCTCGAACCGGTGTTGTCAGATCGCCGGCACGCCGCTTGGCTCCAAGAAACCTGTTCATCCCAACGACGACGTCAACATGGCACAGTCCTCCAACGATTCGTTTCCTTCAGCGATGTCTATCGCCGCAGCTGTCAACGTGAAGCAGAGACTGATTCCGGCAGTACGGGCGCTTTGCGATGCCATTCAAGCAAAGAGTGACGCATGGAAAGACATTATCAAGATCGGCCGCACTCATATGCAGGATGCCACCCCGCTCACGCTGGGCCAGGAGTGGTCGGGCTATGCGGCGGTGCTGTCCGACGACATCGACCGGCTTGAAACGGCACTTCAGGGCGTGTACCGCCTAGCGCTCGGCGGCACCGCCGTTGGGACTGGCCTCAATTCCGCCCCGGGATTTGCCGAAGCTGCGGCGGCTCAGATTGCCAAGTTGACGGGCTTGCCCTTTGTCACTGCGCCCAACAAGTTCGCGGTGCAAGGCGCTCATGACGCTCTGGTTCAACTCCACGGCACTATGCGAACGCTCGCGGTGTCGCTCTACAAGATCGGGAATGACATTCGTCTGATGTCGTGCGGACCGCGCGCGGGTTTTGACGAATTGAGTATTCCGGCCAATGAACCGGGCTCGTCCATCATGCCCGGCAAAGTGAATCCCACGCAGGCCGAGGCTCTGACTATGGTGGCCGTTCAGGTCATGGCCAATGACGTTGCGGTGGGATTTGGAGGCGGAGGCGGCTATCTCGAAATGAATGTTTACAAGCCGCTCATCATTTACAACATCACGCATTCAATCACCCTTTTAACCGACGCAGTCACAAACTTCCGTAAGTTCCTGGTTGAGGGCACAAAGCCGAATTTGAAGAAGATCAGTGAAGATGTGGAGCGGTCTCTGATGTTGGTGACGGCGCTCTCGCCGGTCATTGGATATGACAAGGCCTCGAAGATCGCGCATTATGCGCTGGACAACAATCTCACTTTGAAGGAGGCGGCACTAAAACTGGGCTTTGTGTCGGAAGCCGAATTCGACAAAGTCGTCGATCCGGCAAAGATGGTCAAACCCTACGTGGCGGCATAACAGTAGGCCGAGTGTAATTCGATGGATCAAACTGCAACCATTCCCGTGGTTGGCGAGAGAGCGCTCGCAAAGCAGATCGGGCCGAGATTCTACGCTGACTGGACTAACAACGAACATCGGGCACGCCGTCTGATTGCAGAATTCATCGGGACCTCGGGCCTCACATTCGTTCTCTCGGGCGGAGCGGCAATCCTGGCCGGATACGGAGGCGCGCCGCTGGCTCCGTTCCAATATGCTTTTATTCTGTCCGCCGTATCCTCTTTGTGGTTGGTCGCCGCCGTTTATTTTCTTGGCGACATCTCGGCGCATTTCAACCCAGCCATGACACTTGCCTTCGCGTTGCGTCGCGACATGGGATGGCCGATGGCGCTGGTTTACTTCGTCGTGCAATTTTCGGCGGCCTCCGCAGGATCATTGCTCGCAGCAGGACTGTTTGGCCGTGGCGGGAACCTGGCTGCCACGATTCCACCGGCCGACAAACTTTGGCAATCTGTCGGCTGCGAAGCAATCTTTACCTTTGGCATGGTGCTTCTCGTATTGAGCATGGCCAATGGTCCCAAACTAAACGGCAGTTTCGTGCCTATCGCGGTTGGCGCCTATGTAATGTCAGCGGGAACGATGGGCGGACCATTTGACGGCGCTGCGTTCAATCCCGCTCGCGCCTTTGGTCCCGATGTAGCCCGCGGCGATCTATCCACATACTGGGTATATCCTCTTGGTTCGTTGATCGGTGTGATTGTGGCAGTCGCCGTAGCCCGCCTCCTGCGCGGGTCGGCAAGAGCCCAGGAAGCGCGTGCCGCCATGGGTACCCCTCTCGACCGCGCTGCGTAAGAAGGTTAGTTCGCCCGCTGGTCTGCTCAAAGCGTAGGTTCCACTGATTCGGATTGCGAAAATTTCCGCTGATGCGGGACCTCATTAATAGGCCTCGGCTTTGGTGGATACAGTGAAATGAAAACTTGCGCCGCGCGGAGAGTTGTCGACAGCCCACAAGCGGCCGTCATGCGATTCAACGATGGAGCGGCAGATTCGAAGCCCCATGCCGATGCCGTAAGGCTTGGTGGTGAAGAACGCGTTGAAGATCCGGTCCGTCTGCTGTGAGGGCAGCCCCACACCGGTATCGGTTACGGACACCAGAAGTTGTTCGTCTTCCGCTCTCTGCGACCTGATGGCGAGTTCCCGTGTTCCCTCCATATCTTTCATCGCATCGATGCTGTTCATGATGAGGTTCATCATCACCTGCTGTAACTGCACGCGGTCTGCCATGACCTGGGGAAGATCTGCCGCCAGTTCTGTCCGGATTGATACGTTGTATCGCGTTGCCTCGTTGCGCAGAAGGACAATCATCTCTTGAATAACTTCGTTTACATCCATCAACTCCCGTTTCCAATTGCGCTTCTTGAACAGCAAGCGCGTCCGACTGATGATTTCCCCAGCGCGGGTTGCATCCTTGACGATTCTCGACGCGGACTGGCGGGCCTCTTCCACATCTGGGCGATCGCGCGTAAGCCAGCGCAAGCACGCATTGGCGTTGGTGACGGCGGCGGCAATCGGTTGATTTACTTCGTGCGCCAGGGAGGCGGTCAACTCTCCCATTGTGGTCACAAGGCTCACGTGCTCGAGGTCTGCCTGCGCTTGGCGCAAAGCCTCTTCGGCCTGCTTTGCTAGGGTGACGTCCATCACCGCTCCAACAAACTCGACGCTGCCCGTTTCATCGCTTAAAGCATGAGCCACAACGCGGACATGTTTGACGGAACCATCCGGCATCAGCAAGCGACATTCATGTTCAAAATCTTTTCCATCCTGCGACGCGCGCTCGATGGTCTGTTTCACGAGGGCTGCGTCTTCCGGATGAGCCCTTTGCAGAACAAGTTCCATGGTCGGTGTCGTGGTTCGGTCGTATTGGAAGATTCGAAAGCTTTCCTCTGACCAGATGATCTCGCCACTGGAAACTCTCCAGCCGAAGCTCCCGGTGCGACTGAGTCTTTGAGCTTCCGCCAAATATGCCTCACTGCGCCGCAGCTCGTCGTTGACGGCTGTCAGTCGTTTGGTCCGCTCGGCGACTCGTTGTTCGAGCATCTCTGCGATCCGCTTCTGCTCGCCGGAGCGTCGGGCCTCCTGCAATCCAATCCCGGCCTGGTTGGCCGCGACACGCAGGAGGAGCCGTTCGACTTCGGTCGGGAAATCAACTCGCCGGGAGCCCGCTATCAACATGCCGACTTCGTCCTGAAGGCCCAGCGAGAACGACGCGATCGAGACTTCACCTTCTCCCGCCGGATCTGGAACCATGATTCGCGAGGCGGTTTGTTCGCATGTCAACCAGCGGTCGAGAGCTTGACCTATTTGCTGCGGCTGAACAAAGGAATTCCGGTGGTCACCCAACCGGACCACCTCGATTGGCGGACCGTCACTCGCGTCGCTCAGCCGTGCATACGCGAAATCGAGCCGCAACATGGTGAGGACCACGTCGAGCAGAGTGCCTAGGATCTGGGATGACTCTCCACCACTCCAAATCGCAGGAAGCGCCAGAACACTGATCAGATCATTGATGCAGCTCTGAAGGCGCTTGATCTCGGCTGTACTTTCCATTTTCCACTTCCGGGTTAAGCCGCTGACGGGGGCGCCGCGTGGCGCGTCGTGTGCCGTTCACGCAGCTCCCGTAAGAATTCGTCCGGCGGAACGAAGAAAGGGTTCTCCTGTAGGATGCCGCCGATGATGATCATGGGGTGGGTCCGCATAATGTCGACCACGATCTGCCCGCCAAACTTGGCGAGATCGTAGATTCATATGACCGGGTCCTTATAGCGAGGCAAAACATAGTTAAGTCGCGCCTCATACTCCACCAGATCGTCGACACCCGGCCGATCTTCGAGCGCCCAATCCATGTGCGCGACCAGCCGGGTTCTCGCGTACCCTTGCTGTCTGCCGCCGTCGAGGACTTCCTCGATCAGAGCGAGCATCCGATGCTGATCGAAGTGACCATCACGTAGATACGCGTCAGCCCAGTTGCGTAGTTCGAACTGACCACTCGTTTCCGCTGTCCCCACATCGATGCCCGCTGATTCGAGCCGTAGGCGGTGCTCGGCTCGCAGCTTGGGATCGACGATGTGGAACGCCTTCTCGCCCCGCTCGAAACCGTCTTTGATGAATGGAAGCAGCACCCGGTATTCTTCGTCGGGGTTATGAAAGAAGGCGCAGACGTGACGTTGCGCGTCAAGCACCGAGCCTGCGAACCGAATGGGTTGGCTGGCCTCACTCGGCGTTCCTCCACCGGACCTCTCACGATCATAGGTAGGATCCATCGGGTCCTCCTTCGACAAGCGGCCGCAACGGTCCAGCCGCTCGCGGCACGGAAAGAATCGCCGGAAGCTGTGCCCGCACCCAGCGCCAAACACCCCGCGAACGGAACATCATGCGACTCGGCTGCTGTGGTTATCCAAAGAGATTTTACGCCCATTTCGCGCCTGCGGCGGGTGGCCCACCTTAACCTTTTCGGGTGCCCTGTCCTAGCTCCGCTAGGGGCGGGCAAGTTCAAAAGCTTCCTCTGTGTTCTCCGTGCTCTCTGTGGTGGAAGCTTTGCTTTTGACTTTGAAACGCGAAACGGACTCACTGATCTCCATCACTTCACAATATTTCTACCGAAGTTGAAGGCCGGGCCCACAGAACACCGGGTCGTCCATCGGCTCTTCCGCAACAAGTCGCTGAACGAACCGCCTGCTACTTACGAAATTTACAAAAATTTCATCGGCGGGGTGGCCCACCCTTTCAATCGTGGTGCCGGATATTTGAATCTGAAAAGAACGTGGTCGCGGGGTGCCCCATCCTTGCGCAGCAAGGGTGGGCGAGCGTTGCACATCCACTCTCAGTAGAATTCAACCGTGACGATTCCTATTTCTCCAACCGCGTAATAACGATAGCTACTCCAGATCCACTCTCCCGGTGCACTCACCAAACCACGTTTGACGGGTTGTTATGCATATAACGCAATTTTTCGGTGCGCTTGGCCGGACTCCAGACATTGAAATCGTAGAAGCGCCGCTGCCAGACCGCCTTCTCGGGTGCCCGCGTTAACGGCCATAACTCTCCTTGTCCCGCGGCAATGTTCTGGTTCTTGCGGGGGCGGATTCGTCTGGCAAATCGTTGTTTCAACACCTGCATGACAGTAGAGGGATCAGCGCGACCGGGTTCGCTCAAAAGCAGATGGACATGCTCCGGCATGACCACGTACCCAACCACCTTGAAACCATAGCTGATGCGAACCTCTTCAAGGGTTTTTAAGAATGCGGTGCGGCGACGGGCAGTTCCCAAAATCGGCAGTCGGCGATAGCAACTGAAGGTGATGAAATGAAGATGCTGCTGTCCGTAATAACGCTTCAGGCCTTTAGGCACCTGCGCAGTGTATAAGCGACGACGCAAAACCAAAATCAAAATCCCCACCCTTGCTGCGCAAGGATGGGGCACCCCGCGAAAGAATTCCTCTTCGACTCAAGCTATACTGCCCCGCGTGAGATTGTGTTGATTGGATAAGAGCGAAGGCTCGATCGACCCGTGTAGTCTTTTTGGTTTGAGGACCAAAGGCTGCCAGGGAGGAAGGAGCCTACGCATGATGATTATAGGATGTGATTTTCATCCCCCGTTGGCAACACGTCTGTTGGGTGGAAACCGAGACCGGGGAAACAGGGGAACAGAAGCTGGTGCACGGGGCGGGAGAGGCGCAGCGATTCTATCGCTCGCTGCCGTCGCCGGCGCTGGTGGGGATGGAAGCGACGGGCAACTGTCACTGGCTGGTGGACCTGCTGGCGGAGCTGGGACACGAGCTGTGGGTGGGCGACGCCGCGCAGATCCGCGCCAGCTACGTGCGCCAGCAGAAGACGGACAAGCGCGATGCCGCGCACATCCTGAAGCTGCTGGTGGAAGGACGCTTCCCGCGCATCTGGATGCCATCGAGTGAAGTGCGCGATCTGCGGCAACTGCTGCTGCATCGCGCCAAGCTGGTGATGATCCGGTCGCGGGTG
>JAOAPH010000177.1 GCA_025462835.1 Candidatus Angelobacter sp. | reverse complement strand
AAGAGGAAGCGGCGAAATCTCTGACGTACACCCTTGTTAGAATTGATTGAAAGGATTTCTAAACGATGGCGCACATGGTGCAATGCGTGAAGTTAGGCAAAGAGGCGGAAGGGCTGGACGAGCCGCCCTTCGATAGTCCCCTGGGCCAAAAGATCTACGACAATGTTTCCAAGCAGGCGTGGGCGCAATGGCAGGAGCACATGAAGATGCTGCTGAATGAATATCGCCTGCAACCGTGGAAGCCGGAAGCGCAGGAGTTCATCGCCGAACAGATGAGCGCATATTTTTTCGGTGGCGGCTCAGAGTTGCCGAAGGAATTTGTGCCGGAATCAAAATGATCTTCACCACAGAGGCACGGAGACACAGAGGAGAGCAGGTCATTTTTTACATCTCTACTCTCGTCATCTTCCCGCCAAACTCCAGCCGATATTTTTCGCCGCGCCAATCGATAACGTCGCCGGTGTAGCTCGCTGTCCAGAAGATGAATCCGAGAAAATCGCGTACAGGGTAGAGCCAGAAGAAGAGCAAAGCGCGTGGGTCGCGGACAATGCCATATCCAACGACCACGGTCTGAATCACGCGATTGGCAATCGCCCAAGCGAGCAGGCCGATTCCGAGCCAGGGGTGTCCCGATGCTACTCCCGCGACCAGACCTAAGATCCCGAATGGAATCGCAAACGTCAGGCCGCTGCCGAAGTGTCCTTTAGGACGCGAGTAGCGCGTGCTCTTCATCCAGCGTACTTGATGTCCCCAGGATTTCGACCAGCTGCGATTCAGCACAACGTGGTCGATGACGTGTTCGGAGATCACGACCTTGTATCCGGCTGCATCGGCCATGTTGCCGAGGAGATAATCGTCTGAACAGTAGTCGCCGAACTGGGCGACGCCGCCGATTTTTTCGATCACGTCTTTGCGCGTCGCCATCGTAGGACCGAGTGCGAATTTCATGCCCTCGAGCATGTCAGCAATGAGGACGCCGGATGTCATCTCCACGGACATCCCCAGCGCTTCGAGTCGTGCCCAAAGGCCATCGACGGGAAGTCCGCGATAGAGACAGGTGACGACGCCGATCTCTTTGTTCAACAGCGGAGGCGTGACTTCACGCAAGTAGTTGGGCTGAACGAAGACGTCGCTGTCGCTAATCACGAGAATGTCGTTCGCGGCCTCGGTCACCAGCTTCTGCAACGAATAGACTTTTGCATTCGGCCACGGCGGTTCGCCCGAGGCGAACGTTCGCACCTTCACATTTGGATATTGCGCGCTGAGATCTCGAACGACTTGCAATGCGTCGTCGTCCGCGCTTCGCGCACAGAAGAGGAGCTCGAAATCCGGGTAGTCCTGCTTGAAAAAGCTCTCCAGATTTTCGCGCAGCCGCGGCTCCATGCCATGCACGGGTTTGAGCACGCTGACGCCTGGAGTCGCATTATCGGAGTGTCGCTGTCGAGCGGCCTGCATCCGGATCGCGTGTCGACGCGCGGCCAACAGCGCGAGCACGAGAAAGACGGTGCTGGCCAGCGTGCCTATCAGCGCAATTCCGAGTAGCAGATGTGAGAACATGGGATGGGAATTGAAATTTCAAATTCAGTAATTTCAAATTTTGTTCGGAGTCGATGTACCGGCGTGCGCACTTTCATCAAGTCGATTGTAGTGATATTGCTGCTTGTCTCTGCTTTGATAATAGTGCCGCCGCGCGTGTGGGTAAAGAACAAGAAAGCCAAGCTCACTTACGACGGCCGCATCTCAGAAAGTCTCAAGCTGTTTCACGGTAGCGATGGCAGGGTAATGTTCATGCTGCCTGAGCAGGATCTGAGCGGCATCTTTGTCTATGCACCGGAGCGCGGACTATGGCGGTGCGGCGTCGGCTCATTCATAGGACTGAAGCTGATCGCGCTCAGCAAACGAAACACTTCCGGTTGCGCCGATGATGGCAGCGGCGTTCAAATGCAGCCATTCACAGCTGAGCCCCAATCGTTGCAATTCGCGTTGCATGATGTCCCGGTTGTAGTCAGTTGGCAGGCGGCACCGCGATAGACGCGGGATGGGGAATGGTCGTGTAGAATAAAGAAACCCCAGCCGCTGATTCCTTTCAGCGGCCTTCTTCTGACTAGTCGGGACGTGGCTCAGCCTGGTAGAGCACTCGCTTGGGGTGCGAGGGGTCGGCAGTTCAAATCTGCCCGTCCCGACCAAACTCTTTCAGATCCTTCGACTCCGCTGCGCTGTGCGCTGCGCTCAGGATTTCGCCAGCGGACTCCCGCTTCGCTCACGCCCGCAAATCGGCTCAAGTTCAAATCTGCCCGTCCCGACCAAAAAATCTAACCTTTCGTTTCAAAGGTTTCAAAGCCTACCCATTTTGCAGTTTTGAACTCTCACATCTGGGCCTCTCATTGTGCACCGCAAGGGCAGGGTGTAGTATTCGCGCAACATCCCGATTCCACTCTCTTACGTTTGATTTTCTCCGGTCGCCTAGATTCGAATGAGGAGCACTTGATGAGAACACCTGGGTTATTTGATTTGACCGGCCGGGTTGCTGTTGTGACTGGCGGTAATGGCGGAATTGGTCGTGGCATTGCGCT
>JAOAPH010000173.1 GCA_025462835.1 Candidatus Angelobacter sp. | reverse complement strand
GCCGACTCCCAGAGCAGTCAACTGGAATGCTCCAAGAGTGCGCTTAAGGCTATGTTCTCCGGTTTCCTGCGACTCTTGCAGCAAGAGGCTCAGGGGTTTTGTAGCCAGTATATTGGCCATTCAGTTTTTCTCTCCTTAGGAGTTACATCTCAAAGATCTTCTTCGAATCGGACTATGCAGCTTCGGGTTCCGCGCCGCTTCGCTTCCACAGCATATAGACCGGGATTCCCAACAATACGATTATCAGCCCTGGCCAAGTATATTGCGGCTTGTAGCGCAGAAGCACAACATCAATGAACAAGGCGATCACGATATAAATCGCCGGCAACACCGGATATCCCAGCGCCTTGTAGGGACGCTCCGCATCAGGCCGCGTTCGCCGCAGCACGAATAATCCAGCGATCGTCAATATATAGAACACAAGGACGGCGAAGATGATGTAGTCCAGGAGCTGTCCGTAAGATCCAGACAGGCATAACAGGCATGTCCAGACACCTTGGACTACCAACGATATCGCAGGTGATTTGTACTTCGGATGAAGCGAAGCCACGGACTTGAAGAACAACCCATCCTTCGCCATCGCGTAATAGACCCGCGCTCCCGCCATGATCAGCCCGTTGCAGCATCCGAAGGTCGAGATCATGATCGCTATCGACATCAAGGCCGCGCCCATGGCTCCGAACATCTGCAGCATCACCGCGGTGCCCACGCGATCTTCTGCTGCGAACTTGATCCCGCGCTCCAGCACCGTCTGTCCCGTTGGACTGCCATCGAGCGGCAACACATTCAGGTAAACAAAATTGGCCGCGATGTATAGGAAAATGACCGTCCCTGTGCCCAGAGCCAGCGAGAGCGGCAGGTTGCGCTTGGGATTCTTCACTTCCCCGGCGGTGAACGTCACATTGTTCCAGGCGTCGGCGGAAAATAATGACCCCACCTGCACGACTGCCAGAATCGTCAGCGTGCCTACTAGTGCGGTCGGCCCATCTACGCCCACTTGGACTGCGTGCTTCGCGCTCAGGCTGGCGTGTCGCCAGAAGTCGCCAAAGTTCGCGTTAAGCGCAATGGCATTTCTTCCTACCGCGAATCCCAGCAGAACCAATCCCAGCAGCGCAGATGTCTTTGCGATCGTGAACACGTTCTGCACCGCAGCGCCCGTCTTCACGCCAAAGACATTCACGATCGTGAGAATGATCACGACAACGATGCCGGTAAGATTCTGCGTATTCAGCCCGACATCCATGTTGCCCAGTACCATCGGCCCCAGCGGGATCGGCGGCACTTTCGCGATATGCCAGATCCAATTCGTCGATGAGACCGAAGGAAAGAAGTATCCCAGGAATTTTCCGAAAGCCACGCCTACGGCGGCAATCGTGCCGGTTTGGATTACCAGGAACAGCGTCCAGCCGTAAAGAAATCCCCATAGCGGCCCCAGCGATTCCCGCAGGTAAACATACTGTCCGCCCGCGCGGGGCATCATCGCCGCCAACTCGCCATATGCGAGTGCGCCGGTGACGGTCATGAATCCGGTGATCAGCCATGCAGCAATCAGCAGCGCCGGCGAATCCACCAGTCGCGAGATCTCCGCCGAGACGATGAATATCCCCGAGCCGATCATCGAGCCCATCACCAGCGTGGTCGCACTGGTCAGGCCCAGGCCTTTGACCAGTTCCTGGTCTTGCGTCTTGACAAGCACCGGAATAGCGCCTTTTGTGCTCATATTTGGAGTTGTGGACTTCAGTTTATATCGCGAGTGCCCGTTTTAACTCAGTAGTTTAAGAAATTCTTCGGCCGATTCGGCCGGGTTACGCAGTAAGTCCGAGATCACCGCCACCGAATCCGCTCCTGCATCGATCACCTGCCTGCAATTTAGACGCGTGATCCCGCCAATCGCTACCAATGGCTTGTTTGTTGCTTTCCTCGCTGCCCGGAGTCCATCCAGTCCCACCACCGGATCGGGATTCGCCTTGGAGGTCGTCTGAAATATTGGCCCCAGCGCGATGTAATCCGCGGAGGTCTTATCCGCCGCCTCGAGCTGCGCAACATTGTGAGTGGATGTCCCGACTATCATCGGCGGTTTGCACAATACCCTCGCGCCTTCTACTGACAGATCGTCCTGTCCTAAATGAACTCCCTCGAATCCTGCGGCGATTGCCAGGTCCGCGCGGTCATTCATAATGAGGCGAATCCCATCACTCTTCAGCGCGATCCGCTTCAACTCACGCGCGTCAGACAGCATCCTTCGTGCGCTGCCAAACTTGTTCCGATACTGCAACAGCCGAACACCCGCGCCCATCAACTCCTCCGCAAACGCGGCCACAGAGATCGATGGCGGCAAGCACCCTTGATCCACAATCGCGTAAAGCCGGGGCAGTTTCTGGTCTGCACTCATAGCAGCTAGTCGCGATGCACCGTCTCCATCGAAAATGCAGGCAGGCAGACTGCGATGTACTCCGCGCCATCCGCCTCCGGCGTCGAGTACTGCACCCACTCTCCCGCGTGCGCAATCACGGCTTGCCCCGGCCTTACGTCCATCGTTCCGCTCTTGTGAGTCACACGTACCATCCCTGCGATAACGATAGTGAATTCGTCGAATTGCGGAGTCTGTCCCGGCTCCAGCCACCCACTCGGACTGCGCATATGGGCCACGCTCAGCCGCTCCTCTTTGGAATTTACCCGGCCAATGAATTCGTCGATGAGTTTGGGTTTATTTCCAGCGGCCTGAATGCGCGTGGGCGCGGCAATGAGTGTAGGCATTTAACCCTTTGCTTGTGTTGAAGTCTTATGGGCCAGGAAGCGTTCCATGAACTTGGTATCAAAATTACCGGCGCGGAAGTCGGGATCCTGCATGATTCGTCGATGCAGCGGGATGGTCGTATAGATCCCTTCCACAATGAACATATCCAACGCCCGCGACATCCGTGATATCGCCTCTTCCCTGTCACGCCCGTGGGTGATCAGCTTCGCGATCATCGAATCGTAGTACGGAGGCACCACGCCTTCTGCGTATTGGTTCGTGTCCACGCGCACGCCGATCCCGCCGGGGATATTGAATGTCGTGATCTTCCCTGCCGATGGCGTGAATTTCTCAGGATGCTCGGCATTGATGCGGCATTCGATCGCGTGTCCGCGCGGGCCTTCGATCTTCTCCGGAAGTATTTCGCTCAGCTTCGCGCCCGCGGCGATCAATATCTGGCTCTTCACTAAGTCAATGCCCGTGACCATTTCAGTGACACAGTGCTCCACCTGGATGCGCGTATTCATCTCGATGAAGTAGAGGCTGCGGTCTTCGTCCATCAGGAATTCGATCGTCCCCGCGTTCACATACCCAATATCGGTCAGAGAACTGACCAGCTTGTCGCCGATCTCTTTACGCATCTCCGGCGTGACTTGTGTCGAAGGTGACTCCTCCAGCAATTTCTGGTGCCTGCGCTGGATGCTGCACTCGCGTTCGCCTAGGCTGATCACATGCCCATGGGAATCCGCGAGGATCTGAAACTCGATATGCCGAGGCCGTTCGATGAACTTCTCCATGTAAAGTTCACCGTTGCCAAATGCCGCCGCCGCTTCCGAACTCGCCGCTTGAAATAGCGGGACCAACTCCGGTTCGCTGCGCACCACGCGCATCCCGCGTCCGCCGCCGCCTGCTTTCGCTTTCAAGATAACGGGATAGCCGACTTTCTTGGCCCACTCAATGGCTTCGTCTTCGCTGGCGATGATGCCGTCAGACCCCGGCAGGATTGGGACGTTAGCCTTCTTCATCGCCTGCCGCGCTTTTTCTTTTTCGCCCATCAAGCGCGTGATCTCTGCTGGAGGGCCAATGAACTTGATGTGCGAGGCCTCGCACACCTCCGCGAAGTTTGCGTTCTCGCTCAATAGGCCATATCCCGGATGGATGGCATCGACGTTGGCGATCTCGGCCGCGCTGATCACTGCGGGAATATTCAGGTAGCTCTCAGAGGAGCGCGCCGGCCCGATGCAAATGGCCTCATCGGCAAAGCGGACGTGCAACGAGTTGCGGTCGGCTTCGCTGTAAACCGCCACCGTGCGGACGCCCAGCTCTTTACAGGCGCAAATGATCCGCAGGGCGATCTCACCGCGGTTGGCAATCAGGATTTTCTTGAACATGAATGAATGTGCGAGCGTTACTTGCGCGAGCTTATCGCGAACAGCGGCTGCCCGTATTCCACAGGCTGTCCGTTTTTGACGAGTATTTTTGCCACGGTGCCGGAGACGTCGGATTCAATCTCATTCATCAGCTTCATGGCTTCAATGATGCAGAGGATCTGTCCGGTTTCCACTGCATCGCCAACTTTCACAAATGCTGGCGACCCCGGCGATGGCGCTTCGTAATAGGTGCCTACGATCGGGGATTTCACCAGGAAGAGCTCCTCTTCGCTCGCCGCCTCTACTTTCGCCAGCGCCGCCTCACCGCCAGCGGGCGGGTTCGGCGCAGCGCTTCCAGCACTCGCCATCACCGGAGCTGCCATCATCGGAACCGCAGATACCGCCGATTGCACGTAATGGACTTCCGGAGTACTCCCGGCGCGCTTGACCCGCAGCTTCACGTCGCCACGCTCCAGCTCGAATTCGGCAATGTCCTTTTCGATGAGGAACTCGATCAGCTCTTTCAGTTCTTTTTGGTTCATCGTGTGGTTTGACTTCTAACCTTCCTCAAGCTTTGCCTCCCGAGCCCCAGCTCGTGTCTGACGCACGACCTAGATCACAATGAGGTCTTTACCGGTCGGTGTCAGCACTTCACAACCGTTCTCGGTCACCAATACCATGTCCTCGATTCGGACCCCGCCAATGCCCGGCAGATAGACCCCCGGCTCAATGGTAATCACCATTCCCGGCTCTAGTCGGTCGGGAATCGCCGCGTTTGCCCTCTGACTGGTCTTTGTTCGTTTCGGAATCCGGCCCCTTTTCCGCAATGAAGGAGGCTCGTGTATCTCGATTCCCACTCCGTGTCCCGTGGAATGAGTAAAATACCTCCCCAAGCCGGCTTTTGCCAGCACTTTTCGTGCTGCAAAGTCCACTTTTTGGGTTTCCACGTCCGGCCTGACTGCGTCGATTCCAGCCAGCTGCGCTTCCAGAACGGCCCGGTACATCTCCAATGCCCGCTTGTCGGGACGGCCGACGTGCACAGTGCGGGTCATGTCCGAACAATAACCGGCGAGTATAACACCGAAGTCTAAGATGACGAACCCATTGTCGGGAACCAAGTTCTGGCTGGCCACCCCGTGCGGAAGTGCGGACCGCTGCCCTGCCGCTACCAGGGTGTCGAATGACATCCCCTCGGCTCCCATTCTGCGACACATATATTCGATCTGCGCAGCAATGCTGCTCTCTGTAACTCCGGGCTTGATCTCCTGCTTTGCAACTTCGAATACGCTTGACGCCAGCAGTACCGCCGCGCGGATGTGGTCTACTTCCGCCGGCTCCTTGATCATCCTGAGCCGTTCCACCACCTGCGAAAGCTCTCGCAGCTTCAGTTTGCTTGCGACCTTTCCCAGCGCCGAGCGGGAGGCCACCGACATATGTTCAGCCTCAAACCCAACCTCCATGCCTCTCTGCTGCCTCGCTGCAAGCCACTCCGCCGCCGACGCCAGCGCCGGCCCTTTCGCGATGACCACCTTCGCGCACCGCACCTCATTGCGCGCCTGTTCGCTGTATCGACCGTCAGTGAAGAATACGAGTGTGGGCTTTCTTCCCTTTCCCACCAGCACGGCCAGCACTCCCGCACTGCCGGTGAATCCGCACAGATAGCGGACATTCGGCAGATGGGTCACCAGCATGGCGGAGACCCCATGCAGCTCCAGTTCTTGAACCAGTTTCAGTTGTCGTCCGGGATGATCCATCGAGTAAAAGTGTACACGGATGCCGGACGGCACTGCCCGGCAAGAAAAAGCCCCCAGCGTTGAACTGGGGGCGGAGAAGCTGAGGAGAACTATACTTATGTCTGGATGATCTTCGGTGTAATGAAGAAGATCAGTTCTTGAGTGGTGGTGCTCACTGCACGGCGCTTGAACAAGTTACCAAGCACCGGAATGTTGCCCAGTACCGGGAACTGGGTAACGTTAACGCTGCTCGATGACTGTATCACGCCGCCGATCACTACCGTGCCGCCGTCGGTCACCAGCACTTGCGTGGTCGCCTGTTGCGTCACCAGGGTCGGATTGCCGTTAATCGCGTTGCCGAAATCGGCAGTGGTGTTTTCCACGTCCACGTTGAGGAAGATAGTACCTTCCGCCGTGATCTGTGGCTTCACTGACAGGCGAAGGAACGCATCTGTGTATGACACCGTCGGCGGCCCACCTAGTTGTGCTGCCGTGACCGTTGGGATGCGTCGGCCCTGTTTGACCAGTGCGGCCACATTGTTCTGGGTGACCACACGGGGACGCGAAAGGATCTTCAGCAATCCGCGGTTCTCGGCTGCGGTCAGAATCGCATCTACGCGATAATTCGCACCGATATTTAAGAAACTCAAACCGGCATTCGGGCCGATCGCCGGCGTGTTCGAGAACAAGGGTATCTGCACGAGCGTGCCTGCCGACGGAGCGCTGGTACCGATTTGGATGACTCCCGGAACAGCGGGCGCCGAGATCGGGCTGCTTCCTGCTGCAGCGGCGCCGCCTACGGAAGTCGAACGACTGCCCCAACCAAAGCCCAACTGGGTGCCAATGTCTCGGGCAAAGTTGCGGCTTGCTGCCACTACGCGGGCCTCGATTTCCACTTCCTGTGTCTTCTTGTCCAGTTGGCGGATCAATCCATCGATGTTCGGCATGACATTTGGGATATCGCTGATGATGAGCGCATTCGTGCGTTCATCGGCGATGATGGTACCGCGTGCCGAGAGGAAAGTCTTTATCGTCGGGACTGCATCTTTCGCCACCGCGTAGCTAAGCGGGCGATTGATGGTGACCATCTCTACGGCCAGTGCCTGTGCTTCATTCTGGGCGCGGCGGTCATCAGCCTCTTTCTTCATGGTCGAAGTGGTCGCGATACGCAGCACATTGCCTTGCAGTTCGCAATCCAGGCTGTTGTTCTTGAGAACGATCTGCAGTGCCTGATCCCACGGCACGTCATCCAGCACGATGGTCAATGATCCCCTTACCGCCGGATCCAGCACAACGTTCAATCCGCTGATGTCATGGACCAACCGGAAGAAATCGCGCAGGTCGATGTCTTTCAAGTTCACCGAGATCGGTTCGCCGTTATATTTATTGCTGCCACAACTGCCTGACTGGGTCGCGGGACTCGAAGGTGCCGCCGCCTGCTGCGGCATCATGGCCACATTCAATGCGGGTTGAGTCTTGAGGCTGGCATTGACTGGAATTACTGGAAGTTCGCTATTGCCGCGAGTTGTCGTGACCACTGTAGCGTGGTCAGCCGATAGGGTTGCGGCTATCTCGTCTTGGGTTGCAGGTCGAGTAGTAACCGTGGGCTCCACCACCACAGCAGCTTGCGCCACTGCGGGTGCCGCCGGCTTGCTTACAGTTTCGCTGGATTTCTGCGCCACTGCGACCGGTGCGGGAACTGTTGTCTTTGCGATTTCTGAAAGCGGATGCAACTTCACAGTCACGCGATTTCCCGCGTTTGCGGTTTCGAATTCATGCGCCGAATTCAGGTCCACCACGATGCGGGTGGATGGCGGATTCACTGAGAATAGTGCAACCCGGATGCCTTTCACTTCGCTGTTGTTCACAGCGATCTCCCGCTGTTTGGAAGTAGGCACGGAGTTGGGGATATCGATCACCACGCGATCCGGCGCCGACAGCTTGATCACCTTCGGGTCAACTGCACCGGAGGCAACGATCTCAACGTTCATCCCGTCTTTGCCGCGCGCGAGCGATACATTGCGCACTTGAACTGGCTTGCCGGAAGTATGAGATATAGGAGTCGCGTGCTCAATGCCCTCTGCCGCCTTGGCATGAGCAACCACAGGTGCGGGCGAGGTTTCCGCCGTCGTCGGGGCATTCGAACTCACATGCACCGAAAGAAGATTCTTGCCTTCGTCCACATTGACGACGGCGTTGCTAGCCAGGCTCATCTCCACGCGCGTGATGCTGGACCCATTGGTCCCTTTGTACGCTACAACGCGATAGGATTCGACGCCCGGATACTGGCCGTGCAGATCGCGGCCCTTGTTCTCCAGCTTCGCGGCAGACACCCCGGCCAGGTCAACCAGCAGCAGGTTGTCCGTCGGCCGATATTCGGTGTGTGTGAAAGCGCCGTTCGCGCGGATGGTGACCGTGGTGGCGTGTTCTTTCGCCTGGAGGCCTACATCCGTTAATTGCGACGCGCTGGCCGCGGCCATCGCGCTTTGCGCGAGCAGCAGCAAGAGAATTCCCAACAGTTGCTTCAACCTCATGTCGTCTCTCCTCACGTTGCGGTTTCCCGCTGCGTGTGCGGCGATGGGCCCATCCCGCGCTTACGCGCTTGAATGTTCCTTAACCCTGCCGCTTAAGAATTAGCCCTGCTGCTCTTTTCGCTTTTCCCGATGCTGCTGGGGCAACATCGCGCGAAACAAACAGCCTGGATGCTCATTCTGTTCCCGTTTTTTAAAACTCGGCCCTACAACAGAGACTGCTTACAACGATTGCAAAACTGTGGTGCTGGCTAAACCATAAACTGTCTTTCAAATTCCAGTTACTAATTAAATGACCGGTGCCGTTACTCTCTTGACTACCTCTTTCGCCGTCTGATTCCCGAGGTTGTCCGTGATCGTCTCTCTGAACACCACCGAATCACCGCTGATCTTCAGCACAAAACCGTTGAACACAGGGTCTTTTTCTTTCAAGTTGTATTGCTTCTTGGCGGCGTTCTCCACCATTGCGATCATTCCCGATGTCGTCTTCACCACGCCTTTGAGCACCACCTGATCGATGATCAAGCATCGCGCTCCCGTGGTGCAGACGGAAGTGTTCTTCATCCTGTCTTCCTGCAAACGTACCGGGCTGATGAACGGATCTCGCCGTCCTGCAGTCTTCACGACCGTTGCCACATCTTGCTTCTTTGCCACCGGCTTCGGCGCTTTGGCCTTTGCTTCAGCCTTGGCCATTGCCTTCTTTGCAGTCGGAGTCAGTGTCGCGGCCTTCGGCTTCGCTGCTGTCGCGGGTTTCTTCGCAACTACCGGGGTTTGCTTCGCAGCCGGCTTCACCGCTTGCGATGCCGGCTTGCTGGCTGCTTGCGTGGTCTTCGTTGCCGCTGGCGTCGTGGCCGGTTTGGTTGCAGGCACCGCCGCCGGAGTCTTCGCCGGAGTGGCTGCTGCCGGTTTTGTCGCAGTAGCCGGTGTCGTAGTCTTTGCGGGGGCAGGCGTAGTCTGCGCCAGGGCCGTTCCCGCGAGCAATCCGATTATCAGAAGGTTCTTCTTGATCATTTTCCCGATCCTCACTTCTTGGCCGGCGCTGCGGCAGGTGCGCTTCCCGGTTCGCGGCTAAAGAAAGTCTTGGTCACGCAAGCTACGGCCACACTGTCCGTGGGCGCGTAATTGAACTGTTTCGATCCCTTTGCCAGCGACTTCATGGTCAGCGCTTCCACGTTGACGATGCGCGTTTGCGCGGCCAGCTTGTCAAAGAAGCTCAATATCCCGTAATAGGGCCCATCGATCTCGATCGCATACGGCACTTCGGCGTAATACTCCTTCGTCGCTACCGGCTTGGCTTCCATCTTGCGCAGCGATATTCCCGAGCTTGCGGCCGTCTCTTGCAGCAGCACGATGAACTTATCCGTCTCTTTCTCGTCCGGCACGATGCGCTTTTGCAATTCCATCTGCTGCTTCAGTGAGCCGATCTGCCGATCGAGGTCGCCCAGCTTGGTTACAAATCCCCTCAGCTCCTGGTTCTCTTTCGTTTTCGCCGCCAGTACCGCCTGATCGGCCTTGTTCTTCTCCATGATCGGCATCACGACGAAGTAGTAGCCGCTGCCGGCAATCGCCGCAATGATTGCGACCATGATCCCGACTTTGGCTCCAACTGCCAGTTCATTCAATTTCTGCAACATAGATTCCGTCCCTTCGTTCCGGGTCCCCGTTCGGCCCGCAGTCGGCCCGCCGGGGTGAAGCTTCGATTACGATTTCGTCTGCTGTTTCTCGCACGTCAATGTGAACGTGAACGCCGTCATCTCTTTCGAACTTGCGTCCTGGCTCGTGATCTTAAAGTCCACGTTCTTGAAATAGCCGGTGCGCTTGATCGTCGTCATCAGGTTGGCCACCGCCACTGTCGACAACGCAGTGCCCTCGATGTTCAACGACGCCGCGGTCTCTGTCATCTCGCTCAGCCACACCGCATCGGTATTGTTGACACTGTCTCCAATGGTGTTAAGCAGCGTGACCGGTCCGGCCTGTTCCGCGCGAAGCTGGTCGATGACCTTCACGCGCTTCTCGAATGCATCAGCTTCTTTTTTGCGCTGCTCGTATTTCACTTTGACGTTCGCAAGCTGGGCGCCTTCCTGGTTTGCATTCGTAATGTCCGCTGCCAGTTTTGTGGCTACCTTGTTCGCGTCGTTGTAGAGGTAGAAAAACGCGCCGGCCCCGATCACAATGCCAACCACCATCAGCATCACTACGTTCGGGCCTTCGCCGGGCATGGAAGGAGCAGCCGCGCTTCCGCGCTTGCCCTTCTTCGGTCTGGGTACGCCTAATAAATTGATCCGGATCATAGGTCTTCAAAACTCCTCAGGGCCAATCCCACTGCCACCGCGAGTTGTCCCGCGTTTTGTTCGATGAACTCTGCGTTATCGCCACCTGCTGCGATCCGCTGGAAAGGATTCAATATCTCCACCGGCAGCGAGAACTCCTGGCGCAACGCTTCAATCAATCCGGGCACCTTCGACGAACCGCCCGCGAGGTAGATTCTTTCAATGTGCTCGCCCGCCGCGGTTGCGCGGAAGAAGTCAAAAGTCTTCTGGATCTCCAACACGATGATCTCGGTCACCTGCTGCAGAATAGGCAGCTTCGCATCTTCGCTGACCGTGCCCACTTTTTGGCCCAGCTTCAGCGATTCCGCATCGTCGAATCCAAGATCAAGTTCCTTCTGCAGCGAATCCGTGTACTGATTGCCGCCCACGCTGACGTCGCGGGTAAACAGCGGCGTTGTGCCTTTCACGATGTTGATGTTCATCACGCTCGCGCCCAGGTTCAACAAGGCTACGGTCGTTCCCGGCGCTGGCTCGTAGTTGTATTCGTAGCAGTTCTGCAGCGCGAAGGCGTCGATGTCCACGATGGCAGGCGCTTTCCCCGCCAGTGAGAGCACGTTGGTGTAGTTCAGGATCTTGTCTTTTTTCACTGCGACCAGCAGTACATCCATCTGCGGTTCGCCGTTGTCTTCGGTCAAAATCTGGTAGTCGATATTCACATCCGCGATATCGAACGGGATATGCTGCGCGGCTTCGGAATTGATCGTTTCCGAAAGTTCGGCATCCGTGGCAGTATTCATCGGAATCTTCTTCACGATCACCGAGTGTCCGCTGACCGAAGTCGCTACCGATTTCGCTTTGATCTTGTGGTCGTTGAACAGCTTGGCGATCGCCGTGGACACGCTTCCTGAATCCACGATCATGGAATCCACCACGATGTCTGATCCCAGCGGCTCTACTCCGAACGCCACTACTGAGATCTCGCCCTTGGCTTTTTTCAGTTCCACAGCCTTGATGCTGCTGGAACCGATGTCCAATCCGACAATTGCCTTTGCGCCGCCTAATCCGAACATGCTCCCGCCTTATGTGCTGATAGCGTTAAATGCTGCCTTGACGCTGCGCGCCCGCTGCTGCCCGTGCTGCCTTGGGACGCTTCTTGCCTTTGTCTTCTCCGCCCATACTCTTGCGTTCCATCCAGGAATCCAGGATCGTCTTCTTGAACTTCCAGCGGTTCCCAAGTTTGAATGCAGGAATCTTTTCCTCGTAAACGTACTTGTACAGCGTGTCCGTGCTCACGCCCAGGTACTGCGACGCTTGCCGGATGTTCATCACTTCACGCGAATCGGCCATGCTCAGCCCTTTCCACAGTAGTAGCCAAAAAAACTGGCCTGCAAGGACACCCGTACATCCTTCGGGATCCTTTGGGATCTGCGAACCTGAAGAGGAAATCCTCTGCTCTACTCGGGGGGGAAACTCCTGACGTGCGGTTTATAGCAGAGTTACTACCGTGAGTGTCAAGAAACTTTCCCTCTATCGTCCGTTTATCTTCCGGTTTTGCCGGGATTTCGGACGTGTCCTTTAGTGTGTTTACGCAACATTCTGCGTACGGAATCCTGTTACACCACAAGCAATAGTGGTGTTAATGCAAACGGTACAGAATTTCGCCTGAAATAATTCTAAGTACCTTTTCATTGCACCTAATCTGAGGCGTTATGTTAGTTCACGAGGGGTGCCCCACCTTCGCGAAGGGGAGTTTCTTCCAGTGCAAGCGCTTCTTCCCTAACCCCCAATCAACCGCTCTTCACGACAACTCGCTTCTGCAACGTCGCATCCTTTTCTGAAAACCGCCAAGAACCAGAGATGCTTATGACAGCATTCGACCTTCACTCTCTATCGATCCTTACGATCTTCTGCGTCTTTGCTCTTGGTTGTGGCGGCGGAAACAGCACTACACCCCCTGCGAGTCCCGGTTCAGTCGTCGGGGGCACACCCGGCCCCACGCCACCACCTCCCCCACCGACTATGCCGACAGCCCAACCACTTCCTACTCCACCGCCAACGTCCACAACTACGCCCACGCCAATTCCCAATCCCACACCAACGCCAACTCCCACTCCAACTCCGAACGCCTCTGGAATCTTCCAAGCCACACTTTTCTCCGGCTTTGGTAGCACACTCCAGAACAGGGGCCCAGTTATCGTGGATGCAACAGCGATCGATGGCAATGGCACAGTTCAAATTACCGGCGCAGCCACAATGACACCTTTGACGTTGTCGTTCTGTCCCTTTCCGAGCGGGAAATACGTTTGCTTCACCGTGGTGACGGTAACCACCGATGCCACAGGATTTGCGCAAGCCGCATTTCATATTCCATCGGGTACCTGGGCGGGCGATTTTCAGGTAACCACCGGCGGCAATATCCTCGCCACAACGGCCTTTGATACCACTACTAGTAACCAGAGCTACACAGCGGCGTTGCAGCCTCAAACCACGACCAATCCAAATGGCATAAACCAGTTTCCTGTGCCGGCTGTACCACAGGACCCGCTTGCCAGCGGAAGGGTGACCGTCGCCGGCAACACTGCGCAAGTGACTCTTCAGGGCGCTGTTCCCATCGCAATTTACAACCTGACCCTGTGCACTCTCGCTGACGGTTCTGGATGCGTTCAGCAACCTACAACCATCCCCACGGATGCCAACGGGAACGCAAATGTCAGCATTCCTATAACTCCGCAAGGAGGTGACATCATTCTTGTCGAACGAAGCGCTACGCCCGCAGGATTCGGCTTCATTGCTGGATTCCGATCTCCTTAGCAACTTACTTTGACCTACTCGGGACGCATCTATCCAGAGCGACGTACATCTAAACACATCATGCTTCGTTCTCTCTCACACCGCGCCGTGCGCATCCTTGCGCTCGTTCTTCTCTTCAGTACCCTGGGCCTCGGTATCGGCCTGGCAGCTACTTGGGTCTTCTTCTTTCGCCTCACCCTGAAACCGCCGGACATCGCCCTGCCTGAGCAGGCCTCTAAGACTCCGCCACCATCAACCACCGTCTCTCCATTACTGGTGCAACACAAACTCGACTTGCCCGGACGCGGCGAGATATTTCCCGCGCTCACCGCCAGCGCCTCTGATTACTGGCCATTGGCCGTGATGACCATTTCCAACCAATCGGACAGTCCGGTCCTCGAAACCATCTCCGCAGAAGTTCCGGGATGGAGCGTCCCTGAAAAGCGCACTGTGATCATAGGACCGCGGGAGACGCGCTCACTTCGTATCAGTCCGGAGCTGCTGCCTGACGTCTACGACAATGAAGAGATCCAGCGCACGGTACTGCAAATTCAGGCAGCCGACGCATTCGGCTCCACCGCCTTCGCGCAGGATTTTCCCGTGTACCTGCACGCCGCTTCAGACCTCTTCTGGGGCAAGAAGTTTGGCAACGCGCAGTACGTCGCCCGATGGGTGACCCCGCACGATCCCTCGGTGCTGCGCGTCATATCGCTGGCGAAAAAATGGCAGCCGCGTGGACGCTTCGCAGGTTACAACACAACCACTCCCAATCCCGCAGTTCTCTCCACTCAAGTGCGCAAGCAGGCCGACGCAGTCTTCCAATCGCTTCGCCAATCCGGCATCGGCTATGTAAGCAGTATCTACACCTTCGGAAATTTTGTGGGACAAGCGCAGCGCATCCGCTTCCCGCGCGAGACTCTTTCGCTGAACGCCGCTAACTGCATCGACGTCTCTGTCGTCTTCGCATCGGCGATGGAAAACTTGGGAATGAAACCGGTGGTTGTGATCCTGCCCGGACACGCGATCACGGGAGTGCGCCTGGGCCCGGACTCCAGCGACATCCTCTACCTCGACCTCACAGTGCTTCCCAACGGGACATTCCAGCAGGCCGCCGCCCGCGCAAAATATTGGCTGGAAAAGACTCCCCCCGACCAAATCCTGACTGTGGACGTCGCCTCCGCCAGACTCCTCGGCATCTACCCCATGCCCTCTAATCCAAATGAGAACGGGAGAAGCAAGAGCTAAATGTGTTTTACATCCCGAAGCGACGCGTCAGTTTTTACATCTCCAGCGAAGATGTCCGAAAATGGCGGCTAGCGTCTTTGTGACTGTTTACCTTCAAACATTGCTTGGATCGACTTCATGGGTAGGAAGAGCCGGTCGGCGATGCCGGGAAAACCGATAAACCCGTAATGCTGATAGAAGCTCGCTGCATTCGCATCTTTTGCATCAACTACTACCGCTGCGGAGGCAATCTCCTTACTCTGCCTTAGACAGCGGTATAAAGCGTCTATCAGCAAATGTTCTCCCAATCCCTGACCGCGGAACTGTTCACTCACCGCGAGACGCCCCAACAATGACGTGGGAACCTCAGGATATTTTGGCAGCTTCCTTGCGACCCTTTCCGGCAATGCACCAACATTCACTGAGTATTGTGAGAGGGTGTAAAAACCCGCCACTGTCCTAACATCTGGGGTGCAGATGAAAACAGCCGATACCCGCTTCTCAACGTCCTGGCGTGCCTGCGTGATGAGATAGTTATCCAGAGCGGTAATGCCGCACGAAAAAGCCGCTCGATCGTGCGCTTTCCCGAGCGGCTCTATTCTGAATTCAAACTTGTTCTCGGTCACCGGATGCCCGCGCGCTTCTTATACCGCGTCGCTGCATTCAACAACGATCTCTTTGGAGCAGGAGGATTCATCAAGCTAGTGGCAAAAACTCTCCGAGCCTCCTCGTTCAATTGGAGAACTTCGGAATCACGAATCACCCGCACTGCGGCATCCTGTGCACTCAGGACGACAAAATCAGACACGGACGTCCCCCGAATGCGCGCGGCCTTCTCGATGGATTTTTTCTGTTCGGATGTAACCCTGGCTTCCAAACGCTCCTTCTTCGGCTCTCGTTCTGTAACTGCATAGTTGTGCGACGCCATCACTAACCTCCAGCAATACAAATATTGTACGGCAAATTGCCGTACACGTCAAAAAACCCATCTACCTCGGAGAGGGAAAGCGAGCGCCTACTCACTGCGGAGGCGAATGCCGCAAACCGCCTTCCCCACCCAGCTTCCTTTGTGACCCTTCGAGATCCTTCGTGCCCCTCTCTGTCCTTTGTGGTTCAAGCTCTTGATCTGGGTGGCGCAGGCCTTTAGGCCTGCATTAGCGAGAGAGATTGAATGCGGCTTTAGCCGCTGAGGTCAGATTTCATAAGAACCTTCTTTGTGATCCTTTGTGCGCCTTTGTGTCCTTTGTGGTTCAAGATCTTGATTTTGATTTTGGTTTTCCCCTGCGCCCTCCGCGTCCTCTGCGGTGAACAAAAACAAAAACGCGGCACCGAATTATCGATGCCGCGCCCAAACTCCTAAAGATTATCGCCCGAAATACTTGGCGTTCTTCTCCGTGTATTCCTTCCACTTGTCCGGCAGATCATCTGCCGCGAAAATCGCCGACACTGGACACACCGGCACACACGCGCCGCAATCAATACACTCGACCGGATCAATGAAGAGTTGATCCACGGCTTCAAATTTGTCGGAATCCTTCTTCGGATGGATGCAATCCACCGGACACGCATCCACACACGCATGGTCCTTGGTTCCAATACAGGGTTCTGCGATTACGTATGCCATAACTTTCTTAAGTCTCCACTACGACGAATATGACTGCATAGCCAACACTCCATACTAAAGTGAGAGGGGTCCTTCTGCAACTGTTATGAAGCGCTAGGGACATTTCGTTGAGTGCTAACTACTTCGAGCCAGAGATAAGCGACCGATCCATAAAGAATGGCATTAAGAAGCGGAATCGCAACAAACCAAAAGCCGGAGCCATCGCCTAGAACCCACACAGGGCAGAGGATGTAAGGCAAGCGGAAACACAGGAAGTTCGTCCATCCAGAATCCTTTGCGGAGAACAATGACATTTGGATGAAGGAACAGATCACTGGAAGTAATAAACCGATTGCTGCTACGAACAGGACCCGTCTCTTCAAGACCAAAACCTCGCAGATGTTTGGCTACTCTTTCACGGCTAAATGCTAAGTGCTAATTGCTAACTGCTGTCCTACGCCCCCACCAACTCCCGCTCATGCTGCGGATCATATTCCACGATGTACCCCGCCACCGCCGTCGCCGCTACGGTGAGAGGACTCGCCAAGTACATCTGTCCCGGGCCGCTGCGTCCGGGGAAGTTGCGATTCTGCGCGCTGATCACCACCTGCTCGGGACGCGTCGACACGCCCGGCCCCGCATTGATGCACGCACCGCAACTCGGCTCGATGATGATCGCGCCAGCCTTCTGGAAGATGTCAACGTAACCCTGCTTCAGGCAATATTCGCGCGTCGATTGCGACCCAAACTGGATATAGAACTTCACTGACTCCGCAATCTTCTTCCCTTGCTGCAGCGCATTCTTCAGCACCAGCGCATACATGTCCATGTCTTCATTCTTGCCCGCTGTGCAAGTGCCACCGTATGCGATCTCCACCGGGACCGGCGTATTCAACTCCCGGATGAATTTTCCATTCCCCGGATCACCGGGAGTCGCAACCATTGGAGTAATGTCGGCAGCATTGAGTTCAATGACCTTCGCGTACTCGGCATCCGGATCGCTCTTCAAATCGTCCAACAGACTCTCCGCTTTCTTCCGGTCCATGCCGCGACGCTCAACCAGGAACTCAACCACCTTCTTGTCCGGTGCAACGATGCCGGTGAATCCACCGATCTCCGCCGCCATATTCGTCATGGTGGCTCGCTCGTCCACACCCAACTCTTCGATCGCCTCGCCGGCGTACTCCATCACCTTCGCCAGCGCCTGCCCGCTCCTCACATAATCGAGAGCGAGAATGGCGAGGATAAAATCTTTCGCGGTGACGTTCGCCTTGCGCTTGCCTTTGATCACGATCTTCACCGACTCGGGCACCTTCACGCGCACATCTTTCGTGATCCATGAATTGAAAACGTCGGTGGTGCCAATGCCAAACGCGATGCATCCCACAGCGCCAACATGCGGCGTGTGCGAGTCCGATCCCACGTTCACTTGTCCTGGCAACGCATAACTCTCCGCCACAATGGAATGGCAAATGCCTTCCGATCCTTTGCGGTCTTTCAACTCGCCGTGCAGCTTGATGCCCTGCGACTTCGCGAAAGCCTCCTGCTTAAGCTTCAGTTGTCCCGCGAGATCAAGCAGCCCCATCTTCTTCTTCTCTTCTGACATCACCTCATCAAGAAACGTCAGGTGGTCGCGGAAGAACATGATGCTCGACGCATCATTCACCGGCGTCTCCTTGCCGACAAGTTGTTCGTAGAAGATCGCAGCCATCGGCGTGACGTACTCATGGCTGAAGCGCAGGTCGGTGCGCGTGAATCCCGTATCACCCGGCTTCACCGCTTCCACGCCAACTGTGTTGTGGTCGGCAACCATGTGTTTGGCAAAAATCTTTTCCGCCAGCGTCATCGGACGCTTCTTCGTCGTAATCGGCGGCAGCTTTACTTTGCCCTGCATGCGCGCCACATTGAATGGGAACAACCCGCCGTACTCGATCACCTGCCTCGTGATCTCGTCCTCGCCTTTGGTGAAAACCGAAAGCGGAATCTCCTCACCGCTGCGCACTTTGTCTATGAGGCTGAAATCCGTAGACGTCAGCACGCCCAAATTCTGGCAATTCTGCTTGTAAATCCGCTCGATGTTTTCCGCGATCACGAGTTGTATCCCCGCGCACAACTCCGCATACGGACTCTGCTCCCGACTCGACCCCTTACCCCTACGCTTCCCGCTCACCGCCGCCACAAAACCGCCGCGCTTCACGTCACCACGCTTGATCGGGGTCTCCGTCCCACACTTCAATCCGAGATAGGGAATCTCCCCCAGCGTCTCGTCGAAGTAAAAACAATAGTGGGCAGGCGTGATCTCATCGGTGGAGATGTCGTCGCGCAGCTTGGGATTATTCGCCGGATTCTTGGTGTCCCAGGGCAGGTCTTCACCTGCCAACTGCCGACGGATCAACTCCGGATCTTCAGTGAGAAAAAGGATTCGCCCTTGCAGCTTTACCTGCTCAGGACGCTTAGTGATTTCGCGGGTGAGAAGAGGATTTTGCACACTTCAATTTTAGCAAAGAAGGCTTATTGTCATCCTGAGCACAGCTTTTGACTATGTGGCACAGCCGCCCTCGGCTGTGTACCTGTTGTCATCCTGAGCGCAGCCGCGTAGCGACGAAGTCGAAGAATCTATGCATTCCCTCTGCGACCTCCGCGTCCTCCGCGGTTCATGATTGTAGTTTCTGCTCTATGTCTTTCAGCGCCATCTCCAACATCGCCCGACGCCGCTCATTTGTGCTCGCCGCTATATCATTCACAATCTTCGCCCGCATCAATTCCAGGCTGGCGTTCTGCTGCATCCGCTTCTTTTCTTCGGGACTGAGAGCTTGCTTCTGCGAATCGGAGGAACTGGCGAGCGCGGCGCTTTGCTGCTCTTCCACCTGCTTGCTCTCAAATCCTCGCGCCATCTCGACCTAAGTCCTTTTCGTTCTCGCCAACTCCCTCACGTCCGGCAATTCTTCCAAATCGCGCCCTTCGATTACTCCCTGTAATTCGCGCAGAAGTTCCGGATGCAATATCCCGTTCGACGCCACTACTTCCCGGCTCGCAATCTCAAACGGCTCATTCCAGATCTGCGTGACCGTCCCGCCCGCCTCCTGCACCAGCAGGACGCCCGCCGCTGTGTCCCACGGATTGAGATTGAATTCCCAATAGCCGTCGAATCGCCCGCACGCGACATACGTCAGGTCCAATGCCGCCGACCCCGCCCGCCTGATCCCATGCGAGCGCATCGTGATCTGGTGATAAAAGTGGATGTTTGGATTTTTGTGCCGTTTCTTGCTGGGGAATCCCGTCGCGATCAAGCTCTCACCGAGCGTCGCCGTCTTCGACACGTGAATCTTGCGGCCATTGAGTTCCGCGCCGCCGCCCTTTTCTGCCGAGAACATTTCATTGCGCGTGGGATCGAATACCACTCCCGCAACGCGCTCGCCTTCTTTTCCCGCCGCGCCGACTTTCTCTACGGCAATGGAAACGCAAAACACCGGATAGCCATGCGCGAAGTTCGTAGTTCCATCCAGCGGATCGATATACCATCGATAATCACTGCCGGTGCGGGTGTTCGTGCCTTCTTCCCCGGTTATATCGTGCTTGGGCCACAGCGCATGCACGCGTTCCACGATCAGCTTCTCCGCTTCGCGGTCCGCCTTCGTCACCAGGTCGACGTCGCCCTTGTACTCGATCTCCACCTTGCCGAAGTATTGCATCAGCAACTCGCCCGCCTCGCGCGCGATCTCCTGTATGCGGGGGACGAAATTGCTTTCCGCCGAGCTCATCCTCGCCGGCCGTTTCCCTCTTCGGCGATGGAAATGATGTCGTGTTTGTAGATGAACAGATTGGGAGCGCCTTCGCGGGTGAGCCGGATCATCTTCTCGTCAAAGTATTCGATCCAGCCGTGCAGCACCTCTCCGCCTGAGAGCTTCACCGTGACCTGCGTCTGCTTCTCGGCCAATGATTTCAGGTACGCGGACTCCTGTCCTGTCTCATCCGGCGGCGGAGATTTCATCTTCTTCACTGTGAGTGGATTTCTGAAGGGCATTTCCACATTCTACATCGCAGGCTTCTGATGCTAAGGGCTATAAGGCTAAAAGCTAAAAGCTGCCCCTCCAGCCACATACAACCATCCACCCCTCAACCCAATCAAAGAATGTAGGCATTCGGCCCTCCCCCAAATTAAAGAGGTGTACCCCCGTGAGAAGCAAGATTTCACTTCCATTACTTCTAATGACATTGGCCGCGCTCTCGACCAGTGCATCTGCCCAGGGCGTAACAACCACTCCGCGCCAGCCAGAGTCGCAGCAGCAGAACCAGACCAGCACGCCGCCTGACCAAACCACCACGCCGCCTGACAAGCAGCAAGTCGAGCCCATGGATCAGACGCCGGTCTTCAAGGTCAACGTGGTAGGGCGCACAACCAAAGCCGTCAACTACCATTTCCGCAGCGGCGGTACCAAGGTCGACCTCAAAGGTACTGACCTGATGCCCAACGCTCACGGCACCGCCCGCGTTGAAAGCCATCCCGGACGCATCGGCATTGACGTCACCGCCGATAATCTCGACAACCCGCAGAAATTCGGCACTGAATATCTAACCTACGTCCTGTGGGCCATCACGCCTGAGGGACGCGCCAGCAACCTCGGCGAATTCGTTCCCGGCAGCAATCGCAAGATTAGCGTCACCACAGGACTGCAAGCCTTCGGACTGATCGTCACCGCCGAACCCTATTTCTCAGTGACTCAACCCAGTGACGTCGTAGTCATGGAAAACCAGGTCCGGCCAGACACCGTTGGTGCCTCCGAATACATTGACGCGCGATACGAACTCATCGGCCGCGGACAATACATCCCCAAGCGCGCCGCCTATGAGCCCCAGGTGATCGATCCCAAGATTCCCATTTACCTGCAGGAGGCGCGCAACGCCGTGCGCATCGCGCAGTTGGCCCAGGCCGAACAATATGCGCCGGAAAGTTTCCAGAAAGCCACTTCTCTCTTGCAGCAGGCTGAGGATTATCAAGCCCGCAAAAAACCCGAGCAGAAGCCGATAGCCACGGTCGCTCGTGAGGCCGCGCAATCTGCTGAAGACGCGCGTGTGGTCGCGCTACGGCGTCGCGAAGAAGAGCGTATCGCCAAGGAAAAACAGGCTGCCGCCGATCGCGAAGCCGCGGCCAACGCTGAAGCTCACCAGCAATCGGAACGCCGCGCCACCGCCGAACAGCAGGCCGCCGAGTCCGCTCGCCAACGCGAGGAATCCGAACGCCAGCGACAAGCCGCGCAAACCGCCGCCGACCAATCCGCCAAAGCCCAAGCTGAAGCCGAACAGGCTCGCGCCACCGCGCTACAACAACAGCAAGCCGCGCTAGCCGCGCAACAACAGGCACAAGCCGCCGCGCTGGCTTCGGACCAGCAACGCCAGCAAGCCGAGCGCGAAAAGGAAGAGATGCGCGCCCGCCTGCTGCAACAGCTCAACACCATTCTCGAGACCCGCGACACCGCCCGCGGCCTCATCGTTAACATGGCGGACGTCCTCTTTGACACCGGCAAATACACGCTCCGTCCCATCGCGAGAGAAAAACTGGCGAAGCTCTCCGGCATCGTGCTCGCTTACCCCGGGCTCCGGCTGGACGTCGAAGGACACACTGACAGCATCGGCAGCGACCCCTACAATCAGCGCCTCTCCGAGAAACGTGCGCAAGCCGTTGAAACTTATCTCACTCAGCAAGGTGTTCCTGAAACCGCAATGAGCGCCACCGGCTTCGGCAAGACGCAACCCGTCGCACCGAACACCAGCGCCAGCGGACGCCAGCAAAACCGCCGCGTGGAGTTGGTCGTCTCTGGCGAAGTCATCGGCACCAAGCTCGGCTCGCTGCGCACTCAACCCGCAGCAGTTGCGCCGCCCGCAACAACGCCACCACCTCCGCCACAACCCCGCTAACAATACGCATGCCTCTCAATCGAAATGGCTCTGTATGAGCCATTTCCATTTTGGGATTTACACCGATTCTCTTTGTGATCCTTCGTGCCCCTTTGTGTCCTTTGTGGTTCAAGATCTTGATTTTGCTCTTGCTTCCCGTTTCCCCTGCGCCCTTCGCGTCCTCTGCGGTAGCTATTCACACCCGATGTTAAAATTTCCCCTTGCCACCCTCGCAAATCCCGACCGCATTCCGCTTCGGCCCATTCGAAGCCGACCTGCGCGAGCTCGAGCTGCGCAAACGCGGCGTGAAATTGAGATTGCAGGAACAGCCTTTTCAAGTCCTCGCCCTCCTCTTGCAACGCGCCGGAGAACTGGTTAGCCGCGAAGAATTGCGCACCGCACTCTGGCCCGCCGACACCTTCGTTGACTTCGACCACTCGCTCAATACCGCCATCAACAAGATCCGCGAAGTCCTCGGCGACTCCGCTTCCAACTCGCAGTTCGTTGAAACTGTTCCCAAACGTGGATACCGTTTCATAGCCAACGTGGAAGCAATCGGCCCCGCTCCCGTTCAGATCCCTGAGACACGAAAGCCGGACGCCGACGCACTCTCCCCGGAAACGCTCAACCAGCTCCCTGCCGCGTCGCGCAGCACCGCGCGATTCTTTTTCGCGCTCATCCAGATCATGTACCTGATTTTTTATCTGGCCGCGTTGAACAAGCTTGACCGCATTCGTGAGATCGTTGCCGCCGCCATAACATCGTCCGGCTCCGCGCCCCTGCTCCAGGCCGCCATCCTGCTCACCGCCGTGCTTGCCATCCCCACGCGCCTCTATCTGCTCTCGGCCGTCGGGTTCGACTACCGCGGACTCGGCGTCAAATTCCGCCGCCTCTTCCCCGCGCTCGCGCCAGTCGACCTCTTCTGGGCGATGTCGCCATTCCTCATGTTCCATCTGCTCGGCGTCGGACTCGCATTCGCCGCCACCGCCGCGCTTCTCTATGTTCCCTTCGCGCAACGCACTCTCATCCGCATGGCCTACGCAGAAAAGACTGCACGATCCGAGGGTGCCCCACCGTTGTCGCGCTGATTTTTGGAGCGACACGGTGAGGGCCAGCATCAAAAGAGGCACATCGGAAACAGACTCGAAGCGAGGAGAGGACTAATGGTTCAAGCAACATGGGAAGGCGCGCTCTTAGCGGAGAGCGACAGCTGCGTTGTCGTCGAAGGCAATCAATATTTCCCGCCCGACGCGGTGAAGAACGCCCACCTCAAACCCAGCCAGCACACCAGCAAGTGCCCGTGGAAAGGCACCGCTCATTATTATGATGTGGTGGTAAATGGAAAGACGAACGCAAACGCCGCCTGGTACTATCCCCAACCCTACGCCGCAGCTATCCAAATAAAGGACCGCATCGCCTTCTGGAAAGGCGTGAAGGTGCAATCGTAATAGTCAGTGTGGTACAGACTGGCCTGAGCGAAGTCGAATGTTCGTCTCATCGATTTGCCCCATCCGTGCAGATCCGTGTCATCCGTGAAATCCGTGGCGAGCCTTTGACTCTGCATTCCTCGGTGTGACTCTGTGCTCTCTGTGGTTCAATCGATCTTGCTGAATTCCACCGTCCCAATCCGATACATCTTCCAATCCTTGTAATCAAAGTGCCACCACTCTGTCGGGTTCACGGTAAATCCCTCAGCTTCCATCGCGGCACGCAAGATCTCCCGCCGCTTTCGCTGTTCGTCGGTGCCGCCAGCATAGTTCGCGTACGCACGCGGCGACATCTCGTCATATCCGCTCGGCATCTGCACCGGCTCGCCGGTCTTCAAGTCGTACATGCTCAGGTCCACCGCGCAACCGCGATTGTGCCTTGACCCCTCCGCCGGGTTCGCCACAAAAATCTTTTTGTCATCCGGCGTCGCATCCCAAAAGATCTTCGTCACATACCATGGCCGATATCCATCGTGGATCAGCAATCCATATCCCTGCTCTTTCAGTTTGCGATTCGCCCGCACCAGCGCCTCCGCCGCAGGACGCTGCAAAAAAGCGCGCGCCTGGGAATAAACCGGCGTGCCCAGAAAATTGTTTGAAGTCGCATACCGGATCTCCAACTTGATCGTCGGATCAAGTTTCTTCAGCTCCACCAGTTCACTCTTGCGGAAATTGCCCGTCTCTCGCGGAGGCTGCGCCTTCAAAGCCTCGCGACGCAGCTCCTCCACCGGACGCAATGGCGTGATCCGGAAACTCTGGACCGTGTCAACGGTCTGCGCCGCCAATGAAAGCGGCAGCAGCAGAACCAACTTCAGCAATATTTCTCGCCTATGTCTTTGCATGTACATCTGTCACCGTGAGCGAAGCGAAGCAGAACGAACTTCAGCAATATTCCTTGGTCTATGTCGTTGCATGTACCTCTGTCACCCTGAGCGGAGCGCAGCGAAGGGCAATGCTCTTGCTGTTGCTCTGGCTGTTGCTCTTGCTTTTGGTTTTGCTGTGGCTGTTGCTTTTGCTGTTGCTTTAAACTTCGCCACCATCCGTGCAGATCCGTGTCATCCGTGAAATCCGTGGCTAGCCTTTGATTTGATTTGCTTTCCTCAGTGTCCCCTGTGCTCTCTGTGGTTAATCGTTCGCCCCATCCGTGCAGATCCGTGTCATCCGTGAAATCCGTGGCTAGCCTTTGATTTGATTTGCTTTCCTCAGTGTCCCCTGTGTTCTATGTGGTTCAATCGTTCTCCCCAACCGTGCAGATCCGTGTCATCCGTGAAATCCGTGGCAGGCCTCTGCCTTTTACAGCCCCTCCACCACACCCGACACCTCTTCCCACTCCGCCATCAACTTCTCCAACTGCGAACGCTGACTTTTCAACAACTCCGTCTGCCGCGCCGTCTCCGCGGCACTCACGAACGAGGTCAGCGCACTCTCGCACTCTGCGATTCCCGCCTCTAACCGTGATATCTCTTCCTCAATCTCCACACAGCGCTCTTTCATTTGCTTCAGCTTGATCGGATTCACGCGCTTCTGCTTCGATTCGCCATCATCGTGTGGCACAGAGCCTGCCCTGAGCGAAGTCGAATGAGCCCTCGGCTGTGAGCCATTGGCTGCAACAGTGGCAGAGGCCATCTGCTCCGCCGCTCCGCCCTGCTTCCTCCACAAGTAATCTTCATAATTTCCCGGGAAGACATGCACCTGCCCGTCTCCCACTTCGAAGACCCGTGTCGCCAGCTTGTCGATAAAGTAGCGGTCATGCGAAACGAAGACGACCGTCCCGGTAAAATCCTGCAGCGCATTCAAGAGAACATCCTTTGCGCGCATGTCCAGATGGTTCGTCGGTTCGTCGAGCAACAAAAAGTTTGACGGACGAAACAACATCCGCGCCAGCGCATATCTGTTTCGCTCACCGCCCGACAACACTCCAATCGGCTTGAACACATCGTCCTCTGAAAACAGGAAACAGCCAAGCAGGCTGCGCAGTTCCGTCTGCGACGATCGCGGAGCCACATCGCTCAAGTCGTCCAGCACGCGACGCTCCGGATTCAACTCCTTGTATTGGTCCTGCGCGAAGTAATCCGCATCCACGTTGTGTCCCAGCCGATACGATCCCGCGCTCAGCGGCTCCGTTCCCGCCAGCAATTTGATCAGCGTCGATTTTCCCGCGCCGTTCACGCCCACCAGCGCGATGCGGTCTCCACGCTCGATCACGAAATCAACTTTGTCGAAGACTTTTTTTGCGCCGTAGCTCTTGGCCATGCTCTGGCATTCGGCGACCATGCGCCCGCTCTGCTTCGGCTGGGGAAACGTGAAGTGGATAGTCTTCTCTTCCGCCGGGATCTCGATCCGCTCGATGCGCTCCAGCTCTTTGATCCGGCTCTGCACCTGCTTCGCCTTGGTCGCCTGCGCGCGAAAGCGGTTGATGAATGCCTCCAGTTGTTCGATCCGCTCCCGCTGGTTGCGATGCGCCGCCACCAATTGCGAACGGCGTTCTTCTTTCTGCGCCAGAAATTTATCGTAATTGCCGCTGTAGAAATGGACGCCCTTGTTCCATATCTCCACGATCTTCTTCACAGTCACGTCGAGGAAGTAGCGATCGTGCGAGATCAGCACATACGCGTACGGATAAGAGCCGAGATAATCCTCAAGCCAGTTGCGCGTTTCGAGATCAAGATGGTTGGTGGGCTCATCGAGCAACAGCAGGTTTGGTTTCGATAATAAAAGTTTTGCCAGCGAGATGCGCATCTGCCAGCCGCCGGAAAACTCTTCCGTACGCCGCGTCCAGTCCTGCTTGCCGAATCCCAGCCCTTGCAGCACCGCGCCCACTTGCGATTCCACAGTGTAAGCGTCGCGCGTACGCAGTTCGTTTTCCACGCGATGAAAGCGCTCCGCCACTTGCGCGTAGTCGCTGCCTGCATGGTCGAGTTCCGACATGCTGCGCGTCAGCGACTCCAACTCCTGCTCCATCTTGCGCAGGTCGTCGAAGACCGTCATGCACTCCGCAAAGACCGTCCTGCCGGAAAGAGTCAATCCATCCTGGGGAAGATAGCCCGCACTCACGCCCTTGGTGCTGCTGAGCGTGCCGTAGTCGAGCGACTCCATTCCCGCCAGCACTTTCAGCAGAGTGGATTTGCCGGTCCCATTGCCGCCGACAAGTCCAACGCGGTCCTTGGGCGTGATCAGCCAATCGAGATTTTCAAATAAAAGCTTGTGGCCGAACCGCTTCCCGGCCGCCGACAACTGGATCATGAATGTGAACTCACCGATCCTATTGTCTCATTTCAAAGTTGTTGCTATTACAGCTGTCATCCCGAGCGATCTCAGTGTGGCACAGCCGCCCTCGGCTGTGTTTGTCAATTGATTCTGACAAGACAATTTCTAACTTGTGAGCGCCTTTTTCCTGGCGCGAAGTTGACGCGTTCAGCGGGCGTTTGAGCCCGCTGCGGAAATCCCGATGCGAAGCGGAGGGAGCTGCTTTTTGAGATCTTGCGCTTGACACTCTGCAAATGGCCGGCACTCGCAACGAATCACCCTCGCTTTTCTTTGTGAAACTTTGCGTTCCTTGTGGCTTTGTGTTGGGTTTTAAGGCTCGCGCCACTAAACATGCAGAGCACCAACACCACTTACCTCTAAATGCTAAGTGCTAACTGCTACCCCCCGCCCTAAAACAACCCATACACATCCAGCCTGCCCTGCGTGCACACATACACTTTTCCATTCGCCACCGTCGGCGTTGAGAACTTCATCACTAACCCGGGCTGGTCTCGAGTGCCTGCCTGGTTGCTGTTATAAAGTTCCGTGCCCACGTTACTGGCACTGTACGCATGCAACACCGCAGGGTTGGAACTGTAGAGCGTGTCCGTTGCGATTACCCACACGATCCCATTCGACGCGCCGTTCGCCGACACCACCGGCTCCGCCGAACGGTCCGAGGCAAGTGCCTGCGACGACATCGCTGCTGGTGTGCCCGACATCAATCCGTTCGCAATCGTGAATTGCTTCAAATGGTCAAAGGCGCCGACAAAATATACGTTCCCATGCCAATACGAACCGATGCCGAAGAACTGATCATCTACCGAGTTGCGACCAAGAAGCTTCGGGAATGATTGGATGATCTGGCTGTCACTACCCGATTGGAAATGCCCCAGGTTGTCGCGGTTGAGGACGTATACCGTTCCGTTCTTGCTGCCGCCGATCAACATGTAAGGATGCGTGGTGTTGGTCTGTGTCGGCAACACCAACGCTCCCGACGAGCCCACATCGAGATCACCGCTGTTGAGAGCGCTCACATTGTACGGAGTGAAGTAGTCAACCACACCCAGGGTCGAATTCAACTTCAAATAGCTGCTACCGAAATCGGGATTGAAATCCGTGGTGCCATTTCCCGTCGAAAGGTAGAGAACGCCCGCGCCATCGGCTGAGAGTCCCGCGCCGCCTTGCCAGACGCCGCCCTCGGATCCGTTGCGAGTGGTATTGAACACCGCCACCTGTTGCAGCGAGCTCGCGTTGTACGCCATCACCCACCCGTGATACGGACCTCCGTCTCCGTGCGAAGCCCATGCGATGTACACGTTGCCGTTCGCCAGCAACAATCCCGGACGCTGGTTCTGATACATCGGTTGGAAGCTGATGTGTCCTGCGCCGTCGCCGCCCGTCCCCGAACCATTCACGGTTGCCTGTATCTTCACCGGACTGCCAGATCTTTCGGCGCCCGTCGCGATATTCAGCGCATGCAGTCGCTGCACGTACGTTCCGTTTTCTTTTGTCTCCGCCACCATGTAGATGGTTCCGCTTGCGGAATCGATCACCGGCGTCCCGGTAATCCCGATTTCCGTGCCGATGTCGTAATTGCCAATGTCGCTACCCTGCCCCGGCGTGATCCCCGCCGCGCTATTCACGAAGCTGCGCGACCAGAGCGGAGTACTGACTGCACCATCGGCATCGAAGGCGTACACGCTATCATGCTCGGTGACAACATAAACCACATTGAACGTTCCCTTGTTCGGGATATTCACACCCGCCACAAACAGAGGTTGTGCGTATACCTTGCCGGTCACCGACCGCGTGAATTTCTTTCCGAAGTGCGTAACGTTGACGTTCGCCGGAGTGAGGATCGTTTCCAGCTTGTTCTGTCCGCTGCGTCCGTTGTCGTTGTGGTATGTGTACATTCCGCTGAGCGTTGACGGTGGAGGCGGCGGAGGCGGGGGCGGAGTTCCGCTGCCGACCGTGACATTCACCCCGGCCTGCAGGATAGCGCCGCTGACGTCCCACGCCTGGATGCGCAGGTTGTGCGTGCCGCTTCCGACAGCGATGTTGGTGTTGATCTGGCTGCCAAAAGTCTTCTGCACGGCAACGTTATCGAGATAGACGTAAAACGCAGAAATCGTCTTCGAGTCTTTCGTCGTGGCAATGAAGTTCACGGGTGAAGTCACCGTTGCACCATTCGCCGGGACGCAGATTTTTACCGATGGATCGACTGTATCAGTGCAACTGCCACTCACCGTAATGTTCACTGACGATGAAAACGTCCCCGCAGAATCCTTGCCTACTACTTTCAAAACGTGCGCGCCCGAGGCCGCAGCGATGCTGGTGTTCGCGACTCCACCCGTTATCGTCTGCACCAAAACATTGTCGATATAAATGGAAAGCGAACTGACCGCGCGCGAATCGGTGCTGCGCGCATTCACATTCACCGGCGAACTCACCACCTGGTTGGCCAGCGGATAACAGATCGTCACCGATGGGTTGACGCTGCTGGCAGTGCAGGCCGAGGCCTGCGTCGGACCACAAAAAATAAAACAAACAGCAATAACAGCAGCAAGCAGCAGTCGCATGATTCTTCCTCAAGGTGGCGAACGCAAGTACCGCAAGGTATGCAAGTTGGTCGCCAAGACTGAAAAATGATGCACGTGAAAACAATTGCTTACAGTAAATATGGTATTGGAATCATGTACTTACGCGTGTTTAGCATATGAATATAAACTACTTAGTAAACAGTGTGAGTAGCAGCCGGGGTACTTTGGAGTAGAGAAGAACTTCTCTACTGAGGTCGCAGCGATTCGATGAATTCACTGCTGCTGTCGAAATGCGCCACGACTCCCGTGTGGCACTCGCGCCTTCTACATGCACACAAGCTGAATGCCCGTGCCAACGAATGAACCCCAGATACTCAGCCCATCATTCGTTAGCGGATAGCCATTCAATTCGCGCGCGAAATAGCTCTGGATGGGCGCGCGAAAATCCAGCAAAGGTGAACAACCTCCGTTTCGAAACTGACCACTAATCCTCAAGTGCTGCCACTCTGGCGCGTGTTTGGTCGGCAAAACAAATTTGCTGACTACATATTTTGAGGAGATGATTTATGCAATGGGAACGACCGGAATTTGAAGAGATTTCACTGGGATGCGAGATCAATTCCTACGCGGTAGCGGAACTGTCTTAGCCGGGTGAAGATCAAGGTACTGGGGTCGGCGGCCGGCGGCGGCTTGCCCCAGTGGAATTGCAGTTGCGCGAACTGTGTGGCCGCTAGGTCAGTGGCGAGCGGGCGTGGTGTACGCGTTCGTCGGCGTACACAAACACAAGTTGCCATCAGCATCGACGACCGGACATGGACGCTCTTGAATTGTTCTCCTGATCTGCGAGCCCAGATCGAAGCGACTCCAGAATTTCATTCACAAAGTCACGATGGGTCCCGCCACTCGCCTATCACCGGCGCGGTGCTTACCGGCGCGGATATTGATTGCGTTCTCGGCCTGCTGCATCTGCGCGAACGACAGCCGCTGGAAATCTATTCCACTTCCATCGTCCGCGAGATCATCCGTGACAATTCGATTTTCCGGATGCTGGAGCAAAGGCCGGAGCAATCCAAGTGGACTGTGTTCGAGGCTGATGGACGATTTGAAATCGCTTCGAAGAATGGAAATGGCGGGGTCGTTTGTCGCGCTGTGGCAACAGGAGGAGATCTTCCCTGCTATGTCGGACGAAAGAGTACATCGAGCAATGACAACGCGGTTGTGGGATTGATGCTTGAAGGCAGCGAGAGATTCGCATTCCTTCCTGGAGTGCGGGAAATCTCGGATGAACTCCTCTCTGAACTCGAAGGCTGCGATCTGCTGCTGATCGATGGCACATTCTGGAGCGATGACGAGCTCATACGAATACAGGGTCGCGGTCGCACCGCACGCGAGATGGGACATTTGCCGGTCTCTGGCGCGACAGGCAGCATCGAGCGATTGCGCGGTCTGCGGTGTCCTCGAAAGATCTTCATCCACATGAACAACACGAATCCGATGCTCAATGAAGAAGGCGAGGAGTATCGGCAGGTCCTTGACGCGGGCTGGGAGATTGCGCAAGACGGAATGGAATTCGTGCTGTCGCAGGAAGAGCTTGAAGGACAAAGGGCACGGAGTCACGCCGAGTTGAAGAGATGAGTGAATTGTTGCAGCATCGGGAAATTGAAACACAGGAACTATTGAGCCGCGACGAGTTGAGGGCCCGGTTGATGGAGATTGGGGAGGAGCGGTATCACCATCGGCATCCCTTTCATCTGTTGATGCATGATGGCCTGCTGACCGCGGGACAACTGCAGGCATGGGCATTGAACCGCTATTACTACCAGTCGCGCATTCCCATCAAGGACGCGATCATTCTTTCGCGTAGCGACGATATGGAATTTCGCCGCGCGTGGCGGCAGAGGATCATCGACCATGATGGAGATGATGCGAATCCGGGCTCCGCGGGTATCGAGCGCTGGGTGTGTCTGGCCGAAGCGACGGGCCTAGAGCGGCAGCGTGTGATCGACTGCAATGAAGTTCTACCCGGAGTGCGTTACGCGGTGGATTCGTATCTTGCACTGGTGCGGAACGGCTCGCTGCTCGAAGCGGTTGCATCTTCATTGACGGAGATGTTTGCCGGGAAACTTATCGCACTGCGCGTGGACAGGATACGAAAGCATTATCCCTGGCTTTCAGAAGGGCTGGGGTATTTCGAGAACCGCGTCTCCCAAGCGCCTCGCGACGCGGAATTTGCATTCGAGTATGTGCTTGCTCACGCGCAGACGCGCGCGGAGCAAGAGTTGGCGATATCGGCGCTGATTAAAAAGTGCGAGCTGCTATGGGCGCAGTTGGACGCAATCCATTTTGCATACGTGCAGCCGGGATGGCCTCCGCCGGGGGCGTTTCGGCCATGATGATTCCTGATACAAGCCAGCCGAGACTGGCGCGTGGATGTCGATTCAGTTCGGAAAACATGCTGCTAGTACCGGAGGGCGTGCTGCGGTTGAAGGGCACGGGAGCGGAGATTCTCAAACTATGCGATGGAACGCGCACAGTTGCAGGAATCGTGGCGATCATGCGCGATCAATATGACGGCTCGGTGAAAAGCGATGTCGAGGATTTCCTGCAAAAGTTGAAGGAGCGTGGCGTGGTGGAGTGGTAGACCGCCCGCGGATACTGTCACGATGGGCATGGTATGTTTCGAGTAGGTTGGTATAGGTTTTTCTTCTCGGCAGGATCGCTTACGCTTTTCTGGGGGCTCTTGCTGTATGGAGAGAGCCACGCCGTGACTCTCCTGGTCCTCGCCATTCTGGGTGGAGTTGTTTCGCTTGTCGGTGGCGTTCTCATCGGTTTAGTTCCTAGCTTCTCAGCGAACGGTTCAATGTCTATCAACTATGAATACCTGTCACTTTGCTTGCTGATGCCGTCGCTTGCTTTCTGCCTGTGGAATTTCCAACATTATTCCCAATACCTTTCATTTATCTGCGTAGTGCTCCTAGCAGTCATGGTCGGTAGTTCATGTGTAGTCATCGCGACCTTGCACGCACTACGACGCTCCCGATCTACAACGGATCCGGGCGGTTCTAGCGGAACGAATAGGGATCCTTCGCTCCGCTCAGGATCACACACATAGCTCATCAACCACTAGCGCTGATCGCAGAATTGACCCACCGATGTCCGCTGCGGTGTGTCTATTGTTCGAACCCATTGGAAATGGCGTCGCGCAAACAAGAGCTCACAACCGCGGAATGGGTGAAGGTATTCGGACAGGCGGCGGCAATAGGGATGCTGCACGTCCATTTGACGGGTGGCGAGCCCTTGCTGCGGACAGACATTGTCGAACTGGTCGCCGCGGCGCGGGCGAACAATCTCTACTCGAATCTGATCACATCGGGAGTGGGACTGAACGAGCAGAAATTATCTGCGCTGGTGAATGCGGGTCTCGATCACATTCAATTGAGTTTTCAGGATTCGCGCGCAGAAGGAGCCAGCGCGATTGCGGGCGTGAATGCGCTCTCGAAAAAGATTGATGCGGCGCGGTTGATTTGCGAAACGACATTGGCTTTTACGGTGAATGTTGTGGTGCATAGGAAGAACATCGACCGCCTAGAAGAGCTGATTGCCTTTGCGCAGGAGTTGGGGCCGCAGAGGATTGAGATCGCTAATGTGCAGTATTACGGCTGGGCGATGGAGAATCGTGATTTGCTGTTGCCGTCGCGCGAGCAGTTGGAGCAATCGTTGGAGACATTGAAGCGCGTGACCTCAGGGGCTAAAGCCCCCCATAACGATACCGTTAATGCAGGCCTGAAGGCCTGCGCCACCCAAGAACAGGAAATTTCGGGAAGTGATGAAGAGATAACCTCGGCGGCTAAAGCCGGCAACGATTCCCGCGGGATCGGCACGGCTGAAGCCGTGCCCTATCAAAGCAAAGACGGGGATAGCACGGTTGAAGCCGTGCCCTGTCAAAGCGAAGGCAAGATTACCTCAGGGGCTAAAGCCCCCTCAAACGGTGTCGTTAATGCAGGCCTGAAGGCCTGCGCCACCCAAGAGCGCGAGATTTCGGGAAGTGAAAAAGAGATGACCTCAGCCACCCGAGAGCGGCGGCAAGATGCCGCCGAGACGGCCGGCGAGACGCCGGCGCTAGAAGAGACGCTTGCGGCAGCGCACATTCAATTCGTCACTCCGGATTATTACGGAAAATTCCCGAAGCCGTGCATGGGCGGGTGGGGACGCAGGTTGATGTTGATCGATCCCGCGGGGCGCGCGATGCCTTGCCATGCAGCGGCGGTGATCCCGGATATCCAATTCGAAAACGTGCGGGAGCGGTCGTTGAAGTCGATCTGGGAAGAATCGGCGGCGTTCCAGATGTTTCGCGGGACAGAGTGGCTGCAAGAGCCGTGCAAGTCTTGTCCAAAGCAAACTCAGGATTTCGGCGGATGTAGATGCCAGGCCTTCCTGCTCACCGGAGATGCGAGCGCGACCGATCCCGTGTGTTCGCTATCGCCGCAGCGTTCGAGGGTGGACGACGTGCTGCAAATAATAAATGCGGTGAAGGAGACTCCTCCACCGCAAACGCAATTCAGTTATCGAACCAACCCTCAGTAGGAGACGTAGACCTTCGCGGTGCTGGATCTCACCCACACCCCATTGGTATAGGCGAGGACTTGGATGTAGTGCCATTTGCCCGCGCTGCCGTAGACCCATTTGTTGAGGGACGTGACATTGGTGACCGTTGCAGCGGTAACGCCGTCCACCTGAACAATCATTGAGGTGACCGCCTTAGTGGAGGTGGCATAAGCTTTCACGTCCATCCAATGTCCGGCGTTTGGATAATTGTTTCTGGGCGAAGTAAGCGTCACGGTGGGTGCCGGAGGCGGTGGAGGTGGTGGCGGAGCGATTGTGTAAATGGCTGCCGGCGACATGCGGTTCAAGATCCCGGGTATGCCGACCATCTCCACGTAAAAAGTGTAGGTGCCGGGCGCGAGACTGTAGCTGGAGAGATTCAGCGAACGGCTGCCGGCGGGAAGCTGGATCAGATTCATCAGGTTTTGTCCGTCAGTGGAGATGAAGACCTGATAGTGGTCCACGGTGCTCTCATTGCCATCCGTCGATGAAAAGGTGGGAGCGAAGTTCAGCGTGCTGCCAGAAACTGAATCTTGCATGGTGGCGCAGTTATCGATGCCGGTTTCGAGTTCTGTCCCCTCTTCGTAATCGTTCCAGGTTGCTACTTTCAAAATATCCGTAGGGCTGGTCAGACCATTTGTTGTGGCCCGCGCCAGCGAGCTGATCCAGAGAGTGCCGCACGCTTGCGGGATGATGCGGTTCTTGGTCCATGAGGCAACCGTGTCATTGAAGCCTTTCCACGCTGAGCCGGTGGTGACTTTTGTGGAATACGTTGCCGCGGTTTGATAGAAGGTGTCGAGATAGCCTAGGCCGGTCAAATCTGTGCTGCTAGGGAAGCCGATCCAGGAGAATCCGCCATTCGAATAGCTGTAGCTGAATCCGGCGCGATTGCGAAAGATGAAGAGCGGATTTCCGGGCGACCCTGCTTGCGCTTTGGCCCAATCAATCCCTGTAATGTTCTGGTCAAAAATGAAAACCACTGGGCGACCGTTCATGCGCAGATAGTTAGTGTATTGGAAGTAGTGTTGATTACTGAACGTCATGTCCGCAATCATCTTGGCGGTGGGATCGGTTACGCCAGAAAATGCGCCGGAGTTCTCGCTGACGGAGAAGAGAAAGCCGGGATGGTTCACGACGGCAGCGAACATCGTCAATGCGCCGTTGCGGTCCCATGTGTCACTGGAGGCTTCGCTGACCATCACGCCATCGTATCCACGACTGATCATGTCCACGACAGTCTTTTCCGCCTGAGCGGGATCAAGGCTGGAGTATCCGATACTAATGTGGCTGGTCTTCCCCCACCACGGCATGTAGTGAGCAAGAATTTTTCCGCTGTAGCCGGGAAGCAGATTGCGAATGGGAAGCTTGCTGACGTTGCCGGGAGCGGCGTTGCCATTAGGAAGGCCCGCGAATGAATCGGCGGCGCTGCTGTTCTTGGCGGTTTCAGCGGCGAGCGTGGTGGTAGGGGTGATCGTCAACGTGCCAGAGAATGATTGGGTGGAAGTGAGCGCCAATAGCAAGAGCAGAAGCCAGCATGAATTCAATTTTCCCTCCGGGGTTTGCGGTGGAGAACTGCTTTGAGCTGGCGGGAGCTTATGGGGGGATTAAGGCGAAGTCAGTAATAAGAAAACTTCACATGGGATTAAGAATTTGACTTAGTACCGTCTAAGGGGAATGTCGGCCTACTAAGGCGCTTGCTGCTGAATCTGAAGCCGATCCAGCAGCAAGCTTTTTCAGTTGAAGGGCGTGAGGGAACCCCTAACGCTAATGGGTAACGAACGCCCTCACTGTGGCTGATCTCACCCACACGCCATTTGTGAAGGCCAGCGCCTGAATAGTGTGCCAGGAGCCCACGCTTCCAAAGACCCACCTATCAAGGCTGGACACGTTATTGAGGGTTAAAGCGGTTTTGCCATCCACTTGAACCGCCATCGCGGTAATGGGCGCCGTGGACTTGGCCGACGCTCTCACTTCAATCCACTGAGCGGCGTTGGGATAGTTGTCTGTTGGCCAGCTCAGAGTCACTGTCGCGGCGGTGGGCGGGGCCGTGGGTGAAGCCCCGGTGCCGACCGTGTACGTCACCGCTGGCGACATGCGGTTCAGTATGCCCGGCTTCGCCACCATCTGCACGTAAATGAAATAGTTGCCTGCTGCAAGGCTGTAGCTGGAAAGGTTCAAAGTACGGCTGCCGGTCGAGAGTTCGGTCAACTTCATGAGGTTTTGGCCATCTTGAGAGATGTAAACCTGATAATGGTCAACCGTACTTTCAGTGCCGGCGCTGGACGAAAAGCTAGGGCCAAAGCTCAATGTCCCATTCGAAACGGAAGCATGGACGCTGGCGCAGTTGTCTATGCCGGTCTCTACCTCTGTGCCCTCTTCATAGTCATTCCAAGTGGCGACTTTGAGGACTTCTGGCGCATTCGCCAAGAAATTCTGAACGCGTGCAAGCGAGTTCAGCCAAGTGGTTCCGCACTTTTGTGGGGCAAGCCGATGTTGGGTCCAGGAAGCAACCGAGTCATCGAAACCTTTCCAGAAAGAGCCGACCGCCGCTTTGGTGGGAAAGCTATTGCTCGCCTTGTAGAAGCTGTCGAGAGATAACAAGCCGGTGGGATCCGTGCTGCTTGGAAGTCCGATCCAGGAAAATGCTCCATTCGAGTATGACGGAGAAAATCCGGAGCTATTGCGGAAGATGAAGATGGGACTTCCGGGCGAGTTGGCTTTCGCTTTTGCGTAGTCCAGTCCGCTGATGGTGTCGAAAATAAACACGACGGGGTGTCCGTTTATGCGCAGATAATTAGGCGACTGGAAATAATGCTGGTTGCTGAATGTCATGTTTGCAATCAGCCTCGAAGTAGGATCAGTGGTGCCGGAAAACGCGCCTTTGTTCTGACTGACGGCGAAGAGAAAGCCGGGATGGTTCACTACGGCCGCGAACATGGTGAGCGCACCTGTTTGGTCCCAGTTGTTCGAATTGGCTTCCGTCACCATCACTCCGTCGTATCCGCGGCTGATCATATCGCGCACTGTACGCTCGGCCTGTGCTGGATCATGGGTTGAGTAACCGATATTGATGTGACCTGAATTTCCCCACCATGGCATGTAATGCGCCAATATCTTCCCGTTGTATCCCGGGACGAGATCGCGAATCGGCAACTTGCTTACGTTGCCCGGCTTCGGATCGCCATTTGGCAGGCCGGCAAACGTATTTGCCGCACTGGTATTGTTTCCGGTCTGTGCGCTAAGAGTTGTGGTTGAAGTTATGGTGATATTTTGAGCGAAAGATTGCGCTATATAAAAGCAAGAGAATAAAAATATTATGAGTGCTGTACGTGAATTCAAAGAATTTCCTCCAGGAAAAATTGTTTGTTGGGGGAGTTGCTACGGTGGGTCGTGGAACGCGAGCTTTCGTGATGTGTAGAGAGCTTACGGTTCCGCGGAGAAGAGGTCAGTCGACGGAAGACCGCAATTGGCTTAAGAACGGCACTTAGTCCTGCCAGGTTCGGTAGTGAAATTTCGCGCCATTAGAACTACACCCGCGCTGGGTGGGAACAATCCGCATCCAATCCAGAGAAGATTCTCTAGCGCGGGGGATGCAGATGCTCAGAAAGACAATTGGGTTAGGACTCTTGTGCGCGATTTACATTTGCCCGCATGTTTATGCTGTTCAAGGCCTCGCTGCAAATCAGTCGAGCGCAGTCGAAACAACAACAACAACGCTGGACGCTGAGACCGCAAACAATACTGCGAATCCAAAGTTCAGCGGACAATCGAATGGCAACTCCGCGGCAGGTAATGTGAGCAAGTTGCCGATAGCTTCGCTGCTTTATCCCGGCGCAACCACGAAGATTTACGTTCGCTTCATGCCGTGGTTTGGAGATCAGAAGCATTATCCGATCGGATACAAGTCAGACGATCCGGGACAAGTGCGGCGACAGATCGACGACATGGCGAGCCGCGGAATCCAAGGCGCGTTCATCGCATGGTATGGGCGCGAGGACAAATTCAAAGACCGCGTGAGCACCGAATTCATGCGTGAGGCCGAGCGCAGCGGCTTCCAATTCGCGCTCTCATTCTCAGGGACACTGGACCCGTGCGCGAAGCAACCGGGATGCGATGTGACTGACGCAATCGCCTCAGAGGTCAACTATGCGAACGATAAATATATGCAGTCGCCGGCGTATGTGCGGGTGAATGGACGTCCGCTGTTTTTTATTTTCGATCTCACTAAATACAATATCGATTGGAACCGCGCGCGGTCGCAAATGAATGGCAATCCGATGCTGATGTTCCGCAATTCCGGCGGCTTCAATCATCCGCAAATAGATGGCGCGTATGCATGGATGGACCCGAACGCGTCAAACGGGGGCGATCCTGCGGCACTGTCCTATCTGGATCGGTTCAACAAAGCAGCGCGCGACAATCGGAAGCTTGCGGCGGGGTCAGGATACAAAGGATTCGACGACACGCTGGCGAGTTGGGGAAAGAATCGGCACATCCTGCAGCAGTGCGGACAGACATGGATGAGCACGCTGGCGATGCCCGGAAGATACTACTCGCAGAAAAATCAGTTGCCGATGCTGCTGATCGTGACTTGGAACGATTACGAAGAAGGCACCGAGATAGAGACGGGCATCGACAATTGCGTGTCGATCACAGCGAACGTCTCGGGCTCGAAAGTGAGCTGGAACATTCAGGGTCAGGAGAATACGCTGGACCACTACGGAGTTTTCATATCGCGAGATGGAAAGCGGCTCTTACCGGCGGCCGATGTACCTGCGGGAACGCACTCGATCGATGTCGCATCGTTTCTTCCACAGCCGGGGAGATGGATTATTTACGTGAAGGCGATTGGAAGAGCGTCGATGCTGAACCACATGTCGAATGCGGTGGAGTTGGTCGTTGCGGGGCGGTAGCCATAATTTTTTCGTCAACATAAGCTGCTTTACTTTCAGCCCCGACCCTCCTATAAGATGTCGCAATCACTTGTGCGACCATGAAACCCACTCTGACCGTTGAAGAACAACGCCTGCGCCAATCGGAAGACCGCCAGGCCCATTGGAAACGCTGGGGGCCATATCTCAGCGAACGCGCGTGGGGGACGGTGCGCGAAGATTACAGCGCGAACGGAACAGCTTGGGAGTACTTCCCTCACAATGATGCGCGATCTCGCGCTTATCGCTGGAATGAGGATGGCATTGCTGGCATCTGCGACCGACATCAGTACATCTGCTTCGCGCTCGCCATGTGGAATGGGCGCGATCCCATTCTGAAAGAGCGCCTATTCGGACTCACCGGCAACCAGGGCAACCACGGCGAAGATGTAAAGGAATATTACTTCTACCTGGACAGCACGCCGACACACTCGTACATGAAGTATTTGTACAAGTATCCGCAGGCGGAGTATCCGTACGAGAAGCTGGTCACAGAGAATGGCCGGCGAACGAAGCTGGATCCCGAGTTCGAGCTCATCGATTCCGGCGTCTTCGCGGAGAGTCGATACTTCGACGTCTTCGTCGAATATGCGAAGCAGACATCAGAGGACATCCTGATCGAGATCACGGTGGCGAACCGCGGGTCGGAGGAGGCGCAACTCACGCTGCTGCCGACGCTGTGGTTCCGCAATGAGTGGTCGTGGGATCCGTCGATTGCGAAGCCGTCGATGAAGAAGATCGGCAGCAAGAAGAACCAGGCCTCAATCATTTCAGCGAAACATGGTTATTATCGCGAACGATATCTCTACTGCCAGGGCAGCCCGGAACTTTTATTCACCGACAATGAGACAAACTGTGAGCGGCTGTTTAATGCTCCGAGTGCGTGCGCCTTTGTCAAAGACGCGTTTCATGAATATGTGGTCAACAGCAACAAAGCAGCGGTGAACCCGGCGCAGACGGGCACGAAAGCCGCTGCCTTGTATGAATTGAAAGTCCCGGCGCAATCGAGTGCGGCGGTGCGGTTGCGGTTGTCGGACGTGGCGCCGTCCATGATGGGCGATCCGTTCAACGGCGATTTCGAGAAAGCATTCAAGTCGCGCAAGAAAGAGGCGGACGATTTCTATGCGACCGTCATCCCGAAAGAACTGAGCGACGATGCGAAGAACGTCATGCGGCAATCGCTGGCGGGGATGCTGTGGTCATAACAGTTCTATCACTAC
>JAOAPH010000157.1 GCA_025462835.1 Candidatus Angelobacter sp. | reverse complement strand
CTAGTGCGGCCAGCGTAACCAGGAGCATCAGGCCGGAGATTCGAGATAGAAGAACGCCTTCATTCTGGGCCACTTGCCGGATCTGCTCGGCACGTGCATTCGGCAGAGCTTCCTGAATCTGATAGGCGATGGAGTTGGCGTACGGCGAACACGACCATCGCTCGAGCATGTCAGGGGACATGGAACGGGGATCGCGGCGGGCGAAATCGTCTTCGGGTTTGGTGAGGGCGCTCACGTATACGCGTCGAACCGCGCCGGGATGATTAGCAATTTTCTGCGCGAGGGCAAGTGGAGCGACTATCGCGTCTTCCTCAGCGCCGCCGGTACTGAGGATTCCGGAAATCTTGGTCTCGTGATTTGCCAGATAGACCAGATCGCCAGCATGGAATTTGAGTTTGTCGGCGAGTCGTCGTCCGACAAGGACTGAATTCCCGGCATCGTCGGGCCACTGGCCCTCCACTTTCCACCAGGGATGAGTCTTGGTGACGCCCGTGGTAATGGTCTCGTTTTCGAGTTGGATCGGTTTCGCAAAGTAGGTCCCGATCAGTTCGACGGGTGCGGGTGTGCCGCCGACAGAAACGGACAGAGTCAATATGGGCGAATATCCGATGATGTTATGTGCCCAGAAAATGTGTTTGATATTGACCAGATCTGATTCTTTGAGGTAAGCACCCTGGCTGACCGGCTTGACGTTCACGCCGCCGACATCGACATCGAGCGTGTCCTCCTGCGGATAGACGACAATATTCGCGCCGTAGCTGCGAAGCTCGCGATTGATCTTGTCGCCGACGTCCACGCCGACAGAGATCATGGCGGTGGCTACCGTCATGCCGAGCATGATGGCGACGCCCGCCAACAGCTTGCGGCGGCGCTGACGCAGGAACGATTGATAGAGCAGCCGTAAGAACATACTTATTCTTTGATCTTGCTGGCGCTGTTGCTAAGTTCGAGTTCGGTGACGGTCACGGAGCTTCCATTCACGTCAGCAACCAGCGGGATGGGATTACATCCACCACCCTCGCCGACGGTTTGCGGATTTATGGGCGCATTGCAGTTCTTGCAAGTGATTCCTTGAGCTCCATTGTTGTAAAAACCGACGGAGCCGCAGATGGAGCAGGCGTCCATCACGGTCGCAATCTTGCCGTTTGGCTTCTTGTAGATGAGGAAGCGAACGGGCTGGCCATGTAGCTGGCTGGAATATCTGCGAAGCTCTCCGACTTGCATGTCACCCACCTGAATGGTCGTCTTACCATCTGTGAACGCGACATCGCTTGCGGGAGAAAGGGCAGTGGTGCTTTTGGCATAGATGAATTGCGCGGTGACAAGGATGATGAAAATGAAAGAACTCACGTAGACAGCAGTCGTCCACAAGCGCTCACGACGGGCGCTCCATTCGGCTTTGCGTTGTTCGGCCTTGGACGCATAACCCTGATCGGGTGCAGGACCTCGGCGGCGTGATTCGAACAAGACCATCATCGCGGCGAGCGCCAGCATGGTGACAAAGAAGAAGATGTCATTGCGGACGATCGGGCCGATGATGGCCATCTGGCGTTTGCTGGAGGGAATCACTCCGTTTTCTGAAAGCTCGTGCAATCCGGAGATGGCGAGCTGGCAGGCGACGAAGATCAGAATGACGGTGGTCACTTTGAAGAACTTGCCCAGGTTGATGCGCATGCTGCCGCGCACGAACGTCACGCCGAAGAGAATCGAGAGCGCCACACCGATGAGAGTTCCCAAAAATGCAAACAGCTCATTAGTGGTCAAGGTTACAGCGGAGAGGATCAGTACGGTCTCAACGCCTTCGCGCAAGACCATCAGAAATACGAAAGCGAAAATGCCGAACTTCGATCCGGCGTCAGCAAACCCGCCGACTCTCTTCTCGATGTCTCCTTTGAGCGACTTGGCCGCCCGCGCCATGAACACGACCATGCTGACGACAAAGAAGGAGGCCACCAGCATGATCCATCCTTCGAATAGGTCAGGGTTGTAGTTTGTCTTGGAAAGGGCAACAGCGATGGCAATGCTGGCGACGAAAGCGCTGACCAGGCCGGCGTAAACGGTCTTGCGGAGCTCGGGACGGCCTATCTTTGCCAAATAGGCGAGAGTGATACCGATAATGAGTGCCGCTTCAACTCCTTCTCGAAGCGTGATTACGAGGGCTTCCAGCATCCAAATCCTAATTGAAAATGAAATTCAATTTCAATTTCATATTCTAAATGGGCTAATGCGCGACAGTCAATGAGGGCAGGCGCACTCTTTGCGCACAAACGCGCGTAATCGCGCCATCCGGAGAAGCTGCGATTGCGTCTAAGTCCTCGGAGCTTCGGAGAGATGCGCAGAGTGGTGATCGCGAAATCAGCGGACGAGATGAGAAAGCTGCGTCCGGCGTGGGAACGCATTTATAACGAAAACGACCACACACTGTTTCAGAGATACGAATGGAATGAATTGGCGGCAAGGTTCTTCGCGGGACGGGAAGAGCCACTCGTAGTCATGGCAGAAGACGATTCCGGCGTTGCAATCATCCCAGCGGCAATAAATATCAAGAAAAGACATTTGACTTTGCTGGGCGAGGAACTCTTTGATTATCGCGACGCGTTATGGAGGGGCAGGGAATCGGCGCTGGATTCTGCGTGGTCAGCGGTGCTGTCGGTTGCAGCTGACCGGGGACTGTCTTTCGCGATGCACTCGCTCCGGTGGGAAGACTCGCAAGCATGGCGGGGATTCGACGTGACTCCCTTCACGGATGCGCCTTGTGCGCGCAGGAAAGATGTCGGTAGAGAATTGCACAGCCGGCTGGGACGCAATCTGCGCAGGCTTAAACGTCTAGGATGTGAACTCAAGAAGTATCGCGGAAACTGCTCTGCGTTAGCGCGAAGAATATATGAGTTGAAATCGCAGCAAGGAGAGAGTCTCTTCGCTGATCCGATTCGCGTAGCGATGTTGATCGCGATGATTAATGCTGCGGCCGACGATTGCGAAATCTTTACGTTGGAATCGGGCGGTACGCTTGTCGCCGCGCTGGTCACATTTATCGATGGTCAGTGGCGACGTTTTTACACCACATACCATGACCAAGATCCCGCGTGGGCGAAACATTCGCCCGGCCTGTCGCTGATCCATGCAGTGATGGAGGAGTCGCTGGTAAACGGTCTCGATTGCGATTTCATGACCGGGGACCAGCCTTATAAGCGTCGGTTGGCAACCTCGGCTGTGCCTTTGTACCGGGTAAGCGCTACTGTGGAGATGATTGCTGAAAGAGCGGGTGCGATTGCACCGGCCAAGGCGGCATGAGTTACTACATCACCTTCAGGTAGGCGAGCGCCTTTTGGAGTTCCGGGAAAAGTTTTTCTTCTGCCTGAAATTCGCGGGAGTGCACGCACCTCCGGCTCCCCCGCAGTCTTACCGGATGCTTCAAATGCAGCATCTCGTGATAGACCAGGTATTCGATCGCGTACAGAGGCACGGTGACGCGGTCGAATACTCGACTGACCACAATCGCGTTGTGCGCGGGATCGTAATGTCCCAGGCTCTGTTTGGAATGGTGGGCGCTCCATGTCATGAGGGGACGAGCAAGCAGTCCGTGGAAGAAGCGCGTGTTCAAGCCTTCGAAGATCTCGTCAAGATCGTAAACGTGCCCCTTGGAGGGGCCGATCTTTTTGCGTCCGCGAATCTGGCGGATCAAGTGCGCTTTCTTGGCGACATCGTGACTGGCGACATACCGCCGGTAACGGACGGCATGATGGCTGTCGATCGGCTTGCGATACAGCTTGGCAAGAAGAATGTGCGCAATCGCGTGGAGCACGGATTCGGGAGCGGCCTCAAGCAGGTCCGAGAGGCGAACGAGTAGCACACCTTCACGCAGGCGAATCGTATTGTTGATATTAGCGAAGTGGTAGAAGCTGACTTTGAATTCCGGCATGGGAGCGCGCGGGCGCAGCTCCCGATAGGTTTGCTGGAACAAAGAAATCAAGGCAGGGTTCACTAGAAGCAGATTAGCATTGAATGTGACGAACCGAACGAGCAGAAGGAGATGCTATTTCTTGGCTTTTCCCCAGGTCTCCTTATTTTGCTTGTCCAACAGGTCTCGCGAAGAATCGAGTCCGGCGTTTACAGCTTCGATGGCCGAGTCCAGAGGGAAGTCATACTGTTTCGTTTCCGCAATCGAGGCCTCTTTTGGTTGCGATGGATCTCCGGCTTTCAAGCCGCGCAACTTCAATTGCCAATCGGTGTAAGCCTCGACCACTTCCTTGAGCGCCTTGCGCAGATCGGAATGTTGCCGAGCATACATGTCGAGATTGGAATCCAGTTCGTCGGCGATATAGTTGAAATCTTCGAGGAGGTCATGAATGCGCTTGCCGCGATCGGCAGCCATTTTCGTGTCGCCGCGAACCTGATCGATGGCCAGCATGCGGGCGCGGGCAAAGGCCACGAGCAACTTAATCCGCTTGACCGGCTCCTGCGTGGTGTCGCGTAGTTGGGCGACCTCGGCTTCAGTCAGGGGATCGCGACGACTGGCAAAACCGGGCACGCTCAGGCACAACAGCAGAAGTAGGGCGGCTGATTTTCTTAGGGCGATCATTTCTTCTCGTTTCCAAACATGTGCGCAAGCAATTCGCGCCGCAACTCCTCAATGCGAGTGACGGCGACTGCAAGTGGCGGTTGATCGTCGGCGGCTACGGTGCGGCGGATTTCGTCGATACGCCTCGCGGTCTCCCGCAGCGTGATCTCAGTGTTCTTGATCTTCTTGCCCTTTTCCTGTGCTGCGGCCGCCGATTTTTCTGAGTAAGCCACTGCATCCTTGATGCTGGATTGGGCCTTATCCACTTCGCCATCCGTAAATTGCTGGTTGGCGACCTCGACCAATTCACGGGCGATGTCGGCGTAGGCTCGCGCTCTGTCGGCGGAACTCTTCTTCTCAGCGTTAGCCTTCATGGCGTCGATCTTGACGATTGCGGGGTTCTCGGCCTTCGCCGCGGCGGGGGCAGGTGGTTGTTGGGCGAGAGACAAACCACCGAGGACGAACATCACTGCGACTTGAGAGGCGATCCGCATATCACTTTTTCTTCTTCGATCCGGTCGGTTCGATCGCGATCAAGCGATGTCTTGCCTGCCATTCGCGGTCTGGGAACTGTCCATTCGATGAGGCCAGAAATTGACGGTAGTTCTCCGAGGCTTGTTCGAAGGCCTTAAGGTTATCGTAAGCCGTAGCCCGAAGGAAGTAGGTTGCAGGAGTTTCCTGGGCTAGCTTTGCGCGGGAGTCCAGTACGACGATAGTGAGCTGATAATTTTTGTTCTCTGAGGCCGCCAGGGCCAGGTCGCCGTAAGCGTCCAAAATCGTTTTGTCCAACTCGAGTGCTTGGATCAGTTGTTCCTGAGCTTCTGCAGACTTGTGCTGATGCAGCAGCACGGTCCCGTACTGGTGGTGCAATCGAGCATCTTTCGGATTTGCTTGAACCAGTTGCTGATAACGCACAGCGGCGGCGTCATACTTTTTTGCGGCGGCTTCGATCGCGGCTACTTCGTGCAAGAGTTGCTGGTCATTGGGGGACGCCTTCAGGCCGGCTTCAAATTCCTCCGCGGCAGCAGATGCGTTTCCCGATTTGGAGAAGAGACGACCAAGCTGCAAGTGTGCTGCGGCGTCGTTCGGATTTTGCTTCACGGTCTCCCGCAACATTGATTCAGCCTCAGGCAGACGATTGGCATTGATGTAAAGCCGCACCAAGCTTTCGCGGGCGGATGACGAATGGGGATCCAGTGCAATAGCCTTCTTGTACTCGGACTCTGCTCCGGAGAAATCATTTTGCTTCTCAAGCACCGCGGCGGCGAGTAAATGTGGTTCTGTCTCTTTAGGGCTCAACTCCGCTGCCTTGCGAAATCCCGTTGCAGCTTCGGTTGGTTTGGCTGGCGACAAAACACGTCCCAAGGCGATCCAGGCGCGAGTAAGGCTTTCGGCTGGGTTTGATTCTGGTTTTAGCTGTGTCGCTGCCGATATGAATTTCGCAGCTTCGTCATTGTTGCCGGCTGCGGCCAGCAGCAGTCCCAGATTGAGGTTGGCGGCGAATACATCCGGCTTTATCGCCAGCGATTTGCGATAGGAATTTATCGCGTCGTTGCGGCGCTCGGTAGCGTTATAGACATAAGCAAGATCGAACCAGGCGCGATAGTCCTTTGGGTCCAGCTCAACAACAGGAAGAAGAAGTTTTTCAGCGCGGGTGTAGTCCTGCTTCTCAAGGGCGGATTCTGCTTCGGCCACGGCTGGGGCGACAGAAGTGTCATCCACAGCAACTCTATGTTTTCGGACGGTGCGCGTGGTGGAAACCTGGGCAGAGGAGATCGCACCGCAAAGGCAGAGCGATACGATGAGAACTGCGAATCTAGGCTTTGACCGTCTTCTTGCGCCCATTCGATTGAGGAGTTCCGTTCTTATGTAAGATGCGCGCCAGCCACTCTCCGGTGTGCGACTTCTTGTTTTTCGCTACATCTTCCGGAGTCCCCACCGCCACGACCTCGCCACCGCGGGAGCCGCCCTCGGGGCCAAGATCGATGACCCAATCGGCTGTCTTGATGACATCCAGATTGTGTTCGATCACGATAATCGATGCGCCCGTATCCAGCAAACGCCGGAATGCGAAGAGCAACTTGCTGATGTCGTCAAAGTGCAGTCCGGTGGTAGGCTCATCGAAGATGTAAAGCGTACGATTGCCGCGCTTGGTTTTTGCAGCCTGGTCGTCGCTGCCATTGGATGCAGCAGCGAACTCCCGACGAGGCTGCAGATGCGCTGCCAATTTCATACGCTGGGCTTCGCCCCCGCTCAATGTGGTCGCCGATTGGCCGAGCCGCAGGTAGCCGAGTCCTACTTCCTCTAAGACGCGCAACTTTTCTAATAGTTTTGGGATTCCGGCAAAGAAATGAAGCGCCTCTTTCACAGTGAGGTCCAGAACCTCATGGATGTTCTTGCCCTTGTATTTGATCTCAAGGATGGATGATTTGTAGCGAGTGCCCTTGCACTCTTCGCAGATGAGTTCCACGTCAGCCAGGAACTGCATTTCCACGGTGACGGTGCCGTCGCCGGAGCAAGTCTCACATCGTCCGCCGGGGATGTTGAAGGAGAAGTGTCCTGCTGCGTATCCGCGCTTCTGTGCTTCGGGAGTGGAGGCAAAGGTCTCCCGAATGATGTCGAAGGCCTTGATGTAGGTTACGGGATTGGAACGCGGAGTCCGTCCGATGGGCGATTGGTCCACCAGAATCACATCACTCAAATGCTGTGCTCCTTCGAGCTTTTCCAGATTACCGATCGCCGACGAGCCGTTACTCACGCCGAGTGCGGCAGCGAGCGCTTTGTAAAGCACTTCATGGACGAGGGTCGACTTTCCTGAGCCGCTAACCCCGGTGACGGCGACTAGCATTCCTAACGGAATCTCAACGTCGATCCGCTTGAGGTTGTGGGCGCGGGCGCCTTTCAGCTTCAGTCTTTGTGGCCCAGGAACACGACGCGAAGGCGGCATCTGTATCCGCAGTTCATTGGAGAGATATTTTCCCGTGAGGGAAGTCTGCATACGCTTGATCTCGTCGAACGTGCCTGAGGCAATCACCCTGCCGCCGTGCTCTCCCGCGCCAGGGCCGAGATCGAGAATATGGTCAGACGCCCGCATCACTTCGGCATCGTGCTCGACGACAAGGATGGTGTTTCCCAAATCCCGAAGGTCATGAAGGATGTTGACCAAGCGTGCCGTGTCGCGACTATGCAGCCCGATAGATGGTTCGTCCAAAACGTAGAGAGCGCCGACGAGCCGCGAGGCGAGGGAACTGGCCAACTGAATCCGCTGCGCCTCACCGCCGGAAAGAGTGGACGATAAACGATCAAGCGTCAGATATTCGAGTCCGACGTTGTGGAGGAATTTCAGCCGTTCGCGAATCTCTTCCAGTATCTTTTCCGCAATCTCCGCCTGTTGCCGAGTCAGGGTGATGCTCGCCATGAATCCAGCGGCCTGCTCTACGGTCATCGCGGTTACTTCACAGATGTTCTTGCCTGCGATCCGAATCGTGCGGGCCTCTGAGCGCAGCCGCTGGCCCTGACAATCCGGACAGGTGGCATAACCGCGATATCGGCTAAGAAAGACACGCACGTGCAGTTTGTATTTCTTACGTTCGAGATGGGCAAAAAATCCTTGTATTCCGAGGAACTTGTTTGCGCTGTCGCCTTCGAGAATGATCTGCCGGTGGTCCGCCTCCAACTCCTCCCAGGGAACGTCCAGCGGGATCCCATGCACTTTCGCCACTCGCCGTAACTCGGTGAAGAGGGCGCGATACTTTGGCTTGGTCCAGGGCTCAATGGCGCCGCCGGTCAAAGTCTTTGATTTGTCGGGTATCACCAGGTCGAGATCAAAATCAATGGTGTTCCCGAAACCCTGGCATCGCGGACAAGCGCCGAATGGATTGTTGAAAGAAAAAAGCCGGGGCTCAGGCTCTTGATATCGGATCAGACACTTCTTGCATTCAAAGCGCTGAGAAAAGCGCAGCCGTGCGGGCTCTGCCTGCTCTTCGCGGGGAACGGTTTCAAGGATGATCTCGCCTGCTTCACGGTATGCGATCTCTATGGCATCGACGATCCGGGCGCGTGCATCGGGCGAAAGAACAAGCCTGTCCAGAAGGACGAAGACGGGAGTAGAGAAATCGATCTCCAGCAATGACTCTGGTGTAGAGAACTCGAATATCTTTCCGTTCTGGTATAGCCGGGTGAATCCGCGCTTGCGAAGGTCGAACAACTTTGACTTCAGCAATTCGAGTTGAGCAGCAGTTTCCGCAGCTTCTTCGGCTTTCTTAGCCTTTGCCGATAGGCGTTTCTTTGGTGTGGGCTTCTGCTCTGTTTGCGCAGCAGGCGTCGGCACGAATGGCTTGACGGGAAACAGGGCATGGATCCGAGTGCCAGGTTCGAGGTTCAGGATGGTCTCGACAACTTCATCCACCGTGTCCCGCTTCACCTCAGCGCCGCAATTTAGACAGTAGGTGGTTCCTACACGCGCAAAAAGCAAACGGAGGTAGTCGTAGATCTCGGTCGCTGTCGCAACTGTCGATCGCGGATTTCGCGTGGTGTTTTTTTGCCGGATGGCGATTGCAGGAGCGATGCCGTCAATCAGGTCGACATCAGGTTTCTCTATGCGCTCCAGAAATTGCCGGGCATAGGCAGAGAGCGATTCGACGTACCTTCGCTGTCCTTCCGCGTAGATGGTGTCGAATGCGAGAGAGGACTTGCCGGAGCCGGAGACACCTGTCACAACCGTAAGCGTGTTGTGCAGGATCTCAAAATCGATGTTCTTGAGGTTATGCACCCGGGCGCCGCGAACGACTATGCTGTCATTTGACATTAAAAGGAAATCCACCCAAGACTCGGCCTCGCTCCATTGCTGCGTTGTCCTAGTGTGTTCGGAACAGGGAGCGGAATCCTTTATTATACCCCGCCAAAGTAGATGTTTTAGTGGCTGTCGTCGGGGTCGCTGTCGAACTGATTTCGCTCTCTGTAAGCAAGTCCCATCAATCCGAAGACCGCTCCTAGAGAGGGAACCAGCAGCACAATTATGCCGCGCCTAAGAGAGCGTTGGGTGTCCAGCGGGGCAGCGGCGGCGTTGTCGCGGCACGTTGCGCATCCCTGTGCAAATGCCGGAGCGGCGTATAGGGCGGTAAACAATGCGAATGCAAGAAGTCGCGACTTCACGGTTTCACTATCTCACAAAATGGAAGAGGACGAAGATGTAGATCCACAAAAGACCCATCGCATGCCAATACCAAGCGCTCACGTCGGTGGCGATCTGTCGCGACTCCAAAGGTTTCGCGAGTATCCCCGCGAGGCTCGCCCACGCGAGAGCCAAGACGCCTCCGACCAGATGCAGAGCATGCGTGCCGGTCAACAAGAAGAAGAAGGAACTGCTGGGATTGCTGGCGAGGAAAATGCCTTGCGCGTGCAATTGCTGCCAAGCCACAAACTGTCCGATTAGGAATCCGATGCCAAGCAGGAATGTAACTCCGAGCCATGGAAGCGAGGCCTTGCGCGTGGGAGTTCCCAGGCCGAGCCATTCCTCGGTGACCAGCGGCTCGCGGAAGACCTGACGCCGCGCCATTTCCATCGACAAGCTGCTCATGATGAGCAGGATGGTATTGATCCAGAGGATGCCGGGGATGACCATCGGCTTCCAATCGGTAACGAATTCACTGGTGTTGGTGTCCACGTGGCCAGTTCCTTGCCGGACTATATAGGCACTGGTCAACGCGATGAACAGGATGAAGATAGAAAGGACGGCAAGTCCGATGCCGAGGCGATATCGATTCAATCTGTCCCGGGGGCCACGACGCCCGTGCGGGCGGTTGTCCCAGTCGTCTCCGCCTCGGCCAGTGCTCGGGGGAAAGGATGGCCCATGTCCGCCGAGTTTAGGAGCGGCTTCTGTTGTGTCCGGCGCGAAGGTGAATGTTGGTTTCGGCATGCCGGCGATCAAGACGCCTCGTTTGACTTAGATGTGATGTATGGGGAATCGGATTGCATGACGTAATCGCGATTCATTCCTTGACGAGAGCCGAACTCATAAGGGCCGTGACTTACGATGATCCTTTCGTTCGAAACGGGAGTTGCCCATTCCAGACTGGTGGACTCCCATGGGTTCGGCCCTGAGAATTTTCCCGCTCTCATGCTGCGAAAGAGATTGAACAAAAATATCAATTGCGCCGCGATGAGCACTATTGCGGAAATTGTGATGAATCTCTGCAGGGGCAGTAACGCCTGAAGGTAGTCAGCGGAACCGGCGATCTGCGAGTAGCGCCGGGGGTGTCCGGCCATTCCCAGGAAGTGCATAGGCATGAAGGTTGCGTAAGCGCCGACGAATGTCGCCCAAAAGTGAATTCTTCCGAGACGTTCATCCATCAAGCGGTCTGTGAACATCTTGGGAAACCAGAAGTAAGTGGCCGCAAAGAGCGCGAAGACGCCGGCCATGCCCATGATCATGTGGAAATGAGCCACAACGAAATAGGTGTCGTGCAGGTATCTGTCCACTTGAGGTTGAGCGAGAATCGGACCGGTCAACCCACCGGTGATGAACAGCGATACGAACCCGATTGAAAAGAGCAGCGGCGTGGTGAACCGGATGCGTCCTCCCCAAAGCGTCGCCAGCCAGTTGATCGTCTTTACGCCCGAGGGAACTGCGATGACCAGCGTCAGCGTGGAGAATGCCATCACGTAGAACGGGTTCATTCCGGCAACGAACATGTGATGTCCCCAAACCATGAAGCCGAGGACGCCGATGGACAGCATCGCAAACACCATTGCGCGATAACCGAAAATCCGCTTCCGCGAAAATGTGGAGATCAGGTGCGAAGTGACTCCCATCCCGGGAAGGATGGCGATGTACACCTCCGGATGTCCGAAGAACCAGAAGAGGTGCTGCCACAACAACGGAGATCCGCCACCTCGCTTCACCGGGAGAGCAACTCCGTTCAGCATTAATCCCGCGGGCAAGAAGAAGCTTGTGGACCAATGTCGATCAGAGAAGAGCAGCAACGTCGCCGCCAGCAGCACGGAAAATGCCAGCAATACCAGGATCGACGTGACGAACCACGACCAGACGGTCAAAGGCATACGCATCAGCGTCATGCCTTTTGTCCGCAAGCGCAGCGTGGTGGCGATGAAGTTGATGGCGGACATCAGCGAGGCCATGCAGAAAAGTGCGATGCTGATGATCCAGAGATCCATGCCCAGTCCCTGACCGGGTGCAGCAGCCTGGAGGGCGCTGAGCGGCGGATACTGCGTCCACCCGGCCGAGGGACCGCCTCCGGTGACAAACAGTGCAGAGACCATTACTACGAACGAGAGCATGGTCGTCCACAGTGAGAGCATGTTCAGAAAAGGAAAGGCCATTCGGCGCGAACCGATCTGCGCGGGTAACAAAAGATTGCCGAAAGCGCTAAAGGGGGCGGTACTGAGTACGAAAAAGACCATCAGCGTGCCGTGCATGGTCATGAATGCGAGATAGGTCTCCGGCTTGATCTCACCGAATAGCGGGACTCTCAACGCTGGCCAGACAAGGTGTATTCGCATCAATAACGACAGCACCATTCCGATCAGCACGGCCACCAGTGACAGAAAAAAATATTGCAGTCCGATGATCCGGTGATCCGTGGAAAAGACCGACCGGCCCGTGAACGACGGGCGCGCAGTGGAGATATGGTCGGCGCTGTGATTGAGGTGCGACATCCGGTTACTTTGTCTGCTTCAAGAACTCCTGAAAGTGTTCTTCATCTATTACTTTAAGTTTGGCGTTCATCTGATAGTGTCCCAAGCCACAAAGCTCGGCACACACCACGTCGAAATCCCCGGGTCGAGTGGGTGTGAAATGGATAGTGATGAGGTGTCCGGGAACTGCGTCTTGTTTCACCCGTAATGTTGGTACGAAGAAACTGTGGATGACATCCTGTGCTTTCAACGTGATCTCGACATCGCGATCGACCGGCAGAAACAGGGTAGAGCTGACGATGTCATCTTTGGAATTCGGATCAGTGCGGTCGATGCCGAGAGGATTTCCTTCGGAGGCGTCTTGCAATTCCGGACGGGTACGTCCGAATTTTCCGTCGGCACCGGGATAACGAAAGTACCAGCGGAATTGCACCGCATCCACTTCCACCTGAACAGGGTTCCGGGCAAGCGACTTTCCTGCGACCTCGCCATCTGCCCACAAAGTTGCGCCGATCATGTTTGTACCTAAAAACAAGAGCGCGGCGGTGGCCAGCCAAGCTATTTCAGTGCGCGTGGTGGTGTCCGGGGAAGGGCCGGAACTCTGTCTAACGTTGCGTTCGCGATACTTCCAAACAAAGAACGCCAACGCCAGTTGAGTCACGAGAAACACGATGCCAAGCACAATGAGATCGAGCTTGAATTGGTGGTCGACATTCGCCCCTTGCGCTGAGGCGAGCAGCGGAAGCCAGCTTTGTCCGAAGAAATAGCAACTGGCGAGAGTGAGAAGGGAAAGAACAATCAGCAGCGCCAGAGCCATGGAACTATTTAAACACTGAAAGGTAAAACCAGCTATCTTGCGCGCGATGGATAGACAACTCAGGAATCACTGCTGGCACCCGAACCATATATGAGTAATCTGGCACAGTCGATGGTGATAAGTGCGGTAATTTGCAGCTTCATCGGCAATGCCGTTGCTCTTGCCATCTTCATGGGGTTTATGTGGAGAGGCCACCCGCTTTGGGTCGCCGCAGTGATGTGGGCTGTTTATTATCCTTTCACGGTTATTTTCATCGCCCCGATTGGAACCGTTGGCGGATTCCTCGGCGCGTCATTTCTCCGCTGGCGAGCAGAGCTCGTCCGTTCACCGAGACGACTTTATGTTGAGGCGACTGTTTTGGGAGCTGTGCTCGGGTTTGTTCTGTCCGGGTGGAGCTGGTGGTTCTTTGGTATCTTGGGCTCAGTTGCTGGTTCTATTTGTGGTGCGTTGTTGGTTTTGTTTCTCTCGCGAGAAAGACTTCTACATTTCCGTCTTGTAGATACGACTGGCTAAGTCCCGCTCGCCCTGCGGACAATTTCAGGGAAGTACTCGTGGCCAGGAATTTTGCAAAAGTCTGACAAACGCGACTAGTTCGGGGTTCTATTTTAGCTGCTTCGGGACGAGTCGGATTTCGAAGATGCTCGGCCACAATTTGCCTGTCACAAATAGCCGCTTTCGATCTGCATCGTAGGCGATTCCGTTCAGTACGGCGCCTGATTCGAGGCGATACATCGGGCTAAGGAGTCCTTTGAGATCAATCCAACCGACCACTTTACCGCTTTGCGGAGAGATACGGGCGATCCGGTCGGTCTGCCACACGTTGGCGAAAATCTCTCCCTCTACGAACTCTAGTTCGTTCAACTGATGGATGGGGGTATCCCCGTCGTAGACCATAAAACGTCGCTTTTCTGCAAGCGTGCTGGCATTCAGAACGCGGATCTCTGAGGTTCCATCACTCATGAAGACCTCACGGCCATTTGTCGTCAGACCCCATCCTTCCCCTGGATATGAAAAGCGGCG
>JAOAPH010000121.1 GCA_025462835.1 Candidatus Angelobacter sp. | reverse complement strand
CGGACATCGAGGTAGACGGCTATGTGCAGTTTCGACCTGCCACTGCGAACCGTGGAACGATTCTGTTTGCCAAGATTCACTATCGGACTCCAAAAGGAGCAGTGGGGTTCTCGTTAGCGAAGATCCTGGGTAAAGATCCCAGCTTCCTCATGCGGCAAGATCTTCGTCGCTTGAAAGCTCTCATCGAAACCGGAGAAATACCCACTATTGAAGGCCAGACGCACGGTCCGCGTTCGGCGGTCGCGGCAGCGGCTCGTGTGGTGGACCCAGATCAGCCGATCCGCGGCGATGTTGAACTCAGCGAGTTGTTCAGAGCAAAGAGGAGGGTGGCATGAAGGCAGTTTGTTGGATGGGCGTGGACAAGATCAGCGTGGAAACCGTTCCTGATCCAAAAATTCTCAACCCGCGAGACGCGATTGTGCGCATCACCAGCACTTGCATCTGCGGATCTGATTTGCACCTATACAACGGCTATGTTCCCACCATGGAACAGGGAGACATTCTCGGCCACGAATTCATGGGTGAAGTGGTGGAGGTGGGTCCCAGCGTGAGCCGCGATAAGTTGAAAGTGGGCGACCGCGTGGTCGTGCCTTTCACCATTGCATGTGGTCGATGCTTCTTCTGTGAACAGCAACTTTGGTCGTGTTGCGACAACTCCAATCCAAATTACTGGATCGCGGAAGAGATGATGGGCTATTCACCCTCCGGACTCTTCGGCTACACGCACATGCTTGGCGGATACTCCGGGGGGCAAGCGCAGTACGCGCGAGTACCCTTCGCTGACGTTGGCCCGCTGAGAATTCCTGACGGCATTCCCGATGACAAAGTGGTCTTTCTTTCCGATATTTTCCCCACCGGGTATATGGCGGCAGAGAACTGCAACATAAGGCCAGGCGATACCGTCGCGATCTGGGGCTGCGGCCCTGTAGGACAGTTCGCAATCCGGAGCGCATTCCTACTCGGCGCGGAACGAGTGATTGCCATCGACAGGATTCCAGAAAGGCTGCAAATGGCTCGTCAGGGCGGGGCTGAGACCATCAACTACGAGGAAGTCGACGACCTTGTCCAGTTCTTGAAAGACATGACCGCCAACATTGGACCGGATTCGTGCATTGACGCGGTGGGGATGGAAGCGTCTGGGCACGGCATCACGTTCGCAATGGATCGCGCAAAGCAGGCATTGCGAATCGAGTTGGACCGACCATACGTTCTGCGTCAGGTGGTTCAAGCCTGTCGGAAAGGTGGCACGGTTTCCGTGCCGGGAGTCTATGCCGGTTTTATCGACAAGGTTCCGATGGGAGCCTTCATGAACAAAGGGCTGACCATGAAGACCGGTCAGACGCACATGATGCGGTACATGAAGCCGCTTCTCGACCGCGTGCAACGAGGCGAGATTGACCCAAGCTTCGTGAAAACGCACAACCCTTCCATTGATATGGCGCCGGAAATGTACAAGATGTTCCGAGACAAGCAGGACCATTGCATAAAAGTCGTGATGAACCCATGGGCTGATGGAGCAGCAGCAGCTTGATCCAGGTTGCAGGACATATCTGAAAAGGAGTTGAAAATGGCTGGACTGGGAGTAGATAACGCGCTACCGAGAGTTATTTCGTCCAAGACACACGGCGTCATCGATTACATCCATGCAGGAACAAACTTCATAGTGGGAGCAATTTTTCGAAAAAACAACCGGCGCGCATCAAATGCGGCATTTGCATTGGGAGCAGGCGTGCTTGCGAACGCTTTGATGACGGACTACGAACTCGGAGTGTTCCGTCTGTATAGCTTCAAAGTGCACGGCATCCTGGATTACGGAGTGGCCGCCACAAGCGCGGCGTTACCGGCGTTGCTCGGCATACAAGACACTGGTGCGGCCGATTATTTTTACGCGCAGGGTGGTGGCGAAACGGTGATAGCCGGGATTTCGGATTACGACGACAACTCGGGCGCGAGACGTGAGCACCGGCGGTTGCCAGGTGAACGCTTCAGAGGACGTATCGCAGCCTAGCATGATTTGCGGATGGGCAGAGCCCGACCGGTGTTCTGCTCGTCCCGTTCGCCCAGTCTCACCAAATCAGAAGCCTCCACAGTAGCCTCCGTTTTCGCATCTATAAATGAGAGTGACTTTCGTTATTTGCTCTATCACTGGAGCGCGACATGGTTCGTTTCGAGTGTGACACCTGTGGAAAGCTCAAAGACAACGGCGAGCCCTGGATACTCGGCTTCGCCGCTGAGAGTGTGGGCGTTAAAAGTGCGCGACGTGAAATTAATATCGCCTCAGGCTGGGACGACGCTCAAGCAGTCGACTGGCTGGCCGTACACTTTTGTTCGGATGATTGCCGGGCCGAGTACACGGAGCGCCTCTTCAGCAACCGGACAATTCCGATCGCGGGGGAAACAGCCAGCGTGAAAAAATCTACCGCAGTCCGCACTCGCCGCAAAAGGGCGTAGCGCTACTGCGCAAGCCCAGCAACTGTCTTCTGCAGACTGGCTTCGTCCTCCACATTCACGCAAGTCTTCGTGCGATCGATCTGACGCATCAACCCGCAGAGCACTTTTCCCGGACCAACTTCGACAAAGGTCGTTACTCCGCTATTCATCAACATCTGCATCGATTTCACCCATTGCACCGCGCCGGTCACTTGTCGAATCAATGCCTCTCGGGCCTCGTTGCCATCCGTCGTGGGCTGGCCGTCAATGTTCTTTACAACCGGGAAAACGGAATTGTTGAAGCGCAGCGACCGGAGATCTTCCTTGAGGGCGTCCTGCGCGGGCTGCATTAGAGAGCAATGGAAAGGCGCGCTCACTTGCAGCATGATCGCGCGCTTGGCCCCTTTTGTCTTGGCGAGATCGGAGGCGCGTTGCACGGCTGCGGCGCTGCCCGAGATTACGATCTGATCGGGCGAGTTGATATTTGCTGGCGCAACAACTTCGCCATCGCCCCCTGCAGCTTCGGCGCAAACGGTTTGAAGTTCATCAATCGCCATGCCAAGGATTGCTGCCATTGCACCGACGCCCACCGGCACTGCGGACTGCATGTACTTACCACGATTGCGCACCGCTCGAACAGCATCGGCAAATTCCAAAGTGCCGGCAGCAACATGCGCGGAATATTCCCCCAGCGAATGTCCGGCCACGAAGCTGGGAGCAATTCCTTTCTCTTTCAGCACCCGATAGGCTGCGATCGAAGCGGTCAGGATCGCGGGCTGCGTGATCTCGGTCAGCTTCAGCTTGTCTTCCGGGCCTTCAAAGCAGAGCTGGGAAATTTTGTACCCGAGCGCTTCGTCGGCTTCGTCGAATGTCTGTTTGGCGATGGAATAATTGATGGCGAGTTCTTTGCCCATGCCCACCGCTTGTGAGCCCTGTCCGGGAAAGAGAAATGCAAGATTGTTCATTGCTTCTATTTCAACATGAATAGCAGGATTTCACCACGAAGACGCGAACAGCAGGGACATGCCATGTCGTGTTAGGTTTGTACCCAGTCGGAGGCCTTCCGTGAACCACAACAGCTTGCTTGTCACGCCAAAACAGAAGATCAGCTTGGACGAATACGATCCTGCTTACACTGACGGACTCAAGGGTAAAGCAGATGTCGAAGCCAAGCTGACCAAAGACATCGATCGCATGAGGGAATTGCAGGACGTCTTCTACGCGTCACACAAACATGCATTGCTGATTGTTCTCCAGGGGATGGATACGTCAGGGAAGGACGGAGTCATCAAGCACGTGATGTCCGGAATGAATCCCCAGGGCGTGCAGGTGACCAGTTTCAAGCAACCATCTCCGGAGGAATTGCAGCATGATTTTCTGTGGCGCGCGGTAAAGGCCTTGCCTCCATCAGGACACATGGGGATCTTCAATCGCTCCTATTATGAAGAGGTGCTTGTCACTCGCGTCCATCCTGAGTTGTTGGAAGTTGAGAATATCGAGATTCCCAGGAAGTTAAAGCAGTTGTGGATCGAGAGATATGAGGACATCAAGAACTTCGAACTGCATTTGAACCGGAACAATACGATCGTCTTGAAGTTCTTCTTGAATATTTCGTATGAAGAGCAAAAGAGGCGACTGCTGAAGAGGATCGATAACCCAGCAAAAAATTGGAAATTCTCGCAAGGCGATATCAAAGAGCGGGTCTATTGGAAACAATATCGCAAGGCGTACGAGGACGCGTTGAGCGAGACCAGCACCGCATTCGCGCCGTGGTACGTGATTCCCGCCGACCAGAAATGGTTCGCGCGCATTGCAATCGCTGATGTGATCGTGGCAAAGCTGAAATCTCTGAACCTGAAATATCCGGCACTGAAGCCAAGCCAGCTGGATGATTTGAAGAAAGCGAAGAAGCTGCTGCAGAAACAATGAATCCAGGACCTAGCTGACGCCAACGCCGCGTTTGTGGGTGAGTTCCTGCTCGATCTCAGCGTTTACTTTGGACTCGGCGAACTGCGCGGCTATGCGGATCGCATTCTTGATCGCGTTCGCGTTAGAAGAGCCGTGTCCAACGATACAAACCCCTTTGAGTCCCAGCAGCGGAGCGCCGCCGTATTCGGAATAGTCGAGCCGCTTCTTGAAATCCGCGAATGCTTGTTTTGACAGCAGCGCCCCCACCTGCGAAGAGATGGTGGACTTCAAAGATTCCTTTAGCAGGAAGCGCATCGCTTCCACCAAGCCTTCGGAAACCTTCAGCGCCACGTTGCCGATAAATCCGTCGCAAACGATCACGTCGGCGTTGCCGTTGTAGAGGTCGCGTCCCTCGACGTTGCCGACAAAATTCAGTGGCAGTGCCTTAAGCCGCGGGTATGCCTCTTTTGTGAGCTCGTTGCCCTTGGACTCTTCTTCTCCGACGGACAGCAAACCCACGCGTGGCCGCGAGATGTTGAAGATCGTCCGCGAATACATGTCGCCCATAATGGCGAACTGTTCCAGGTTGTGCGGCTTGCAATCGACGTTCGCGCCGACATCCACCAGAATGGTTGCCGACCCCTTTGAACTGGGAAAAACGGCTGCAAGCGCCGGACGATCGACACCGGGCAGCGCGCCTAGGACCATCTTCGCCGTAGCCATAGCAGCGCCGGTGTTGCCGGCGGTGATGAACCCCGCGGCTTTGCCTTCGCGCACCAACCGCAGGCCTACGCGCATCGACGAATCTTTTTTCGACCGGACAGCCTGCGCGACCTTTTCGTCCATGCCGATGACTTCAGTGGCATTGACGAGTTCGATCGGAAGGTGTTGCGCGGAAGGATGATGGGCTAATTCCGTGCGCAGTTGATCCTCGCGTCCTACAAGCAGGACGCGAACGTGATGCTGCTTCGCCGCCAGAATGGCGCCTTCGATTTCGGGCTTAGGGGCTTTATCAGACCCCATCGCGTCGACCGCAATTACCGTGGGCATGGGTTGGGAGTCAGTGTATAGCAGGTGGGGGTTCGAAAGAGTGTAAAGCTTGGTGCCTTACACTCTGGCGAAAGTCTATCGGCCCTTTTCTACTGCTACGACTTCGCGTCCCTTATAGGTACCGCACTTGGGGCAGGCACGATGAGGCATCTTCTTCTCGTGACAGCTTGGGCACTCAGACAATGACTGAGCGGTAAGGAAATCGTGTGCGCGTCGTTTACCGGTGCGCGCTTTAGAGTGGCGTCGTTTTGGATTGGGCATCGTACTACCTTTGCTTGAAGAATTTTGCTATTGCTTCAACTTCTCTTTGATCTCTGCCAATGCAGCCCAGCGCGGATCGGTGATCTTTTCCGCGCAATTGCACGGAAAAACATTTCTATTCTGGCCGCATTGCGGGCAGAGTCCCTGGCAATTCTCACTACAGAGGACGCGGATGGGAACCGCGAGAAGGATCTGCTCTTTCAAGACATCTTCAAGCAGAAGTCCTTCGCCCTGGTAATAACCGATCTCAGTGTCGGCCTCATTGATCGCAACTTCTTCTTCGCGCTTGATGGTACTTGCTGGCCGATAGAGAAGGTCAAACTCGCTGGACAGGTTCTGAACCACCGGTTCGATACACCGGGCGCATTTCAATTCCACTCTGGTGGAAAGATTACCGACCAAGCGGATGTCCTGAATGTCGTTCTTCCCGCCGTGGTGTTCTTCCAGCAACTCCGCGCGTCCGGAAGCCTTGAGAGGAGCACGCTGGACCAGATCCTCGCCGAAATCAATGACTCCGGGTGCGATCGACTCCGCAAATTCCAGTTTCCGGAGTTCCAGATCATGAATGCTTATGAACATGTTACGAGTCTTCTATTTCAATCCCGAGTGACTTCGCCCCAAAAAAATCAAACTGGCCTTTTCAGCCAGTTGCCGGGCGAACCGCACAATTCGGACTCAAAGAGCGAAGTACTAGAATAAAGGCCATTTACTAAGGCTGTCAAGCGAGGGCTGAGGGGTCTTCTTTGCTGAACCGCAAGAAGTGAATCGATGAAATGTCCCGCCGATTTATGCCCAAATCGGCAGGACCGAATCACTAAACACCTTCAGTGCCCGTGGCACTACCCGAGACGCGTTCCGCAGTGGTCTTGACCGCCTGAATGCCCCGGGAGACGCGCTCACGTCCCTCATCTACAGCGTCGCGCGCCTGGTCAGCCAAATCGCTGGCGCGATCACGAATGTTGCTGCGTGTTTCCTCTCCGCTCATTGGCGCGAAAAGGATGCCTAGTCCTATTCCAATACCCAAACCTGCAAGAAATCCCTTCATGAATGTCCTCCTCCTTAAATTTGCCTGACGCGGAAAATGACGTATTTGAGACCGATTTATACGTCTTCTGTTAGAGATGCTCTGGAGCATCAAAGGTTTGCCGAAAGGGATTGTGAGAAGGCCGGTTCCTAACACCCGCGTTTGATGTGCTTGGAATTGTGAGAAGGAAAAAGGGGCGCTTGTGTTTGCGCCCCTTCTCTCGTGGTGAATGAGATTCGATAAGGCTATTTCTTTGCGTCCGCCTGTTTGAGTTGAGCGAGCTTATTGGCCGCAAGTTCCTCAACTGCGGACTTGGGGGCGCCTCCAGTAGCAGGAAGCTTGGATCCGCCAGCTTTGTTATCGCCAGCTTTGTTGGCAGCCTGCTCTTCGGACTGAATCTGTTGGTAGATTCGCGCAGCCTCGGCAGGCTGCTGTTTGGTTTCATAGAACGAGGCCAGCTCGAATTGCGCCGTGGTCTTGGGGACGGTGGTCGAATCGGCGTTAACCAATTCTTTGTATAGCCGAATAACGTCTGCGTCGCGCTGTTGATTGCGGTAAAGCGAGGCCAGACCAAATTTGGCCAATGACGAAATATCTTTGTCTCGATAACCCGCAGCTTCGGTCAAGTACTGCTCCGCGGTTTTGGCGTCGCCAGCTTCCATCGAAGCGACTCCCGCCATATAGCGGGCGAACTTGCCGTTTCGCGTGCGGGGATAGTCAGCGGCAATCTGGTTGAATTGCTTCAGCGCAGCTTGTGCGCGTTCTTTTGCGGAGGCGAAGGTTTGATCCTGTGTGGCAGCCGCTTCCGGAGCGCGCAAGGGGGCGCCGTAGGTACGCATTGCGCTTCCCAATGCCACACTGGCTTTGTCGTCACGATTGTTCGTATAGGTGATGTAGCCGATGACCACAACCAGCACCGCAACAATCACTCCGACAGCGGTGATGAGGGTGCGGCGGTTCTCTGTCGCCAACTGCATTTCTTTCGAAACAAACGTGGCGAATTTATCTTGCTTTAACTGATGTCTTGTATAACTTTGCACAGAATAGTTCCTTGGTAAACTGAGAGGATTCGCAGGCCAGACCTACTACTTTAACAGGCCGATTTCCACAGCGTCAAACCCGGTAAAGTCTTGTCCTCGTACAACGTGGGCAAGACAAAGCAGCTTCCAATAAATAATAGTAATCGCGTCAGGTTAAGTGAGAGCAACACGGCTGTCGTGCTTGCACCAGACTCTCAGGTGAGCAGGTCTGGATGGAGGAGTTCACATGCGGAAACTCGCAATCGCTGTAGGAATCGTCGTCGTATTGGTCGTCATAGCCCTGGCAGCACTCCCGTTCGTTCTGGATGTGAACAAGTACCGTCCTCGGATACAGGCAGAGCTGGAACAACGCACCGGGAGGTCTGTCTCC
>JAOAPH010000070.1 GCA_025462835.1 Candidatus Angelobacter sp. | reverse complement strand
TTTTGTCTTTGTCGCCGACAAGGACTTTCAAGACTTCCGTCGCAGCGATCGAGGCGACCATGTTCACCGCTGAATTCAGAATGCCGGCTGTATCGCAGGTTTCAACCGTCCCTGCAGGAGCGGCGGGAAAGAGACAGCTCAGGCATGCGGTCTCGCCGGGAAGAATATTCATGGTGAGCGCATACGCGCCCACAGCGGCGCAGTAGATCCAAGGCACATTCTGTTTCACCGCGAAATCGTTGATCAGATATCGAGTCTCGAAATTATCCGTGCCGTCGAGAATGAGTTGCACGTCTCCCAACAGAGCTGCGATGTTCTCAGGAGTGAGGTCGGCGACATGTGGCTCGACTTCGATTTCAGAGTTGAACGCCGCAATCCGCTTTGAAGCGGCGGCGGCTTTGGGCATGGACTCAGCGGCGTCGGTTTCGTCAAATAATGACTGCCGCTGAAGATTGCTGGGCTCGACGTAATCGCGATCGATAATGCGCAGAAAGCCGACGCCTGCGCGCGCAAGCAGGCTGGCGAGGGCCGATCCCGTGGCCCCGCAGCCGACGATGGCCACTCGAGACTTCCTCAGCTTCTCCTGACCTTCCGCTCCAATACCGGGAAAGAGGACTTGCCGGGAATATCGCTCGGCGAATTGCGATTCGGCCTCGGCTATCGTTTTCAAAGACATTTCGTCAAATCCGGGGTTACACGTTTATTATAAGTGCTGCTACATGCCACCTTCAGTGCGGATCGGCTCGACTGGGCTACTCGAGCATAACTTCTACAACTTTAATTGGTTACACGGTTTGCTAGAGCTGCGTTTAGACTTCATCAATCCTGGAGCAGAGAGGAACTGAGTGTCGCAGTCCCGCGCGGCAACATTGCTGGCCGTCATCGTTATGGCATTGGCCAGCGTCAGCACTCCCCTTGCGCAGACCCCGCCCCAGAATCTCGCGCAGGATTACAGTCAGGCGCTTAGCTCCTCTCTGGGCTCGCAAGTGCAGTCCGTGGATTTCCGCAGCACTGCTCCCATCAGCGCCAAGAGCAATTTGGAAAGAGATAAGCAGGAATTGCTCCAAATCCTGTCACTCAAGCCCGGCGACACAATCACCCGTCAGAAATTGCATAACAGTATCCAAGCGCTGCAATCGACCGGCAGATTTGCGGGCATCGAAGTGGAAGCCACGCAGGTCGCGCCGAACCAGGTGGCGGTGGTCTTCGTCACAAAGCCAAATTATTTCGTCGGCCTTATCCGGGTGGAGCGTGCGCCTCAACCTCCTACTCCGAGCCAACTGGTGAACGCGAGCAAGCTGGAATTGGGTCAGCTTTTCACACCGGCGGCCCTCAACCGAGCCGTCGCACAGATGAAGCGCGTGATGGAGGACAACGGATATTACAAATCCGCTATTGAAGCGAATTACATCCTTGATCCGGATTCCCAGCAGGCGACGATCGGGTTCAGGGTTTTGGCAGGCGACCGCGCGCTAGTAGGAAAAGTAACGGCGACTGGTGATCCCGGGATATCCGTGGAGGAAGTCATGGATCTCGGCAAGATCCATCCTGGTGATCCTGTGGCAGTCTCCAGAGTGACGCGCGCCCTCACGCGGCTGCGAAAACGATATCAAAAACAGAAACGGCTGGAAGCGCAGGTTGTAGTCACCGATCGCAAGTACCACCCGGAAAGCAACACGCTGGATTACAACTTCAACATCCAACCCGGCCCCACAGTGGACATCGCGATAGAGGGCGCAAAACTGCGGGAGGGATTGATAAAGAGATATGTTCCGGTCTACGAAGAAAATGCCGTCGACGAAGACCTTTTGAACGAAGGCCGCCGTAATTTGCGCGACTATTTCCAAACTAAGGGCTTCTTCGATGCCAAGGTGGATTACAACAAGAGCGTGGATGGCTCCACGGCGCAGCACCTCTCGATCTCCTTTGACGTCGATCGCGGCGAGCGGCACAGGCTGGTTGAGCTATCTGTGGAGGGCAATAAATACTTCGACACAGAAACCATTCGCGAGCGAATGCAGATTCAACCTGCGAGTCTCCTCTTGTTTTATGGCCGCTTCAGTCAATCGATGCTGGCGCAAGACCTGGACACGGTTCGAAATCTCTACACTGAAAACGGGTTCCGTCATGCCAAGATAACCAGCTCTGTAAAAAACGATGAACAGGGAAAAGGAAACATCCGGGTCATCGTTCGGGTGGATGAAGGGCCGCAAGCAAAGGTGCAGTCGCTAAAGATCGAGGGCAATAAAACATTTCCTGAGGAACGATTGCGCGATCTGGTAAGCATTGCAGAGGGGCAGCCTTATTCCGAGTTCAACATCTCGAATGACCGCGATGCGATCGTCAGCTTTTATTTCGATCACGGTTTTCCCAACGTGAAGTTCGACTCGTTTGCCGAGCCCGATGCGAACGTGCCCGACCGCATGAACGTCCGCTATGAGATCTCAGAAGGCAAACAGGAATTTGTCGACCGGCTCCTGGTCGCGGGGACGGAAAATACGCACGCTTACGTCGTCCGCCGCGAGATCAACCTCAAACCAAATGAACCTCTAAGCCAGAGAGAGATGCTGGAGACGCAACGCCGGCTCTATGACGTTGGCATCTTCAATGAAGTGAATGTTGCCGTGCAGAATCCGCAAGGATCGCTGGACAACAAGAACATCATTGTTCAGGTTGACGAGGCTAAGCGATACACGTTCACGTACGGCTTGGGATTGGAAGTACAGTCAGGAAACATCAGCAATACTTGCGTGAACCAGACTCCAACCGGTGGACAGGTCTCGGTTCCCTGCTCCGTTCAGGGAGAAACCGGCGTGAGCCCGCGCGCCACGTTAGACCTGACCAGAATCAATTTTTTAGGACGCGACCACACCATTCTTTTTAAGTCACTGGTAGGACGGCTGCAACAGCGGGGCTTGGTCAGTTACGAAGCGCCACGATGGATGAACAGCGATGACAAGACTCTGACCTTCACCGCCTTTTACGACAAAACACAGGACGTAAATACATTCACAGGACAGCGGCTCGAAGGCTCTGCGCAGATTCGCCACGTGGTGAGCAAAGGCACCACGCTTCTGTACGGACTGACTTATCGGCGCGTAAGCGTTGACCAGTCCACGCTGCACGTCGCGACCGACCAGATCCCTTTGCTGGCGAAGCCTGTCCGCGTGAGCTTTCCGGGGTTGGCATTTGTTCGCGACACTCGCGACAATCCGATCACGTCCACGCGCGGCACTTACACTTCCGCAGACGTTAGCGTGGCAGCTAAGATTTTCGGATCACAGAGCAGTTTCTCAAAATTGTTGATCCAGAATTCTACTTACTATCAACTCACGAAAAACGCCAAAGTCGAACGCAGATGGGTATTCGCGCGGTCTTTGAAGATAGGGATTGAGGAACCATTCGGCTCGGTGAGCCAGGCTTTCGTCCCTCTGCCGGAACGCTTCTATGCCGGCGGCGGCAGCTCGATTCGAGGATTTTCCATCAACCAGGCGGGTCCGCGTGACCTGCAAACCGGATTTCCGCTTGGTGGCAACGCAATGTTCGTGAACAGTCTTGAATTGCGCACACCACCCATCGCCCTGCCATACCTCGACGAAAATGTGAGTGCCGTATTTTTTCACGACGCAGGCAACGTCTTCGCCACTACCAAAGATATGTTCACGAATATTTTCCGTATCTCTCAGCGCTCGGTTGCCAACTGCCGTGATGCTGCCAACCCCAGCGCAGGATGCGACTTCAATTATGTTTCTCACGCAGTAGGTGCAGGGCTGCGATACAAGACGCCGATCGGACCCGTCCGCGTGGATGTGGGTTACAACCTGAATCCGGCTGTCTTCCCGATACGCACAACCACGCCACCCACAAGCGAGACCTTGCGACGGTTCAACTTCTACTTCAGCATTGGCCAGACATTTTAATGAGACGCATCGCACAACTCGGGCTGTTGCTGTCACTCTCGCTCTGCTGCGCCGGACAAAAGATCGTGGACAGGATGGTAGTTGTGGTGAATAACCACGTGATCACGGAAAGTGATTGGGATGAGCAGGAGCGGTTTGAAGCACTGGCTGAAGGACGCAGCCCCAAGAATGTGGAACATTCCGCTGCGGCTCTGGAGCGCTTGATCGACCGCGAACTGATCTCCGAACACATCAGGAACGTCAGTTTTCAACATGCTACTCCAGAACAGGTTGCAAAACAGGTCGCGGAGATCCGCAAGCTGATTCCGGCTCAGCGATCGCAGACCGAAGAAGATTGGAAGAGGACGCTCGCGGAATATTCGCTCACTGAGGAAGACGTTGAAGACACCATCGCAAGGCAGCTCGATGTTCTCAGGTTCGTGGAAGTCCGATTTCGTCCCAGCGTGCAAGTCTCCCCGGAGGAG
>JAOAPH010000064.1 GCA_025462835.1 Candidatus Angelobacter sp. | reverse complement strand
AGGATCTTCGCTAACGAGAACCCCACTGCTCCTTTTGGAGTCCGATAGTGAATCTTGGCAAACAGAATCGTTCCACGGTTCGCAGTGGCAGGTCGAAACTGCACATAGCCGTCTACCTCGATGTCCGATCCGGGCAGCGAACGCCATGTGATCAGTTCGCCGTCACGCTCATTCACAATCTCTGCGTCCCACTTGATCTTTTTCCCGAGTGGCCCGACGGCGACCCACCTCGATCGTCGTTCATCCTGCACAGTCACTGATTCGAGGTGACGCATGAATAGCGGCAGGTTCTCAAAATCCCGCCAGAACCTGTACGCTTCTCTGGGAGAACAGTTCAGCAACACACTGCTCCATGCGATCGGCTCTCGTTGCAGGCTGTTGGATCTCGCTCCCAGATATGCGACTACTCCGCCTGCGGTAGCCAGAGCAATGCCGCCCGGCGAACGTCGTGTAAGTCCGTAAACTGCCAGTGCGCCGCCGCCGAGAACTGCGCTCCAGCGTGGGACAGCGCCGGTTTGGCTGTTTCCACTGCTTGCGGTGGTAATGAAGTCGCGGACAGTGTTGCCCACGCGAATGCCTGAGATTTGTGCCATTGGATTTCCCCCGTTTTGCATCGGTGAGATGCCGTCAAGTTAGGCAAGGTGCCCACGTTTGAACGCATTTCGAGAGCAGCTGCAGCGGGAACGCCTTCGGATCCGGAGAGGCCGGGAATCAGATTCTACGCTTGCTTCGCGCCTTTACTGAACTGTGCAAGATACTGTTCAATGCTCTCCAAGGCGCGCTGAAATGAAAGCTCCTGGCCCCAATGCACGATCTCAGTGGAACCTTTATGCTGGATAACGTAGTGGAAGATTTTGGGCGCGGATTCATGATTGCTGATCACGATGTCTGCAACGAATCCATTTTTCTGAATGCGAGCATTTGGCACAACCGGCGTCTGAACTGCTGACGACGCGTCTTCCAAGTCTTTCTTTCTCTCGTGCGCGAATAACCGGGGGCCCTTGTTACCTTTCATGGTTGCGCCAAAGAGGCGCAATGTACGTCAAGTTGCGCCATGCACATTAGAGAGTGCAGCGGGAGGGGAGGTTGTACGCTTTGGGTTGCGGAATCTCTTAAGAGAAGAACACTGGATAATTCTGCGCTACTATCAAGCTTACACTTTCCAAATCAGCCAATGTCAGCCCACGCAAAGACTATTTTTCACGTTGACATGGACGCCTTCTTCGTCTCGGTGGAGGAGCTTTATGATCCGTCGTTGAAAGGCAAAGCCGTTGTCGTGGGCGGAAAGCGCGATGAACGCGGCGTGGTCTCCGCCGCTTCTTATGAAGCACGCAAGTTCGGAGTGCATTCTGCAATGCCGTTGCGCACCGCAGCCAAACTTTGTCCTCACGCCATCTTCGTTGACGGACATATGGACCGCTATCAAGAGTGTTCAAAAAAAGTTTACGCAGTGCTGAACCGCTTCACTCCCAAGGTCGAAATGGCGTCCATCGACGAAGCCTACCTCGACATGACCGGAACCGAGCGCCTCTTCGGTCCACCGCTCAAAGCTGCACATGCCTTACATGAGTCGATGAAAACCGATACTCATCTGAATTGCTCCATTGGCATTGCGACGTCGCGTGTGGTTGCAAAGATCACATCCGATCAAGCCAAGCCCAATGGAGTGCTCTGGGTGATTCCCGGCAGCGAAGCGGGGTTTCTTGCCCCGCTTGATGTCCGCAAGATGCCCGGGATCGGCAAGGTAACGGAGAAGCGACTGCACGAATTGGGGATTCGCAAGATCGGTGACCTCGCAAAGCTTTCCGACGGATATCTAGAAGAACACTTCGGCCAGTGGGGCACGGCGATAGCAGCCAAGGCCCGTGGCGAAGATGCCGGTGGATGGTTTGACACCGATATTGGCGAAGACGAAGGTCCCAAGTCCATCAGCCACGAACATACTTTTTCAGAGGACACGCGCGACCAGTCGGTGCTCGAGGCCACACTACTGCGATTGTCCGAAATGGTTTGCCGGCGTTTGCGCGAACACCGCTTGTTCGCGCGCACGATGCAACTGAAACTGCGCTATACCGATTTCACTACCATCACGCGTGCGCATACACCGGAGAATCCCACACAACTGGATACAGAAATCTACGCAGAGATCCGGAAACTTTTTCGCGATAACTGGAAGCGCGGCCGCACCGTGCGGCTTCTCGGAGTTTCAACATCGCACTTCGAAGAAGTTGACGCTGAAATGCGGACGGGCACGCAACTCGATCTACTGGCTCCCGCGCCGGAAACCAATCAGCATCAGCGCTGGGGGCAGGCGATGGCCACTGCGGACAAGCTCCGCGACAAATTCGGCGACCGCTCTGTGGTTCTCGGAACCAGTTTGAAACGCAACCTCCGCGAGCGTATCCACGAGAACCCAGTTGAGAGAAATAAAAAGGACAATGGGGACTAGGCAGAAAGAGGGCTGAAGATGACAGTTGCCTCAGATCTCTTGCAAAAACATATCAAGACACTCGTAGACGACAACGCGCAATGGCAGACATTGATCGCCGATGAGATTTTGTGGGAACTTGCTTACGCGCCAGCCCTCGGACATCCAGCGCGACTATCGGGGAGAGAGGAGGTCGTTCGTCACGCAACGTGGTTCGTGGGAGCTGTACAGAATTTTCGTTTCTTCGACCTGAGGCTATATCCACTTGCCGATCCGGAAGGCGCAGTCGCCGAGGTCAAGGGAGAGGGGCTCATCAAGGCTACACAGCGCATTTACCAACAGGACTACGTGGTGTTTCTGCGCGCTAAAGACGGCAAGATAGTATTCTTGCGCGAATATTTCGATCCGGTGCGTGCGGCCAAGGCGCTGAACGCGCAGATTCTCGGTCTCGAATCCTGAGGACAGCGACCGGGTCCGAATTTCAGGTTTTCAGATCCTCTAGCTTCGAGCGCAGGAAACGATGGAATCCATTCCAGCACGCGCAATGTGAAGCAATCACCAGACTCGACACATATTCTTGTTCACCATCGGCTGGTCAGCTTTACAAGAAAATGCTGCCTGGAACTCCGGGAAATTGGATACCAATCCATTCACACGGTACTTCTCCGGTGAGTGTGGGTTGGTGATTGCGCTGACGCGCAAATCTTCAGGGCGTTGGTTAGCGCATGCCCACTGCGCCACACCGATAAAGAACCGCTGGTCAGGCGTGAAACCATCCACAGGCATCAGAGTCTTCCCTGCTATCGCATTTTTCCAGGCGATATACGCCAATCGCGTGCCGCCCAAGTCAGCGACATCCTCACCCATCGTGAGTTTGCCGTTGATCTTGATGTCATCAACGATTGTGTATTGGGAGAACTGGTCGGAGACACAACTGGCGCGCTTCTCGAATCGCTCGCTGTCTTCCTTGGTCCACCAGTCGCTCAGATTTCCCTTTGCGTCGAACTGCCGGCCTTCATCGTCGAAACCGTGAGTCAGTTCGTGTCCGATCGTTTGCCCGGTATTGCCGTAGTTGGGCGCGTCGTCCATCTTGAAATCGAAGAGTGGAGGTTGCAAAACGCCGGCGGGAAAATTGATGTCATTCATCTGCGGGTTGTAGTACGCGTTCACGGTCGGCGGAGTCATGCCCCACTCGCCGCGGTCCACGGGCTTGCCGATCTTCGCCAACTGCCGCTTCGATTCAAAGACAGTGCTGCGCGTAACATTTCCGAAGAAGTCTCCGCGCACAACGCTGATGCCACTGTAATCGCGCCATCGGTCGGGATAACCGATCTTGTTCACCATGCCATGCAATTTCTGCAGCGCCTTTTGCTTGGTGGCGTCGGTCATCCAATCGATCGCCTTGATCTCGCTTTCCATCGCCTTCTCGATCTGATCGGTCATGTCGACGGTGCGCTGTTTTACCTCCGGCCCAAAAGTCTTCTTTACGAAGGCCTGTCCCAAGGCTTCACCCAGATCGCGATCCACCCAGTTCACGCAGCGCTTCCAGCGCGGCTGCATCTCAGAAACGCCCCGCAAGTACTTGCGATAGAAATCAAAATCGGCTTGCACGAACTTCGAAGAGAGATATTCGGCATTCGCATTGGCGAGGTGCCATCGCAGGTACGCCTTCCAGTTGGGAAGACTCTCCGCCTTGAGCTGCACTTCCAGTTGCTTGAAAAAATCCGGCGAAGCGACATTCAGCTCTTGCAGGTTCGGCAGTCCTTGCCCGTCGAAATACTGCTTCCATGCAAATGACGGCGTCATCGCGGTAAGCTGCTCAACCTTCATCTTGTGGTCAAGGTTGTAGGGATTGCGCCGCTCCACCCGCGTCTGCGACGACTTCGCCAGCGCAGTCTCAATCCGCATCACGGTCTCGGAATTCGCTTTGGCTACTTCAGGCTTGTCGCCTAACAACTCGAACATCTTCTGCACGTGCTCGACATATTTGGCACGGGTCTCTTTCGATTTCGCGTCATCCTTGGTGTAGTAATCACGGTCCGGCAAACC
>JAOAPH010000219.1 GCA_025462835.1 Candidatus Angelobacter sp. | reverse complement strand
CGTCCGCTCGCGCGTACTTGTTCTGACAGCGTCTCCAATGCATTCAACCCGGTGGCATCGATGGCCGTCATGTTACGCAGGCGCAAAATGACCACAGCCTGCAATTCCGGCAGTCGCTGCACGATTTCAGACACCTTTTCCGTAGCTCCAAAAAGAAACGGCCCGTGTATGCGGAACATGCTCACGTAAGGTGGGATCTCTTTATCTTGAAGGACGTGCGCACGTCCTTCCGCCAGGTCATCTGCCGTGATCTCTGACACTGTCGTCGTGGCCGTCACATTGCGGATAAACACCAGCGCCGCCAGGATCATTCCAAACTCGACAGCGACCGTTAGGTCGGCGAACACTGTAAGCGAAAATGTCAGCAGCCAGATCCAAATATCGGACTTGCCCAGCTTAAGCAGTTCCGGGATCTCATGCCACTCTCCCATGTTGTAGGAGACAACGAGCAAAATGGCCGCCAGCACCGATAACGGGATAAATTTTGCCAAAGGTGCGGCCACCAGTAGCACGGTAAGCAGCGTAAACGCATGCACGATGCCCGCAATCGGCGTCTTTGCTCCTGAGCGGATACTCGTCGCCGTCCGCGCGATTGCTCCCGTTGCCGGCAATCCCCCGAAAAGCGGCGACACGATATTGGCGATACCCTGCGCCATCAGTTCCTGGTTGGGGTTGTGCTTTTCGCGCGTCATCCGGTCGGCGACCACAGCCGACATCAATGATTCAATCGCTCCCAACATGGCCACCGTGATTGCCGGCGAGATCAGCGGGATCATCAACTTGAAATGGAATTCAGGCAGGATGATCTTCGGCAGCCCGCTCGGAATACCCCCAAACCGCGTGCCAATCGTCTCCACCGGAAGCTTGAGCAGCACCACCGCCGCTGTGCCGAAGATCAACGCGACAATGTATCCCGGCACACGCTTGATATAGCGCATGCACAGGATGATGATGATCAGCCCGCAAATTCCCAGCGACGTCTCGACTTTGGAAAAAGTATGGAATGCTCTTCCGATCGCGTCCATGCGGGCAAGAAACTCGCCCGGCACTTTCACGATCTTCAGTCCGAAGAAATCCTTGATCTGAGTACTGGCGATCAGGACCGCAATACCGTTCGTGAAGCCAACGATGACCGGTCTCGGTATGAAGCGGACCGCAGTGCCAAGGCCTGTGGCGCCCAACAGCAGCAGCAGGATCCCAGCCATGATCGTGCACATGAACAGGCCGCTGATGTCGTACTTCTGCACGATCCCGTACACGATCACGACGAACGCACCCGTCGGCCCACCTATCTGCGTTCTGGATCCGCCCAGCGCGGAGATCAGGAATCCGGCCACCACCGCCGTGTAAAGCCCCGATTCCGGCGACATCCCCGAGGAGATGGCGAACGCCATCGCCAGCGGCAGGGCGACCAGTCCCACGGTGACCCCGGCGATGAGATCACCGCGTAATTCGGAGGCGCTGTAATCGGTGAGTGAATTGAAAAGTGCGGGACGGAAGAACCCTCGCTCGAATCTCTTTGCCGGCGTTCCGGCCGTTTGTTGCCCAAACTCCAACGCGGTTCACTCCGATGCACGCGAATAATGCACAGCGCGACCGCACTGTGCTTACTTCACTGGTTTGTAGATGGCGAAGTCTAATGATGCGCTTTTTCCGCGCGAATGCCAACTGAGAAGTCTCTAGATTTCGCAAGAAAAAGCCCGAAGCATTGAGCCTCGGGCCGGATCTGCGACGCTGTCGCTTAGAACAATTTGAAATGAATCGTCAGATATCTCTTCGGATGTTCGCGAACGGCCTTCACCAGGTTGCGCGTCTCCACCAGCATCTGGTCGGCATTCGTGTACAGAGACGGATCGTTGAACAGCCTGCCTGCGCTTCCTTCACCCTTGTCCAGCTTTTCGCTCAGGCGCGAGAGGTTGGTCACCATAGTGTCCACTTTTTTCGCGAATTCTTCGTCCTTAGCTACCTTGCCTAATGTTCCCTTGCCCGCGTTGATGTCATCCATCAGCTTGTTGGCTTTTGCGATGGTCTCATTGGCGTTGCGATAAAGACTGTCGTCTTTAAGGAACTTGCCCGCGCTGCCTTTCCCGTCATTGACCTCGCCAATGATCGTTTCCAGCTGCTCGATGGAGTGGTTCAACTTGTCGTAAAGCTCGTCATCGTTGATGAGCTTGCCAATACTGCCCTTGCCAGAACCCACTTGATTAACGATCAACTGCATCTGTTCCAGCAATTTATTGGCACGGTCAAACAATGCGGGATCGTTCAGCACCTTGCCTATCGACCCCTCTCCGTTTTCGATCGTAGCGGTGATCCGGTCCAGACGCTTGAGCAGCACATCCATGTTTTGCAGCGTGCCCTGCCCCGCCTTCAACACATCATCGATCGAATTGGCCTCTTGCGAGGGCAACACATCACCATCTTCGGCCGTAGGCGCCTTGACGTTCTTGCTGATGATGTCCACGAAAAGTTCGCCGAGAACACCCGCCGTCGCCAGATTAGCTATTGAATCCTTGTGGATCTTGAATGCGTAGTCGCGGCTGACTTTCATCGTGACTAAAACCGGTGTCAATCCATGGTCCGGGACTACCTGAATGGACTTCACGTTGCCGATGGTCACGCCGTGCAATGCGACCGGGGCGCCAACACGTAATCCTTCTGTGGATTGAAAGTAGGATTGGAGCGTGAGTTTTTTTGCAAACGGGCCAGAACTGCCCGACATCAGGAAGATCAGTACCGCCAAAGTGATGCTGGCGAAGACCACGGTTAGTCCGACGCGAAGCTCAGACCATCGGAGTTGCTGCTGGCTAGGCATTTCCCCTCACTCGAACGCGTACAG
>JAOAPH010000204.1 GCA_025462835.1 Candidatus Angelobacter sp. | reverse complement strand
TCTGGTCGGCAAGTTTGAATCCATCGTGGCCGAAGATCTTGATACCGTTGTCCTGCCACGGATTGTGTGAGGCGGAGATCACCACCCCTGCGGAGAATTTCTCGGTGCGCGCCAAATAAGCGATTGCCGGAGTCGTCACGACGCCGGCGCTTTGCACTTCCGCACCTGCGGACTCCAAGCCGGCGGTCAACGCGTCGGCGATCCAGCCGCTGGATTCGCGGGTGTCCTGTCCGATCACAACGCGCACCTTCCCGTTGACTCCGCCCAGGTGATGAGCGAGCGCGCTGCCGATCAGGTATACCGTCGCCGGATCCAGAGGATACTGGCCGGCTACACCGCGAATTCCATCCGTCCCAAAAAGTTTTCTCAAACCACTCTCCGAATAATGTTTTCTAGATTCTACTTGGTTTTTTCCGTCAGCACGGTCACGCGAATAGTCGTGGGCCGCGCCAGCCGCACCAGCGGATCTTGCACGTAGGGCGTGGCGAGAAATGTTTGCTTGCCCATCACACCGCTGGCATCGATAGGATCTGTGAGCGCCGCATCCACAGCGTTCACGCGTTTTTCCGGGCCCACCACGGCGACTTGGGCGGGATCGGTTTCAACGTTTGCAATCTTGTATCCCGGCGCAAAGCTTCCCAGCACCCGTGCGTGCACTTCAAGATTACGATAGGCGCGCCGGTCGAAACTCAATCGCACCGACGACGGAACGATCTGCACCACTTCGACACCGGCAGGAAGATTGAGCTTGCCGGAGATCAGCTCAAAGGTGCGCTCGCCCGGTTGCACTTTGGCGAGAGAGGCAGTGTCAATCACCAGATGCAAGTCCTCGGGCTGAATCCGTCTTACCGCCCGGTCTGGGCCGCGCAACCTGACCTGCGCTTGCGGAGTGGAATCTGAATTGATCTCGAGCCCGTCGGGGATGTTAAGGAATTCAATGGGAACATTGAATCCTACTTCCGCACGCGGAGCGCTGGCGATCGCCACCCACAACAGAACCGCCATGGACAAGGAAACAATCTTCAATCCCAGATTGTGAAAGATGAACCGGTTGAAAAAATTGTTGCGCTTCAACCCTTCACCCCCGGAGCCTTGCCCAAGGCAGATTCCGGATCGCCTGTTTCAGTGATGTGGCTGGGAAGGGTGGTTGCGGGCACAAAGCGATGGAGAAGACTGCTTAGCCTTTCGCGCAATTGCTCCACGCTCATGTCGCGGTCAATGTGGCCGGCCTGCGCCAGAGATATCTGCCCGGTCTCCTCAGAGGTGATGATGGCGATCGCATCCGTCTCTTCCGTGATGCCGATGGCCGCTCTATGCCGCGTCCCCATTTGGTTTGAAAGCACCGGGTTCATGCTCAGCGGCAGAAAACAAGCAGCTGCGGCGATGCGGTCCTTCTGAATGATTACCGCCCCATCGTGCAAAGGCGCAGCTGGACGAAATATCGTGACCAGCAGATCGTACGACACTCGCGCGTCCATGGGCACACCGCTTTCGATGTACGTCCGCAGGCCGATCTCCCGTTCGATGACGATCAGCGCCCCGATTTTATGTTGCGAAAAGAAGTTCGCGGCCATGACCAGGTCGTCATACGACTCGCTCTCCCCGGCCGTGGATCCGAAGGTGAGGCTGCGTCCGATCTTTGCCAGGATGTGCCGTATCTCCGCCTGAAAGATCACGACCAGCGCGAAAAAAGCGTAAGGAAGGAAATTGCTGATCGCCCAATTGACGATGGGAAGCTGTCCGCGACGCACCAGGAAGAGCAGCACCCCCAATGCGGCAACTCCCACCAGCATCTGTGAGGCGCGTGTTCCCTTGACCAGGACCAGGAACTGATAGATGAGCGCCGCGACAATCAGAATGTCGAGCGCGCCCATCCATGTTAATTGCGGCAGCATCACTGAATTAAGCCTCGCTTAAGCTTACTCATTGTATGGCACGCGGGTGGGCAGCCGGATAGGGTTTTCGCATTCAGGCAGCCTTGCGGAGGCTATTCGCCGGCAGCAGTCGTTTGTGCTTCCGCGACTCCCGTCTCTTTATGGAACAGTATCCTCAGGATTGGAGGAGCAAAAAGTGTAGTCACAACAATCATTATGATGACCACCGCATAACCCGATTCGGTGATCATCTTGGCGTTCAATCCGATCAGGGCGACGATTAATCCCACTTCGCCTCGGGGCGTCATGCCGACTCCCACTTTCAAGGCAGTGCTCCAGCCTTCGCGAAGCATGGGTAGCCCGCAACCTATCACCTTGGAGAGGATGGCCAGGATCGAAATAACAATAGCCACTGTCAGGGTCTGTCGCGAGAACGCGGAGAGATTCAATTGCGCTCCCATGGTGAAAAAGAAAAACGGTGTAAGGAATTCCGTGATGGCCCCCACGCGAGGACGGAGCTCCCATTCAGGAGCGTACTCCGCAAAAGCGATGCCCGCGAAAAAGGCGCCGACGATCGCTGCCATGCCGATCTTCTGCGCAGCCACTGAAAGCCCCAGGCAGATTGCCAATGCCAGAACCAGCGGTGCGTCGCGCATGGACATGTATTTGATCCTGCCGCTCATCCTGTGGATAACCCTCGGCGCAAAGAAGATCATGAACAGCGCAAAGCTGACGGCTTCCGCGAACAGGACTCCGAGCTGTATCCATGCCACTCCGGTCGCGGCGGCCAGTCCTGCGACCACGGCCAGCAAGACCATGCCAAGGATGTCATCGAAGACAGCGGCAGCCAGGATGATCTTCGCGGCGCGAGTGTGCAGGACTTGAAGATCGCCCAGCACACGCGCAGTGATTCCCACGCTGGTGGCCACCATAGCGGTAGCAATGAACGTGGCTTCCTTTGCTGGGTCTCCGCGCAGGATGATGTAGCTAAATCCCAGCGCGAACGGCACCACTACTCCAGCCAGAGCCACGCCTGCCGAAGTACGGCCAACGTTTATCAATTCCTGTGGTGGAGTTTCCAGTCCAACGCTGAAGAGGAGGAATATGGCGCCGAGCTCCGAGATTGAAAGTACAGAAGGTCCAGGAACAACGAAGCCAGTGGCAAACGGCCCCAGTATGATTCCGGCGAGGATCTCTCCTAACACTGCCGGAAGCCTCATCTGCTCAAAGAGTTCGCCGAAGATCTTTGCCCAGACAAAGATCACCAGCAGCTGCAGCAGAAAAGGGTCTGAATTATGCGGCATAGGGTCTTAGACGCAAACAAGCTCAGGGTCGCCCGTACAAACATCTCATTATCTTCATCTTCCCGAAAGTTGCGAGTCAACGCCGCGTTGGGTTATCACGATTGCGGCAATGGCTCTCGAAAATCATGGCTTCAGAATACGATTTTTCATCTAATGGGTATGTCAGCCGCTACGTCTGGATTGGAGAGCAAAGTGAACCTGGAAAGGACTCTTAACGTGCCGTACAAGATCTTACGGCAGCTAAGTACCACAGCCGGAATTCTGGTATGCGTAATTCTAGCTGTGATTGTGTCGTTGCTGCTGCCACAAAGGGCTGCAGTTCCCCTGCTTTTCATTGGGGTGGTGTTTCTAGTCGCTTATATGTTCGGCTCCGTCGCCGGGATGTTGGGAGCGTTGGCATCGGCGTTGGTCTTTGCGTACTTCTCGTCGCCGGTCGGCAGCTTTCGCATGGCAAATGCTTCGGCGCGGTCGAATCTCGAATGGCTGCTCCTGGTGGGGATCCCGGCTAGCTATCTGCTGGTTCCCGATAAGGACGGATTTTTAATTTCGCGGCGGCGGTAATTGCGGAAAACGCCAGTTCGCTTGAGCGCATCCAACGATGATTGATTCCGCCGTTATTCTACAAACTGCGGTAGACCGAAATCTCTGATCAACTCTCAAGAAAGGGACCCGCTGCGATGGCTACGGCGCAATCCACCCATATAGCACTGAACTCCGCGAAGACACCGTTTGTTTTCAACTCGGCCTCACACCTGCTGCGCATTGGAACGGAAAGAGCCACCAATCTATCGGAGCTACTGGAAGCGGTGCGGGTGTGCCCCGACGCCTCGATCTTCCAGCATATGTTCCAGACCTTAGCGGAACACCATTACATCCGCGAAGGGTTTTCCAACGACTTCGCCCACTGGGCCTTCTTCTCCTGCAACGAGACTAGATTGGCGGAACGCTTGTCGGGCATCGACGTTCGCGAATACAACTCGATACGCGCCATGCGTGACCGCATCGTCCAAATCCTTGAGACCCACCTTGAGAGCAATCCCGGAAGCAAGGACCGCCCTGCGCTGGAAACGTTTTATTTTGGCTCTGCGCAGACTGTGATCATTCCCACAACCCTTTCCGCGCGCACGCTCGCCGAATTCACTGAAGGCCTACGCCGAGTGAGTCTGCACAGTATTCACTTTCATTTCATAAATGCCCGGCTCCGGCTGAAATTGAACAGCAACGACTT
>JAOAPH010000150.1 GCA_025462835.1 Candidatus Angelobacter sp. | reverse complement strand
GTCTTTGTGGTGTTCTCAATAGCCGTAATCTGTCGCCGCCGCATACGCGTGTAGCTTTACGCCTAACTCTTTGATCCGGGCATCGCCCAGCAACTTAGCATAGCCGCTACGATCAGCAACTCCGCTGATCCAGCGCTGCGCCCATGCATCGAAGTCTGCCTTGGTCTTGGTCTCTTCATGATACTGCTTGAATGCCGCGTCGTCTCGCTTGTAGTAACCCTGCACCGGAGAAGGATGCGCGCCGAGCGGCGACTCCACCACTGCCGTGACCAGAAATCCAGGGATGACGGTGCGATTGGGATCACTGGAGATGACCTCCGGAGCAACAATCTCCTCAGCGATGAGGATGACCTTCTTCGCCGCACGAACCGCTTCCAGCATCACTCCGAAATTTCCCCAGCAGTGCGCGTTGCCGTTGGCGTCAGCGCGTTGGACGTGAACGATAGCGACATCGGGCACCAGAGCGCGGACCGCGAGCAGCGGCTCCTTGCCTTCATCATTCGAGGGCTCCGCAACGCTTCGCTGCTGCGCCCTCGTGTCCGGCTCGCGCGAAGCAGCGCTCCCCGTCCACTCACCCGAGAAAACCGGGGATTCAATCTGCACAATGAATGGATTGTTCTTAGGGACATCGCTGCCCAGAGCGGTGCGCGTGGGCAGAAATGGAATACCCATAGCTCCGGCTTGGAGCGCAAGTGCAATGGTGAAGTTGGTGAGGTTGAAAACTTTGATCTCGTCGTTCTCCACCGCCCGGCGAAAATTGTAGGCTTGGCCCATCATGACGTTCCCAACCCATGCGGCTATGACTTTCTCCACGCACCCGGCGCCGATCATCTGGTCAAAGAGGATGTCGGATATTGGCCCGATGAGTGTGATGCCGCGCTTCTTCTGTCGGACGATCTCGTGTCCGGCGGCGAACGGGATCATCTGCTCAAGTTGCAAACCGAGCGCGACAGATGAGCCGTCGGGGACGTGAGCGGAGATGGCGGATTGGATTGATTGGAGTTTGGACATTTGATCTTTTCGGATTATCGACAACCTAAATCACTGTCACCCCGAGCGAGCGTTCTACGCGAGCCGAGGGGCAATGCCTTTGCTTTTCAGCTGGTCGTACCAGCCATCACTCAGGTCATGCCAATTCAGATTGCGTGATTCAATCAAGGCGATCTTCTTCACTCGCCGCCACCGCTTCAGCTGCTTTTCACGGTTGATCGCATTCCTGACATCGTCGAAGCTTTCGTAATACACCAGACGACAAACATGAAAATTCGCGGAGTGCCCTTCAAATACTTTTTCCTTATGCTGCCAAATCCGGTGTGGCAAGTCGCTCGTAAATCCAATGTAGAGCAATTTAGTCGCGTTCGCGATGATGTACACGGAATAAGTTTTCTTTTGCATGGCCACTCACGTCAAAAGCAACGGCAACTGCATTGCCCCTCGACTCCGCTGCGCTCCGCTCGGGGTGACAGGTAACAGAGAGCAGCGATTGTCACACAGAGATTATCTTCCCTTCCACTTCGGCTCGCGCTTCTCTGTCCACGCCGCGACGCCTTCTTTCACATCTTCCGTCTTCATCAGTTCTTCTAAGTAGATCTTTTCGGCGCGGGCTATGCCCTTGTCCAAGTGCAGACCGTCCCATGTGTAAATGGCTTTCTTGGTAACGGCAAGCGCAGCTGCGGAGAGCTTGCCTAATTTTGCCAACAGGTCAGTAGTCTTTTGTTCCAGTTCTTCGGGCGAGCCGGATGCAGTTGCCAGTCCCATCATCGTGGCATCGCGACCAGTGAAGGTATCGCCAGTGACGATCAACTCCGTCGCGCGCTTTTGTCCAACGAGTGCGGCCAATGCCGTGCAAGCGACCGGTGGATAGCAGGCCAGCTTGATCTCAGGAAATCCCCAAGTTGCGTCGGAAGTTGTATAGACGATGTCGCAGACAATCGCCAGTTCCGCGCCACCGCCGAGGCAATTGCCATGGACGGCGGCGATGCTGATCTTCGGCGACCGCGCAATCGCGAGGATGACGGCGTGGAACTTGCTCAGCATCTCCTGTATTTTTTCAGGAGTGTGCGCTGCAATGTCTACTCCAGCAGAAAAACATTTCCCATCACCTCGGAAAACGATGGCGTTGATCTCTGGCCGCTGCTCGACTTCGCGGATGGCGGCAAGCAGTTCTTCCATCATTGTTATGTCGATAACATTGACAGGCGGGTTCTTCAGCGTGATGTAGGCGGCGGAGTCTTTATAGGCAACGGCAATGCGTGAAAGTTCAGTCAAACCTTACCTCAGGGGCTAAAGCCCAAAAAGTCAAAGACATCTCAGGTGCAGGCCTGAAGGCCTGCGCCACCCGATCGTGCAGATTGTCTACATCGGTCGGAATGGCAATCCAAGGGCGTTGCAGAAATCATTGACGGCTAAATGCTGCGTGCTAAATGCTAACTGCTGCTTCACTTCGTCCAGAACCCTTCCTTATCGTAATCGCGAATCACGGCAAGCTCTTCCGCACTCGGCGGAACAGTCTCAGTCACATCATCCGCAACGTGCAGCTTCCATCCCGTGTTTGCGACAACATCGTCCACGGCCACTCCTGGATGACTCGATGCCAGGTACGCCTCTCCGCCTTCATCGAATCGCAAAACTGCTTTTGTAGTAATCACCGCCGATGGGCCGCCGCGCGGCAGTCCTACTTTCTTTCGCCAACCGCCGCCTTCACCGTTTCCAGGACTTGTGATGTAGCTGACGCGTTCGGGCAATCGATGCTTCGAGTGGTCGATCATGGCGACGAACCGCTGCGCGAGCGACGCGATATCGCACGCACCACCCGATCCCGGCAATCGAACCAGACCGTCTTTCCCTGTGACTTGCGTGGAGTTCAAATTTCCGAAGCGGTCAACTTCCGCTGCGCCGAGAAATCCCAGGTGCACGCGACCCGACTGCAATAGCGTCATCACGCCCATCATGTCCAGGCATTGCGTCGCATTCAAGATGTTGGGCGGATCGGCCATTGTGTAAATCAATTCTCTTGAAGGCGTAGAACGGATGACGCCGTTCTCGAAAAGGCCCGTTGCGTTCGGTGCGTGCGTGCGCTTGGCCACTACGAAAGCGATCAGCGGCAAACGCATGCCGACGAAGACGACCTCTCCATCGCGGATCTCGCGGGCAGCGGCCGCCACCATCAATTCGCCGAGGGTGAATTGCGCGGCAGCGGATTTTTCAGCGGTAGCCATAAAAGTCAAACGCAAAAACTAACCGCGGATCAAAGAAAGATAAAAGCGGATTCAAGAAGGTTCTATCAGATTTGATCCTTCTTTTATCCGCGGTTAAAAACAGATCCCTCGCTTCGCTGCGGGATGACGGCTGCGGGCTCAGACGCCCGCAAAACGCCATCACTTTGCTGTGAACGTCGCCGGACGCTTATCTATATATGAGGAGATGCCTTCTTTGGCGTCGTCGCTCTGGAAGAGTATCTGCTGGACCTCGCGCTCCAGTGCCAGCCCTGACTCCAGCGGAATCTCCCATCCGGATTGCACCGCGCGCTTGATGCGGCCCACGGCTTTGGCTGCCTTGTTCGGCGGACAGAATTGCCGCGCATACTCCATCACACTGGACATAAAGTTTTCGCGCTCAAAAATGTCATTGACGATGCCCAACTCTTTACCTTTATCGAAGGTGAAGGTACTGGCAGTAACCATCAACTCAATCGCCTTCGATTTTCCCACGATGCGCGAAAGGCGTTGCGTTCCTCCCGTCCCCGGTAATACGCCAAGATTCACTTCCGGCAATCCCATTTTGCCGGCGTCTTTGCGTGCGATGCGCAGGTCGGCGGCCATCGCGATCTCCAGTCCGCCGCCTACGCAGTGTCCGTTGATTGCGGCGATGACCAGCTTTGGCGTGTTCTCCAGGCGCAGCAACATCTCATTCGCCTGAAGACAGAAGTAATATTTAAAGGTGGCCTCCGCGTTGTTCAGCATTCCAATGTTGGCGCCGGCGGAAAAGAATTTATCCCCGCTGCCGGTGAGCACGATGACATAAACCTCGTTGTCCATTCGCGCCTTGAGGATGGCCGCGTCCATCTGCAGGTTCATCTCATAGGTGTACGCATTGGCCGGTGGATCAGACATCTCAATCACGGTAACGCCGGATTCAACGCGATAGTTGATCAATTGCTTGGTCGCTTCAGCGGCGGGTGTCATTTCTAAACTCCTTCTCAACGCTTCGCTATTCTAATCATTCGATTCGCGCTAATAAACATAGCAGGCGTGGCTGCCGTCGCAAAGCCGGTCGCAACAACAGGACTTCGGATTTTTCAGCTCTGCATTTAGACTGAATAGATATCCGGGATTTGATTTGAAATAGAGGTTGGTCCGTAATGAAGGTGGCGAGGGCTGCAATCAGGTTTGTCAAGCTGCTCTGGACTGCCTTTGAAGCCTGCGTTCATTTCGCCTATCTGCGGCTGAGCAACGGACGTCCGCTGCCCGGCGATGTCCGTGCGCTTTGGCTGCACATCTGGTGCGCAAAGCTGCTTCCACGCCTCGGCATTGACTTCCGTAATGAGGGCGCGATCCCGGAACGTGGGTTGATCGTCGCCAATCACCAGAGCTATCTCGACATCATCGTGCTGAGCGCGCTCTGCGCTTGCACCTTCGTGGCAAAAAAAGAAGTCCGCCTCTGGCCGATCTTTGGCTGGATGGCAACGATGAACGGCACCGTTTTTGTCGATCGCCAGCGCCCGCGAGAAACCGGACAAGTGAACGATCAACTTGATATCGCGCTGCAATCCGGATTGCGCGTCGTCCTGTTTCCCGAGGGAACCAGCACTGACGGCACCAAGGTCTTGCCTTTCCGCTCGCCGCTATTCGCCTCTGCAGTTTCCGCAAATGAAGCGATCACGCCTGCGCACATTCGTTACAGCGTGAGCGAAGGCTCTGTCGAGCAAGACGTTTGTTACTGGGGCGACATGACATTCCTTCCCCACATCCTCAAGGCTTTGTCGCTGGAAAAGGTGTCGGCGCTGGTGCGCTTCAGCCCGGACGCAATGCGGTTTGACGATCGCAAGCGGGCAGCAGAAGCCACTCGCGAACAGATCGTGGCGCTTGCGCAGATGTAAAATGCCCTGCAAGCAAAGGGTTCGAGACATGTTGCTCGAATAATCTAGGAAGCGTCTCATGCGATTCATAGACCGCGAAGAGGTCGCCCGGCGGCTTACCTACGATGTATGCATTCCGATCGTGCGCCAGGCGATGATCGCGTTCTCGAAGGGCGAAACAAAACAACTTCTACGGTCGATCATCCCTTTGTCGGATGGCAGGCTATTCGGAGTTATGCCCGGTGCGATGGGCACGAATGCTCCTTTCGGCGCAAAGCTGATCAGCGTCTTCCAGGAGAACTTCGCTCGTGGAATACAGTCACATCAGGGCCTCGTCATCCTGTTCGAGCCCGAAACCGGCGCGCCTGTTTGCGTAGTCCACGCCGGCGAACTCACCGCTATCCGCACGGCAGCAGCGAGTGCGGTCGCTACCGACGCGCTGGCGCGTAAAGACGCCCGGCGCTTGGCTCTGCTTGGTTATGGCGAACAGGCTGGGACCCATGCACGGGCGATCGGCAAAGTCCGCGATCTTGAATCCATCGTTGTTTGGGGGCGGTCGCCCGAACGCGCCCAGACCTTCGCGAAGCAGATGCAAGCAGAACTTGCAGTGCCTGTCACCACAGCAGGAGCCGTTCGCGAAGCAGTTGCAGAGGCGGACATGATCTGCACCGTCACCTCGGCGGCTGAACCGATCTTGATGGGCGAGTGGGTGCGGCCGGGTACACATTTGAATTTGGTCGGCTCAGGCTACGCGGGACCTACGGAAGTGGACAACGAGCTTGTCGTCCGCTCGCGTTTCATTGCCGACAGTCGCGAAGGTGTACTTCACCAAGGCGCGGAATTTCTCCGAGCCAAAGCGGCAGGCTTAGTCGGTGATGAACACATCGTCGCTGAGATTGGTCAGGTCTTGAGTGGCGAAATCGAAGGGCGCCACTCGGCAGAGGAGATTACCGTCTACAAATCCCTTGGCCATGTCGTCCAGGATCTGGCCAGCGCGTGGGCAATCTACTCCCAGGCTGAGTGAGAAAAGTAATGGCGGAGAGAGTGGGATTCGAACCCACGTTAGAGTTTCCCCTAAACACGCTTTCCAAGCGTGCGCCTTCAGCCACTCGGCCATCTCTCCGGGAACAACGCGGAAGGAAACTTCAGCCGGCTCGTTGCGAATCGGCTGCTCTCTTATTCTAACTGATGAGTTGTGATTCGTCTCTCTTGCAGGATTTTAGCCGGCTATTTTGAACCGGATGCAACCGCTGGGATGGCAACTTGAGAGACGCTTGTTACCGGCTGCTTGGTCTGCAACAAGTGATGATGGATGCAGTAAAGCGCGAGCTCAAGCCGGTCAGAGACGCCAAGTTTGTCATACACCTTGCGCAAGTAATTCTTTATGACTTGCTCGGTGGTGCCGATCTCCCGCGCAATTTCTTTGTTGCGCATTCCTTGAGTAACGCAGGAAATGATGAGCAGCTCTTTGTCGGAAATCTTTTGCTTGGGACGCGGCGAAGTCAATTGCGCCGCCTGTGAGCGATAGGCTTCCAGTACCCAATTCACTCCGCGATTATCCAGCCAGGTCTCGCCTTCCGCCACCTTGCGCACGCATCTCACGAGAAGATCGGGCGAGATCGAACGGGAGACGATGCCGCGAACGCCGCGCCGCAGCAGATCGACGGTATCTTCCTCATCGGGTTCTACCAATACAACAATGATCTTTGCGCCGGGCGCTTTCTTCATCAGCTCAGAGACGACTTCCGGCGGATTGAGGGTGATGGCGGCTTCCAGCAGAATGACATCCGCGGGAAATTTCAATGCGGCAGCAATGGTCTGTCCCAAGTTTTCCGCTTGCGCGACAACACGCACATCGTCTTCCAACGCAAATATCTTGCGAATGCCTACGCGATAGATGGATTGTGTGTCGGCGATGATGACGCGGATCGGGGCGGGTTTTTCCCCAGCCCCTGCGGGCGCAGGAGTGGAGGGCTTATTGTTCTTGCTGCTTTCGGTACCCATTTCACAGAACCAGTTACAAACGCCTACGAGCGCTCGAAGCGATATTCATCGATGACTGCCGCAACAGATTTGCGGCCAGCATCGTCTGAGCATCGGATCACGCGCCCCACACAGTTGACCAGAACATCTGCCGGCGTGCCCAGCACTGAAGCCGGCATCGCAATACTGAAAGTGATGGTTGAGCCGACGGCCATGTCAGAATCAACATAAAACAAGACGCCGCCGGCAGAGATGTCTTGTGTCTCAGCCGTTTGCGCCGCCACTTCCGAGTTGACTGCGATCGGCAGCTTTATTGGAAATCGAACCGCACTGCGAAGTTCTTGCACCGCGCACCCCTGAAATGAATTTTCCAGACCATTGTTTATACACCTGCTTTTGGCAAGCGCAAAGGTTACTTTAGTGACATTCCGGCTTCCACCCTTGGACAGCAGGTTACTGTTACCGCGACCTAGAACTTCGTGACCTCAGTGAAATTGAAGCCGCGAACTTTCATCGCAGGCACCACCATGTCGAATGCCTCTTCGCCGCTGGCGCGGACGGGAGTGCCCATCATCTCAACGTTCTTCAGCATCTCCACCAGGCTTTGATTGAAACGGAAATTGCGAATGCCGTTCTTCACTTTCCCGTTTTCGACAAGGAATGTGCCGTCGCGGGTCATGCCCGTGAGGATCTTGTCGTAGGGTTCGACTTCGCGGATATACCAGCAACGGGTCACCAGAACGCCGCGCTCGGTGCTGGCGATCATCTCGTCCAGTGTCTTCGATCCATCCGGCGAGGCGCTGAAGACGATATTCATAGGGGCGTCGCCGACATCGTTCGGAAGCGGAAAGCCGTGTCCGGTCGGAGCGAGGTGTCCGACATGCGATGCCATCTCTGATGCTTTCATCCGCGCTGCGTTACCGCGGGAATACACAAGATTCTTCGGCACACCGGCTTCGACTAACGCGACACGCTGTCGCGGAACGCCTTCGCCGTCGAACTGCGCTCCCGATTGCAATGGATGATAGGCATCGTCATGAATGGTGATGTTCGCACCGAAGAGTTGCGACTGCATGCGCTTGTTGAGGAATGAGCGTTCGTCGAGCATCGACTGCGCGCCGAAGTCGTAGAACATGAATCCGACCAGATCGAGCGCGGCGGATGGCTCCAGGATAACCGTGTACTTTCCCGGCGCGAGCTCCTGCGGCTTCATCGACTCGCGAGCTTTGCGGGCTGCGGTCTCGGCAAGTTGCTCAGGATTTAGCTTGGTGACATCGGGCGAGTTGGCCTTCTGCCATCCGGAAGAATCATCCGCGAGCATGGTGATCGATATCTCAGCGGATGTCTGCCGATGAAACTGGTTTACTCCAGCCGAATTGACGATCGCCTCGAAGCCGTCGCCGGTGGAGAATATTCCGGCGGTGACCAACTTGTTTCTCTTCGCAATATCGACGATCTTGCCAACACCAGCGGCGCGATCTTCCGGCGTGATCCTTGCGCTGGAGTCGAAGTGTCGGCTGGGCGGATTTGCGGGCGCTGGCGGAAGTTCGCCTGGCTTCGCCATTGGGAGCAGATCCGGATCGCGCTCCTGCACTCTGGTCAACTGTTCGGCAGCTTGAACGGCGCGGCGAAGACTATCGTCATCAGTCTTGTTGGTAGTCGAACGCGCAGTCTTGCCGTCGATGACCGTGCGAACAGAGATCACCATGTTCTCTTCCGCGACGTTCTGGTGGATGGTGTTGTTGGCGAAACGCGTCAGCGCGAAGCGTCCGCCGGAGATCAGTACCTCGATTTCGTCGGAAGAGGAAAATCGTTGTAGTCGCTTCAGAATTTCTTGGGCTCTGTTCTGGTCGAACATCGGCTGTCTTTCTCCGCGTTTTGCTTCCTCTGTGAGATTAGTTGCCACGGAATGCGCTCCCAACTCTGATATTCCTAAACCGCGCGGGCGACGCGCCGTGTCCGGTTCCCATCGTCTGCATGGGCTGGGCTTTGCCGCAGTTCGGAGTTCCCCAAAGTGTCCACTGGTCGCGGGAGCAGATCGCGTCCATTGAGTTCCAGAACTCAGTGGTGATGCCAGAATACGACGGATTCTTCAGCATGCGTCCGAGTTTGCCGCCTTTGATCTCCCAAGCAATCTCGCAACCGAACTGGAAGTTGTAGCGCTTGTCGTCGATCGACCACGATCGATTGGTCTGCATGAAGATTCCATCGTCAGTGCCAGAGATGAGTTGGTCGAATGTGAGCGGCTTTTCTCCGGGAGTGATGGAAATATTGGTCATGCGGATGATGGGTATGCGGTTCCAACCTTCCGCGCGCATCGTGCCATTAGAGCGGTTGTCGCCGATCGCGTGCGCAGTCTCGCGCGATGTGAGATATCCGGTGAACTCGCCGTTGCTGATGATCGGCGTGGATTGTGCGGGGACGCCTTCATCGTCGAAGGCAAATGTTCCAAGTCCAGGACCGTGATGTTGCGTCGCGTCGGCGACGACGTTCACAATGTCGCTTCCATATTTCAGCTTACGCAACTTGTCGGTGGTCAGAAACGATGTGCCGGCGAAGTTGGCTTCATATCCGAGGACGCGGTCGAGTTCTATCGGATGTCCGATCGATTCGTGTATCTGCAAGCCGAGCTGCGACGAATCCAGAACAATGTTGAAATTTCCCTGCGGACATTGATCGGCTTTGTGCAACGCAACTGCCTCCTCGGCGATGCGGCGCGCGTTTCCTGGCAAATCGAGTTCGCCGATCAACTCGTAGCCTTTGTTCTGGTACTGTCCGCCGAAGGAATTCGGATACGAACGCTTTTGGATCTCAGTGCCGGCGAATGAATAGACATCGAATCCTGCGCCAGTGACGAAGCGCGTCTGATGGATGTCTGAACCTTCAGTCGAATAAAACCATTGTTCGTATCGGCGGAAATTCACGTTCACTTCAGCCAGCGTGATGCCTTCCACGCGTCGAAGTTCTTCGTCCACCTTCATCAGCAGATCGAGGTTCTGTTGCAGCGACGTGGCGAACGGATCGACCTTGTGCGGCGTTGTCCAATCCGCAACCGCGGGCTTTTCCGGTGCGAGATGCAATTCCTGATTCTTCACCGTCGCGGACGCTTTTGCGATTTCTACTGCTCGCGCCGCGGTGGCTTCAACGGATTCGCGGCTGAGATTATCAGTGGAATCAAAACCCCATGCGCCGTTCGCGATTACGCGGATGCCGACGCCGAGCGTTTCAGAATCCGATGCGTGCGCGACCTTGCCATTCTTGGTCATCAGCGCGCGAATGCGGTCGTCAACGATGCGAACGTCGCAGTAAGTTGCGCCGCGCTGCGTGGCAGTGTTCAACGCCCAGGAAGCAATGTCCATCATAGAAGGGAGATTGTAAACCCATCGCGAGTGGCGCGTTGAAGCGAATTCACCACGGAGACACGGAGAACACGGAGGAAAAGCGGATTATCGGTTTGCGAAGGTGAGCCTCCTTCTGATTTGCGCCATGGTGAGCAGGTGAACGAACAGCGTGAGCGGGACGAGCAGCGTTGGCAACAGTAACAGCGGAAAATGCGTGAGCGGCATCATCGATGCGGAGTCGCGGAGTCCGTTCACGAGTCCAGCGCGGATCACCATCAGTAGATCGAACAGCGCGAAAATCTGCCAAACCATGAGCGCGCGGAGTTTCGTCGGTGACTTCGGGTCAGCAAGCAATCCGGCGAGTGGCGCGGTGATTGCGACGAGGATGTCGCCAATACCGCCGACCACGGCGAATTGAAATGGCAGTTTTCCGAGCGAATAAAAGTTGTAAAGGAAGAGGCACCCAGGGATCACGCGCCAGCATTGGAAGAGTACGAGAGCGCGCAGGTTGAGGCTGAGTGTCCACTCGCAGAATGGTTTGGAGATTGTCCAGCAGAGGATGAGCGCCAACGTGAGTCCGGCGATGGAGCCTTGAATCGCGGGCGCAGGAACATCGTTATATAAGCCGGAAGCGGTGACGGCCAGAGCGGCGGCGGTCCAAATGGCGAGAATGATTTTGTATCGATGCATGGTCCATCTTTCGTTAAGAGCAAAATCTTGAACCACAAAGGTCACTGAGAATCACAAAGGAACACAAAGAAAACAGGCCCGATGGTATACCCAAAACCGATACCGAAGTCAGCTTTTAGACGCACACAAAGCAGCGAGAGAAACGTCTCCCCACTATCCGATAGACAAATCTCATGAATCAAAAGTTTGAATTTCCCTTCTTGCGCCGCAAGACGGATACTCCGTCCCAACACGGATACTCCGTTCCATAGAGGTCCAAGTTAGGAGAACACAAGTGGTCAGGCAAAAAGGGTCGATTCGAAGGTTCAGGGTATCGCGCGATATCAAAATAAGAACGTTAGTATTTTGTACGATCGTAGTTGCTCAAAGTAGGCCCATGCGGTCGCAGGTTGTTGTGGAGAACCCATCTCAACTGCAGTACCGCCAGGACCAGGTTGAGATGACGTATGAGTTTGCCCGTAAGCAGGTGGCTGAAGAGTTATTTCCCGCTCAACGGTATTCAGTTCCCGAGTTCCAGGTAACGCTTAAGCTTGGTTGTGAGGACGCTTCCGGCGTTGAGTACGCTGAGACGCGGATTGTGGGAGCGAAATCAGGCAAAGATGATGTTGCCGTTATTTGTATGAAGACTTGGAATTTGCAGCGGTTTTCGTACGGCCTTATCAAGATCATCGAAGGTCGGCTGCTCTCATATCCGAAGCGGGCCGCAATCGAAGAGGATGTGGTCCGGAAAGTGCAATCATCCACGCCAGTTACCGTAGCTGAATTGAAAAGCAAACGATAAGCAGACGTCGATTTTGAGGCCAAGCTTTCGGAAAAACGAAGGATTCGATCTCTGGTGGAAGCTTGGCCTTTTTTACAGAACGGATGGGAGCCTTCCGGCTCAGGCGACCGTCTTCACGGGAAGCTGCACCTTAGCAGCGTTGGGAAGAGGGCATTCAAACATCGCGTGAGCGTGTTTCTCACGATGCAAGGCTTCAACGTCTGTCCCGGACGCTCGCCAGGAGCAGTTAGGACAGAGAAATGTCACAGGCTCATTGTCGGAAGGATTCGATTCGTGAATGTTTCGCATAGTGCTCTCAGTATCAACGAGGCAAACACGATGCCAAAATCGAAAATTCTTATAGTGAGTATCAGTTTTTCTGCTGGTGCACGAGGCGGCTTTCACCGCAGAGGCACAGAGGAAGCGCAAAAGCTTGGCCGCGGATTTGCGCGGATCAGTCAACATCATCACAGCCGAGGGCGGCTGTGTCACACGGAAAACCAGTTTCTCGTTTTTGGTTTCTCGTTTCTAGTGAAGTCAAAGGCAAAAGCAAAAGGGACGACGTGAGTCGTCCCTTCTTTGCAGGGGCTAGAGCCCCAGTTTTGATTTGCTCGTCTCGGCACGACTAAAGTCGTGCCCCGATACAAACTATGTTCCTTCTGACCAGCTGGCTAGGTACTCTTCTTGCTCTGAGGTCAACTTGTCGATCTTTACTCCCATTGACTCCAGCTTCAGCTTGGCGACTTTTTTGTCGAGGTCCACGGGAACCGGGAAGACGCTCTTATCCAGCGTCTTGTAGTTCTTGACGAGATATTCGGCGGAGAGGGCCTGGTTGGCGAAGCTCATGTCCATCACGCTGGCGGGGTGTCCTTCAGCGGCGGCCAGGTTGATCAATCGGCCTTCGCCGAGCAAGTAGATCTTGCGGCCATCGCCCATGGCGTATTCGTCGACGAATTCGCGGGTGGCGCGCTTGGACTTCGACAGCTTTTCCAGCGCAGGGATATCGATCTCAACGTTGAAGTGTCCGGAGTTGGCGACGACTGCGCCGTTCTTCATCACTTCAAAATGTTCCTTGGCAAGGACGTTCTTGTTGCCGGTGACGGTGACGAAGATGTCGCCGATCTTGGCGGCTTCGAGCATAGACATCACGCGGAAGCCATCCATGACGGCTTCGATCGCCTTGGTGGGATCGATCTCAGTAACGATGACATCTGCTCCCATGCCTTTGGCGCGGGAGGCGAGACCGCGACCACACCATCCGTATCCGGCGACGACGAACTTGGAGCCGGCGATGAGTGCGTTGGTGCAGCGGATGACGCCGTCAAGAGTGGACTGTCCGGTGCCGTAGCGGTTGTCAAACATGTGCTTGGTGAGCGCGTCATTCACGGCGATGATGGGGTACTTCAACTCGCCGGACTTCGCCATGGCGCGCAGGCGGATGACGCCCGTGGTGGTCTCTTCAGTTCCGGCGATGATGCCGTCGAGCACTTCCTTGCGCTTGGTGAGCGCGACGCTGACGAGGTCGGCGCCGTCGTCCATGGTCATGTGCGGCTTGTGGTCAAGCGCGGACATGATATGCCCGTAATAAGTGTCATTGTCTTCACCCTTGATGGCGAAGACGGAGATGCCGTAGTCCTTCACGAGGGAGGCGGCGACGTCGTCCTGCGTGGAGAGCGGGTTGGAGGCGCAGAGAACGATGTCTGCACCGCCGTCGCGGAGGGTGATCATGAGGTTTGCGGTCTCAGTGGTCACGTGCAGGCAGGCGGAAACGCGCATGCCCTTGAGTGGCTGGTTCTTGATGAAATCCTTGCGGATGCTCTGCAGTACGGGCATGGACTGGTTTGCCCATTCGATGCGCTTCTTGCCCTGTTCGGCAAGGTCCAGATTCTTGACGTCGCAAGCGACGGTTGGTGCGGTGGAGGTGGCCATGTTTTCCTTTATGTGCTTTAGATTTCTTTGGGGCTAAAGCCCCGGATTTAATTTCGCGGTAATGGCACGGCTAAAGCCGTGCCCCGATACAAACTTTTTGCGCTGCTGCAGCACCATTCGAACCTCAGCGGCTAAAGCCGTCCGGAGACTCTGCTGTGCGGCACGGCTGAAGCCGTGCCCTCTCAAAGCAATATTGTTACTCTCTTGCGGCACGGATAAATTCGTGTCCTGACTAGAGGTGCCCCGAAGCCCAGGCGCTCCCACCTGTGACTTCTCACAGATGGGGCACCCAGAGATTGTAATTTACTTGGTTACTTTTTCGGCTTTCAATCCGGCTTTTTCACGCAGAGTTGCAGCCTTGTCGGTTGCTTCCCAGGTGAAGTCGGGGTCGTTGCGGCCGAAGTGTCCGTACGCAGCCGTCTTCTTGAAGATGGGACGGCGCAGGTTCAAGGTTTCGATGATGCCCTTGGGTGTGAGGCGGAAGTTTTCGCGGACGAGCTGTTCGATCTTGTCTTCCGCAACTTTGCCGGTGCCGAAGGTGTCAACCAGAACGCTGACGGGTTCGGCGACGCCGATGGCGTATGCGAGCTGAACTTCAGCGCGGTCGGCGAGGCCGGCGGCGACGATGTTCTTGGCGATGTATCGCGCCATGTAGCAGGCGGAACGGTCGACCTTGGTCGCGTCCTTGCCGCTGAATGCGCCACCACCGTGACGTCCCATACCGCCGTAGGTGTCCACGATGATCTTGCGGCCGGTGAGGCCGGTGTCTCCCATGGGGCCGCCCACGACGAAGCGTCCGGTGGGATTGATGTGGTACTTGGTGTTTTCGTCGAGCAGGTTGGCGGGAATGGCCACCTGGATCACGTGCTTGAGGATGTCGGCGTGGATGGTCTCGTTGTCAATGTTCTCAGCATGCTGGGTGGAAATGACAACGGCATCGACGCGGACTGGTTGATGCTTGGAATTGTATTCGACTGTGACTTGGGATTTTCCGTCAGGCCGGAGATAGTGAAGCTGTCCGTTCTTGCGGACTTCAGCAAGACGCTTGGTTAGTTTGTGCGCCAACGCGATGGGCGTAGGCATGTAATCGTCATTCTCGTTGGTGGCGTAGCCGAACATCATGCCCTGGTCGCCGGCGCCGCCGGTGTCCACACCCTGAGCGATGTCAGGCGATTGCGAGTGGATGGAGCTGATCACTGCGCAGGTGTTGGAGTCGAATCCGTAGGCCGCGTCTGTGTATCCCACGGCGGTAACGGTGCCGCGGACGATGGACTGGAAGTCCACATAAGCTTTGGTGGTGATCTCACCGGAGATGACGACCAGACCGGTGGTGGTCAGAGTCTCACAAGCAACGCGGCTGGTGGGATCGTCGGTGAGGCAGGCGTCAAGGATTGCGTCGGAGATCTGGTCGGCAATCTTGTCGGGGTGACCTTCGGTCACCGATTCTGAGGTGAAAAGAAATTTTTCGCGGGAAGGCAATGGTCGATCCTCCTGAAAGTCTTCCAGACGTCAATCTGATTAAGGCTTCGGGTAAACTCGCGCCGTCAAAGGGGCGAGGATTGAGGGATACCACGGAAGCAAAAACGAGACGAATCCTTGTACTTTTTCCAGTTTCAAAGTTAACAGAGTGGGCAGCCTCAGGCAATTCTCTTCCGGCAGCTCTCCTCTATTTGTGTACATAGATGGTATATGGGTTGTCAGGGAAAGTCGGCAATGTCGCAATTTGCCGCGTGTATCTGCATTAATCGGCGGAATTAAGGGGGTGAGTGGGACGCCGGTTAGCGACTCGATAGTCCATCTGGGGTGAAAGTGAGGGTCTTGGTTTTGGCGTCGGAGGAAAATCGCGGAAGCGGCTTACCGTTATACGAGAGTTCGACGCCGCCCGCGTTGCCAAGCTTCACGACCAGTTCCTTGCCGGCGCGAAATGATTTGCTGGAACTGGGCGACAGCTCACCCTCCCAGGAGACGACACCGTCGGACTTAACCTGAACCCAAGACTGTTCGGTGGCGTGAATCTCAAGATTGAACTTGCTGGAGGTGGTCGTGTCAGCGGATGATGGCGCGGATTTTTCCAGTTCAGGGGTGGTCGAGTCGGATTTCGTCAGTTGGTTGTCTTTTGCAGCGGCGGAGGAATTCTGGGGTTCGGTTTTCGCGGCGTCGTTTGGATTTGTGGATGCAGTGGTCAGAGTCTCAGGAGCAGGCTGCGGCGAATTTGTTGCTGCCACCGTTTGCGTGGGCTGCTTAACTTCCGGCTGCGAAATAGGTGCGGGCTTCGCGTCGGCTGCGACGCTGCGGGTGCCGAGATACTTCCATGCGAATCCGCCGACACCAAGAACTATTACCAGCACGACGGCTACGGTCATGAATCCGGCGGCTTGGTCGGGCTGCGGCTCGGGACCGGAATCGGCGCTGGCGCGGATGGTATGGAGATTGTCAACCGCGTGAATGTCGCGCGACATCTGCGCGGAAAGTTTTGCCTGGTTCTGGCTGGCGTGCTCGCGATGCTTGCGTTCGCTCTCGGCTTCGGCGGCGAGGTAATCGGCGACGGCCTGCTCTTCGTCGAGGCCGAGATATCGCGAGTAGGCGCGGACAAAACCTTTGTTGAATATGCCGCCGGGAAGTTTATCGAACTCTTCTTCTTCCAGCGCGCGGAGCATGCGGGCGCTGATCTTTGTGGATTCGGCTATCTCATCCAAACTGATGCTGCGCATCTCGCGCTCGCGCTGCATTCTCTCGCCGAAAGTTCCCATGGTTGCGTTTCCTTAAGATTGTTTGTGGAAAAGCGGTGGAAATGACGGCAATGATAGGTTGGGGTTAAGGTGCTGTCAAACGTAAAATTGCTTGCGGCAAATGAGTAACCATGTGGATTAACAGCGACTTGGCACATTCGGCCAAGTAATCAATGAGTATCTGGACAGCGAATGTTATATTGCTGAATTGAAAACCTGCGGCATATAATACGCACGTCTTTTAAAATGCGCGACTTGGCAGACCCCTCGAGGCCAGATGCAAGGACACGTCATTAATGACTGAGTTCGCTCCCACCGGACGAAGACGACACATCGAGGAGATCGGCATCTTTCATGATGTCGCCAAGGCTTTAACTTCGTCGCTCGATCTGGACGCCGTCCTGCAGACGGTGATGGACAACATCGCAAAATTCTTTAAGCCAGACACATGGTCACTGCTGTTGGTGGATGAGCAGAAGGAAGAACTCTATTTCGCGATCGCCGTAGGCCCGGCTGCCGACACACTCAAAACTTTGCGCTTGAAAGTGGGCGAAGGCATTGCCGGATGGGTGGCAAAGCACGGCGAATCGTTGATCGTGCCCGATGTTTATACCGATCCGCGATTCGCGAAACGTATCGACGAGATGACGAAGTGGCAGACGCGGTCGATGATATGTGTCCCGATGAAGTCGAAGCACAAAGTCTTGGCTGTGATCCAGCTCATTAATAGCCCGCTGGAGAGTTTCGGCGAAAGCGAGATGTTCTTCTTGCATGCGCTCTGCGACTACGCAGCCATCGCCATTGACAACGCACGCGCCGTCGAGAAGATCCAGGAACTTACGATCACCGACGATTGCACCGGACTCTACAACGCACGACATCTTTATAAGACGCTGGAAGCTGAGGTTTATCGCTCACAGCGCTTCTCTTATGAATTCAGCGTGGTCTTCCTCGACCTTGACCACTTCAAGCAGGTCAATGACATTCACGGACACCTGGTCGGCAGCCGATTGCTACATGAGATCGGCTATCGGCTCAAAGCCTGCTTGCGACTGATCGATTACGCATTCCGGTATGGCGGCGACGAATTTGTCGTTCTGCTGCCACAGACGAACAAAGAACAAGGCTTAGTGGTAGCGAAACGCTTGCGTGAATCCATCCGGGGCGCGCCGTTCGAGATGGACGGCAACGTTTCTCTGACCATCAAAGCCAGCATGGGCCTTGCGACTTTCCCCGAAGACGCCAAGAGCGCACACGAGATAATCCGACAAGCCGACGAAATGATGTACATGGTGAAGAACAATAACCGTGACAGCATTGCCGTTGCGCAACAGGGGATGATCAAGTGAAACAGTAGCAAGTAGTCAGTAGCAAGTAGCAAGCCCCCCACTCATCTTGCAGAAAGCTGTAGGATGCGGAGAAGTTCCGCGCACGCCGATACTAGTCAACTACCGGGACGGACCGATCGATTTTTCTTGTAACGAGCGCATTAGTCCACTGATGATTCGCCCCACTTCGAATGCCAGTAATTGCAACCTTTTACTTTCTTCAACTTCGACGTAGCCCAGGTTTTCTGCGATGACAATCTGAGTTTCTAATTCCAGAAGCGAACCTCTGGCCTGACCGAGAAAATGTTTGCGCTCTGAGTTAGTAAGCCTGCCATGCCCTTCGGCGATATTGCTCGGAATAGAAACAGCTGCGCGCCGGAGTTGACTTACAAGCCCGTAAATTTCTTCTTTGGGAAAGCTCTTGGTGGCTTTGTAGACTTCAGTGACAAGAACGATGCTCTTTTGCCAAGCAATCAAATCTTTATAAGAACCGGCCATTACACCCTCCAGAGCGAGGGATTGTGCCACAGTTCTAAGGTTTCAAAGACATTTATTCAGCTTTTCCGCTGCCTGACTACTTGCTACTGACTACTGGCTACTTTTTTCTCGGTCTACTTTCCAAGACCGGGCTCTGATCTGTTCCTGTCTCGGTGCGCGCGGGTGGGGCAGGAACCCAAGCGGCTACGTTGGCTGGAGCTTTTGGGTCGACAGTGAAATCCCACACAAAGATATTCATCTGCTTGGGGCTGAGCATCTCGACGACGGCATATTCGCCGGGCGCGAGGGGCGCGGCCGGCGTGATCTTCATCCAGTCTGTGGACAACGCTTCCGAAGTCGTGTCGATAAGGTCTTGCTCTTCCTTGATGCGTCCGGTCAAGGCTACTTTCAAATTGCTGACCACGCGAACATCTTGCTTCTGCTGCAACCGGACAATCTTGAATCGCTGGGCAGGTGGCGGCGCTGGGCTAGTGGGTTTAGCGGTTTTAGATGTATCCGGGCCACCTGTCGGTTTCGGATTGTCGGTGTTGTCGTCAGGATAGAAGTTTACGTCCACATAAATAGTGGGAGTTTCGGTGTGGGACTTTATCCGCGCTGTAGTCCCTTTCAGTTCGACCGTCTGCCTGGGGCCGCTGGGAATGGGATTGATAACCGATCGAAGAATGTTCTTGCTGGTCTGTTTGTTGATGTCGCTGCCGTTCTGCACCAACTCCACTAGTTGTGGGCGAGTCTGATAATTATCCAGCAGGAAGACGCCGCCGCTTTCCGGAAGCCTAAGGCCGGGGATGATGGTTGGTGATCTAGCTTCCTCGGCTTTACGTTCAGCGACTTCTTCAATGCTAATACTGTTTTGTTCGGCCAGATTGCCGGCCGCGCGGTCTTTCTGATATTTCTCTGTGGCCGGCCAATCGACTAGAGAATTCGGGAGTTCTTCCCAATCGAATCGCTCGGCGCTGAAATATCGGACGCGGTCTCCCTTGACTTCCCACTGGGTGGCGATTTGGTAGGAGCCGTCCTTGAGGATGAGGCGCTTGCCCTTGGCAGCCTGGGCGTGGGCGGGAACCTGCGTAAGCAAGGTAAGTACCAGGAGCAATATCCCGAAATGTAGGGTCCGTTTCATTGCCGTATCTATTCTAGATTGAATATCCTAATAAACCCGCTTCATTGGATTTAGATGCTTGTTGATGCCCGAATTCGATGTTGAAAATCGGCTTTCCTGAATCTCTCAATTCTGGCATAATTGGATGTGCACCCCTACCGCGTTGTAGCGCACAAATTCAAACCACAATCTAATCCAAGGAACAGATGTCGGCTGAAGTGTGTCGTGCTGGGCGCCTTTGTTTGTGATTGTGATTCGGCGAGGGCTTAATGTCGGCTAAGTACATCTTCGTAACCGGTGGTGTGGTCTCTTCACTAGGTAAAGGATTGGCGGCGGCTTCGCTCGGCTGCCTGCTGGAGAGCCGCGGGCTCAAGGTCAACCTGATGAAGTTTGACCCTTACCTCAATGTCGACCCCGGCACTATGTCGCCATTTCAGCATGGCGAGGTCTTTGTTACCGACGACGGCGCCGAAACCGACCTCGACCTTGGCCACTACGAACGATTCACCCACTCCAAGCTCAGCCGCGACAACAATTGGACCACCGGCCGAATTTACGAGCAGATCATCACCAAGGAACGGCGAGGCGATTACCTGGGCAAAACCGTCCAAGTGATCCCGCACGTGACCAATGAGATCAAAACGGCGATGAAGAAAATCGCGCAGGATGTCGATGTCGCGCTGGTCGAGATCGGCGGAACCGTTGGCGATATCGAATCGCTTCCCTTCCTCGAAGCCATCCGCCAGATGCGCCAGGAGCTTGGCCGCGACAACACAGTCTTCGTTCACGTCACGCTGGTGCCGTGGATCGGCGCGGCGGGCGAACTCAAGACGAAACCCACGCAACACTCGGTAAAAGAGCTGCTCAGCATCGGAATCCAGCCTGACATTCTTCTCTGCCGCACCGACCGCTTCCTATCCAAAGACATGAAATCCAAGATCGCGCTCTTCTGCAACGTGGAAGAGAATGCCGTGATCACCGCCAAGGACGTGGCCAGTATTTATGAAGTGCCACTGGTCTTCGCACAGGAAGAAGTGGATTCGCTGGCGCTTAAATATCTTCGCCTCGAAGCTCCGGAGCGCAACCTGACTGCGTGGCAGGATCTAGTACATCGCGTTTACAACCCGAAAGACACGGTCGATATTGGCGTAGTCGGCAAGTACGTGGAGTACGAGGATTCATACAAGTCATTGAAAGAAGCGCTGGTGCATGCATCGCTCGCGCACAATCTGAAGTTGAACCTTGTATGGGTTGAAGCCGAGGGGCTGGAGCAAGAAGGGTTTGAATCGCAACTGGAAGGGTTCGATGGCATCCTGGTTCCCGGCGGATTCGGCAAGCGCGGCATTGCAGGCATGCTGAACGCGATCAAGTACGCGCGCGAAAACAAAATCCCATACTTCGGGATTTGCCTGGGAATGCAGACGGCGTGCATCGAGTACGCGCGTAACGTCTGCAAACTGGAAGGCGCGGATTCAAGCGAATTCGATCAGGCCACGGCGCATCGCATCATTTATAAGCTGCGCGAGTTGCGCGGCATCGACGAGCTTGGCGGCACGATGCGTTTGGGCGCTTGGGAGTGCAGGCTGGAACCCGGATCTCATGCGCAGGCCGCTTATGAGACGCTGGAAATTTCCGAGCGGCATCGGCATCGGTATGAGTTCAATCGCGAGTACGAAGCGATCCTCACCGGCGCAGGCCTCAAGCTCACCGGCTCGACTCCAGACGGAACGTACGTCGAGATCGTTGAGCTTGCGAAGGAGGATCATCCGTACTTCCTCGGCTGCCAGTTCCATCCTGAGTTCAAGTCGAAGCCGCTGGAAGCGCATCCGCTGTTCAAGTCGTTTGTTGGGGCTTCGTACGCGAACCGTATTCAACAAAAGGCAGAGAAGGCGAATGCGGGCGCGGAGATGTTTTTAAGGGCGAGGAAGTAAAGTCAAGAGCTTAGCCGCGGATTTACGCGGATAAAGGCGGATTTTTCTTTCTCTGTGCCTCTGTGTCTCTGTGGTGAAATGCCGTCATGAATTCTTTCAAAATCCCGCATAGCGACATCACCATCGGCGGTGCTGATCTTTTTCTCATCGCCGGGCCGTGCGTGATTGAGAGTGAAGCACACGTGCTGAAGATGGCCGAGGCGATCGCCGGGGTCTGCAAGGATTTGGGAATCCCCTACATCTTTAAAGCTTCTTACGACAAGGCCAACCGCACCTCGATCTCAAGCTTTCGCGGGCCGGGACTGGAAGAGGGATGTCGCATTCTGAAGAAAGTTCGCGAAATGGTGGGTGTGTCGGTGTTGACCGATGTCCACGATGCACATGATTGTGCGCGTGTCGCCGAAGCGGTGGACGTCATGCAGATTCCTGCTTTCCTCTGTCGGCAAACGGATTTACTTGTTGCCGCCGCGAAGACCGGGCGCGTGGTCAACGTGAAGAAGGGACAGTTCGTTGCCCCCGCGGACATGCGCCACGCCGTGAACAAAGTCCGCGAGGCGGGCAACGATAAGGTCGTGCTCACCGAACGCGGCTCGTCATTCGGATACAACAACCTCGTCGTGGACATGCGCGGATTGGCCATCATGCGCGAGTTCGCGCCAGTCGTATTTGACGCCACTCACTCGGTTCAGCTTCCCTCTGCAAGCAACGGCACCAGCGGCGGACAGCCGGAGTTCATCCCGCTACTCTCTCGCGCAGCAGTAGCTGCGGGCGTGGACGGAATCTTCATGGAAGTCCACGACAATCCCAAGGAAGCCAAGTCCGACGGCGCGAACGCTCTCGATCTGAAGAATCTGCGCAGCACGCTGGAGCAATTGCTGGCGGTGCGAGCAGCGGTGCGCTCCCGCTAATCATTTCGATTTTGCCGTCGAACACAATGTGAGAATTAGCCCCTCAATATGCTGAGCTTCCGCCACATCGATCAGATTTGGGTGGTAGCACCAATTCCGTCCGTCAACTTTGGGGCTCATCCGCAAGCGATAGCGCCCCGGCCAAATTGGTGAAAGCGAAAAGACTCCATCTGGCCCAGTTTCGAAACCAACCAGTCCGCCTTTTTGAAATGCGTTGCGACGCTCCTCGGGGTCGGAGGGTGCAGCCATCACAAATGCTTGCAGAGGTTGTCCGTCGGCAGTCTGCACCCGGCCAGATATCGCGCCCTCGGGAACGGCGAGAATGTTTCTTTCGCAACTACTTGTAAGCTCCAACAATTTAGCGGGGAGTAGCGGATCGCGGATCTTAAGCCCGTGTGGCAATGCGGTCTGTATTTGATATTCGTCTGCCGGCAAGTCTCGGAATTCGTATGTCCCATTGGCACGGGATTGCGTTGAGAATACAACTCCGCTCTTGCCTGAGACTTTGATCGTGGCTCCAGCAACCACATTTTCGTTTTGCGGTGCTGGAATGCTGTTATCGCGCGAGCTTCGGCTAATCAGGCCGAACACATTTGCCGGCGACCTGCCAGACTTGATAGCTTTCAATTGCTCGATGAGAGCGGCGGCTCCTATTGCAGGCCGAGTGCCAGAACACCTGCCGGTTGAAAGGCTTCCATCTTGCCCTTGTACAGCAAAGACCAGATATGATTGGCCAATTTCAAATGGATAACCACACATTGGCCCGTATTGCGCTGTTGACACTTCGATTTCATCGCCTTCGACTCCACGAAACGACTCAGCTACAGAAAACCGTACCGAAACGCTAGACGAAAAGGAAAGTTTACCGTCTCGTAATCGGGGCCCTGGCGACTCTTTTGACATCACCGTGCCCACAAAAACCGCTTCGCTCCCTGTGTTGAACTTGCAAGTGCTGCTGAGTGGCACACAGGAGCAAGCCGACAAAAGGCCGGGGCTAATCCATATAGCAATAGCGAAAAATACTGAAGCTGCAAATTTCATTTAGGACCTCAGCGCCTTCTCCAACCGCTCCTTCACTCCCGACCATTCCTCGGCGAGGATGCTGTAAACCACTGAACTGCGAATATAGCCGTCGTGCATGATCACGTGGTTGCGCCAGACGCCTTCGCGTACCGCGCCCAGCCGTTCGATTGCTTCCTGCGAGCGCACGTTACGCAAGTCAGTCTTGATCTGAATGCGGATGAATCCCAGCGTCTCGAAGCAATGCGTCAGGATCATGTATTTGCATTCGGTGTTGATACGCGTGCGCCAGACGGATGGATTCAGCCATGTGTGTCCCACTTCGCCATTGCGGTTGGCCAACTGACAATCAAATAACCGTGTGCTGCCGACGATCTTGTTCTGATCGCGGTCGATGATGACCCAGGGCAGATCTGTTCCCTTCTCCTGACTCGCGAGAGCATCCATCATGTAGGTGCGCATGTCGTCCACGCTGGTCATGCGATTGCGAAAATAGCGGAAGACTTGCGGGTCGCGCGCGGCTTCGTAGAGCGCTTCGATGTGCGCGGCGTTTAGCGGGACGATATCAGCGCGGGTGCCGGTGAGGCGAATGGGTATCATGCCTGCAGAATACCAAAGGCGATTTCACCACGGAGGCGCGGAGGACACGGAGAAATCTTTTTGGCTTTTGAGTTGGTACGATCGACGAATCGTCCTACCGCACTTCTCTGTGCCTCCGTGTCTCAGTGGTGAATAAGCTCTACTTCCCTGCTCCCGGTGCTGGCGCGCCTGCGATCACTGGTGGCGTGATGAACGACGTATCCAAGTTCTCGCGCTTGAGCAGGCTCTCAAAGTTTACTTTGTCCACGGCCTTCATATAGGCCTCTTTGGGTTCAACCTGTTTCGACTTCACCATGCCCAGCAACGCGTCATTGAGGGTGACCATGCCTTTGGCTTTGCCGGTTTGCATGGATGATGGAATCTGCGTGGTCTTGGCTTCGCGGATGAGGTTGGCGATGGCAGAATCCGCAAGCAAGACTTCGAGCGCCGCGATGCGGCCTCCGCCAATTTTCTTGCACAGCGTCTGCGCGATCACGCCCTTCAATGACTCCGACAACATGACGCGAATCTGCGACTGGCGATCTGCCGGGAACTGGTCGATGATGCGGTCAATAGTGCTGGGCGCGGTGGAAGTGTGCAGCGTGCCGAAGACCAGGTGTCCCGTCTCCGCCATTTCAATGGCGATGGCGATGGTTTCCAGGTCGCGCATTTCGCCGACGAGAATGATGTCGGGATCTTCGCGCAGCGCGGCGCGCAGTGCGTCCTTGAACGAATCGGTGTGGTTGTGCACCTCGCGCTGATTGATAAGGCACTTCTGGTTGTCGTGAACGAACTCGATGGGGTCTTCAATGGTAATGATATGGTCGCTGCGGTTCTTGTTGATGTAGTCCACCATGGCGCAGAGCGTGGTGGATTTGCCGCTACCGGTCGGCCCTGTGACCAGCACCAAACCTTTGGTCAGATAGCAGAGCTTGAGGATGTCCTTGGAAAGGTTCAGCTGTTCCGCGGTGAGGATCTTGCTGGGGATGACGCGGAAGACGCCGCCCATTCCCTTGCGGTCCATAAAAACGTTGCAGCGGAAACGCGCTTCGGTGCCGAACTCGTAAGCGAAATCGGTATCGTGGCGGCGGCTGAATTCCTCGCGATTTTTGTCCGGCATCAACTCCCAGAGGATGCGCTCTGCATCAGCCGGCGCGAGCGGGGCGGTGAAGCCGTTCATGGGAACCATGTCGCCATCGGCGCGGACCATGGGGACGACGCACGATGACATGTGCATGTCAGAGGCCTTCATCTCGAGTTGCACGGTAAAGTAGCGGTCGATCTCGATGGGCCCGGACTTGCGCGGCGCGGCAACTTGTTTTGCGGGAGCAGCAGCGGCAGCAGAAGCAGGAGAAGAGGCATGTGCAGCAGCGGCTTGTGCGGGTGCGGCTTGTGCGGGTGCGGCACCGGCGGGAAGTCGTTTCAAGATGGCGCGCATTCCGGTGGCTTCGCGCGCTACCCGTATTTCGAACGCCCCAACTCCGGCGAGATTTACCTGGAATGCGACGACCGGTTGAGTGGCCATCGCCGCTTTTACATTGGCAGGAATCGTGGGCATGATCAACGCTTCCACATCAGCCTGTGCCATAACGGCTCCCACCGGCTCCGGGCTGCCTTGCGCGTTCATAAAAACCGCGGCTTTGCCGGCCTGGATCATGATCTGTTCAGCAGTAGCTAACGGCGGAGTCTTTAAGAGTGCTTCGAGGGTCTCTGGCATGCCACACAATCTCCATTATGAAATCTGCGAAGGCTATTTCCTGAAGGGAAAGCGAAGATAGCACGGCAGAATGCGATTCTCCAAACGAATCCTTTTCGCTCCATCGGAAGATCATGGGACGGGTGGACAGAGGTATAATTCCGCGCATGAAAACAACGCTGCTTCGTCCTATCGCCTGCCTGATGATCGTGTTCATGTCCGTGCCGCAAAGCTTTGCCACATGCGGCGGAGGTGGAGGCGGAGGACGCGGCGGCATCGCTCCAGGCGGCGGCCCTAATGATCAGGCGCAGGTCTATAACGTGCCCTGGCATGTGCGCACCGCCGCGGCGCCGCCGGTCACGGATGGACTGGTCGTCTACTGGTTCCCTGCTTCGAAAGAGGAGGTCGAGAAGTCCAGCTTGCGCGTTTCGCGCCAGCTCTCGCTCTATGCCACGCAATGCGTAACGATGGAAGTGGCCGACCTCTCAACGCCAGTGGGACAGAAATTTGCTTCGGATGCAAAACTGCCCATCGCCGTGATCGCCACGCCTGACGGCACGCTCGTCTCCAAGATAGAGAACACCGATGGCAAGCTGAAGGTGGAGCAAGTCGAGAAGATGGTTGAGAGCGAGTTGAAGCATCGCGAAGATTCGGTCGAACTACAACTCAAGCAGGCTAAAGAACATGCGAAGTCGGGTGACAACACAGGCGCCATTCCGCTGTATCGCTCGGTCTATGAGCAGAAGTGCCTCTTCCCCAAGAAGGCGAAGGATGCGGCCAAAGAATTGAAGAGGCTGGGCGTGAATGATGTGGCGGATGTCGAGATCAATCTCTCGCCGGTCTTTGAGAAAGTTGCCAGCGCGCGCGTCGAGCGCACCATGAAGGCCGGATTGGCCGCCGAGGAACGCGGAAAGTATGTTCAAGCGCGAGCTCTTTATTCCCAAGCGCATACTATGGATCCCGCTGATCCGACTCCGCTGCGATTCTTAGGCGAGTTGTATCGCCACCACACCGGCGAGTGGGACAAAGCGCGAATCGAATTCCAACAAATATTGAATATGCCTTCTGATCCGATGTCGCGCGCAGTGGCATTGCATGGCCTGGGCAAGATGACTATCCACGAAGGCGATTTCAAAAAGGGATTGTCGCTGATGGAGGATTCTGTCAAAGCGTATCCGCTGGCGCTGGCATATCGGAACCTGGCAGTCTATTGGAATTCCGAAGGCGATCAGAGGAAGGCTCACGACTACACGCAGCAAGCCCTGGCGCTCGATCCTACTGACCCTTACAACTTGATCTTCGCGGCCGCGTTCGAGGCGGGCAACGGACATGCCGACGACGCGCTCAAGATTGCCGAAAAGAACAAGGCATTGCTGCCGGCGTCGTACAATCTTGCGGCGATCTACGCGCAAGCGGGCCAGCGCGAAAAAGCTCTCGCATTGCTCAAGCGGCATTTCTTCGAGTACGAGCGGTATCAAGCTGTCCGCACCAAAGAGATGATGGAAGCGCGTGTGGACGCGGTCTTCGCGTCGCTGCGCACTGACCCCGCTTTCCTGGCTCTGACCAAAGATGCGGATGGAAAGCTGCCCATGCAGATGAGCCCGAACCAACCGGCAGCGAGATAGGCGCGTTGCAACGAAAATCCCCACGTTAGCTTCGCCCGTTCGACTTCGCTCAGGGCAGGCTGCCGTGGGGCAGCAGTCGTATCTATCAGTAGATAAGGAAGCTGAGGTTTATCCGGGTGCAACTGCACGCTCAAACGCGCGCGATTTTCGTGAACGTTTTTATCACGTTCTTGATTGTCTTTTGCCTGGGCGATAAGTCGTTGTCTCAAGAAGCACCAGCCAATTTTCAGCCATTCATTCGCCTTGAAAAGACTAAATATCTGGTTGGTGAATCGATTCGTTTCTGGAGCGGTGTCAAAGTGACGGATTCGCAATCAATTCCAATCGCAGCCCAGAGGTCCTGTTCCCTTTCCATCACTAACCCCGATGGGAGTACCGTGGCGCAATCTCGAGACTGGCCAAGGGGCGGCAATCCTTCTCGTAGTTGGTATGGGGGCGATGGTTTCGGTGAATTGGGTGTTGTGCCCGGTCCATACACGTTGGTTTTGGAATGCATGGGAATCAAGTCAAAGCCTGTTCAGATGGTAGTGGAAAAAAATGAGGTCACAAACCAGGTGGTCGCGGAATTTCATTTTGTCGGGTCTGGCAGCATCAAGATTGGGACTAAAGTACCTGTGGTCCTCACAGTGCAAAACAATTCGCCTTACGGTATTCAATTTCCGGAACGAAACTTGCCGTGGGAGGCAGTAAGCATCAGCGTGCGTCGCAAGGAACCCGCCTCGCGTTCAGATTTTTTCTATCCATTGCAGAAGCCCAAAAAGGCATTTGGTATCCCCGACACGTACACATGGGATGTGGCGCCCACGATACCTTCAATCATTCTGCAAAGCGGAGAGCGTTTTGAACAGCGATTTGCACTTGAAGAGGCGTATACCTTCGATCAAGCAGGAGAATACGAGATTGAGTTCGCAACTATACTGTCAGTCTTGATAGGAGAGAATAACGGCGCGTTCTCGGATACGTGTCCGATTCGCCTTCCGGTGGTAGCAAAAGGAACATTCACCGTATCAAATACTAAGTAGAGCAGCTGCCTGTGGATTCTTTGCCGGGGCACGCCGATGTATCTCACGCTCCACTCTCTTCAACCACCGCAACTCGGTCTTGAATTGGTCGATGACGAGGCTCACCATCCACACGGCTTCGTGAAATGGGTGTCCCACCTCTTTGCGGATTGCGCGCAAGGTCTCTTCCTCGCGGGCGAGTTCCCTTTCAAGAAATATTTTACGTCGGCGAATCTGTTTCATTGAGACGCCCGGATGAGCCTGCCATGAGAGCGCCATCCAAGTGAGAAAGGGCGGACGCTCGCGCTGCGTCGCCCAGTCCTCTGCTTCAAGCGAAGCGGCGAGCGCTGCCCGACCTTTCGTCGTAGTCGCATACGTGCGACGCTCGGGGCCCACCTTGGGTTCGTCGGTGTCGGCGGAGCGAATGAATCCCGCGTGCGCCAGCTTTTCCAGCGAGTAATAGACCTGAGGACGCGAGATCGCAGCCCAGTCGCGCACGTGACGCCGCTCGAGTTCGAGGTTGGCCTCATAGCCGTGCATCGCCCGCTCGGCGAGCAGGCTGAGCAGCACCAGATCCGGAGTAGTGAGCTTCTGTTTCTTAGCTTTCTTCTGCTTAGCTTTCTTCTGTCTAGCTGGGGCCATTGCCCGCCTTCCGTTGCCGGCTCCAATTCCACCACTGGCATTGTTCGGCGGGCAGCAGCGGATCTTTCGCCTGCGCCACCGCTGTAGCGAAGACATCCAGGCAGCAGATGTCGTGCGACTTTCCCGACACGCGACAGAGCTTGTCATACATTCGCTTGGGATTTTGTTTCGCCAATTGCCCTACGGAGCGGATGCCAAGAAGCTCGAAATCCCGCAGCATCGCCGGCCCGACCGAGATGAGGTCTTGCAGTCGCCTCTCCATCACCGCCATAAAAACCTCCTTGACGCGAGTACAACCTTCTCTTAGACTTAACTAGTCTAATTTAGACTAGATTCCGAAAGCAAGGAGAAAAGCGATGTCAGTAGCAAATCTAAAAGTGCAGAAGATCACGGCATTGTTGTTTGCAGAAGAGATCGAACCGTCAGTGAAGTTCTGGGTGGAGCGGCTGGGATTCACTAAGGCCATCGAGGTGCCGGACGGAGAGAAGCTCGCCTTCGCGGCGCTGCAAAAGGAGGGCGTCGAACTGATGTACCAGAGCTTCAAGAGCGCGGACGACGATCTAGGCTCCACAGTCCAAACCGTGCGACAAGGCCCGGCGTTTCTCTACGTGGATGTCGCCAATCTCGACGAACTCATCGCAGCCATGAAGGGCGTGGAAGTCACCATGCCGGTACGGACAACTTTTTATGGTTCGAAGGAAATCGGTGTGAAGGAACCTGCCGGGCACATCGTGATATTCGCGCAACAAGGGATGGTAAAGGGATAGCAAGATTGATGATACGGTTTCCCTCGGGCAATGCCCGCCGGAGCTCATTCCAACCTTCTGCATCTTCTTCACGTCTCAGTAACTCAGTATGAGTATGGTGGAAATGATCCCGGTGCTGGGCAATTGCCTGGCTGTTGTTGGATTGTCGGCATATGGGTTCCGGCTTCTGGCGCGATATTACTCAACCGGGCAGTGGGCAAAAAATGTAACCAGCCTATTGGCTGGTATTGGTTTACTTTTACTCGCGTTGGCATTGCTACTTTCGCCCCAGAATCTGCGTGTGCTGGAATTTTTGGCGCACACCAATGCATCTGTGGTTCTCCTGTGGGCAAGTAGCCTGTTGCTGCTGGGTGCAATCACAGCATTTGGTGTCATCACTTACAGTAGGCCGCTTCGGCTTTGGCATGAGCAGAAGCTCCAGAAAGACCTGCGGAGTGAACTTCCCAAGATTCAATAATCAAAATCGTTCTGGCTCAGCTGACGACCGAGGCAAGGTCCTCAACTTTCCCCAGACAACTCCGGCCCCGGAAGCCCGAAGGCCGGAGTCCAGCTTGTTGCAGCGCCTTGGCCCGGGATTGGTCACTGGATGCTCTGACGTGGACCCTTCCTGCGTTGTAACGGCCACCGTCGCCGGAGCGGCGTTTGGACACTCTCTGCTTTGGGTGGTGGTTCTCTGCTTCCCTTTCTTACTGGCGATCTTCTCAGCCGCGGGAAGGATCGGGACACAAACCTGCCAGGGCTTGCTGGAACTCGTCCGCGAACGCTATAGCCGGAGGCTCGCGATTGCCGGTGCCATCTTTGCGATTATCACCAACCTGGCGGTCGTCATTGCTGACCTGATGGCCGTCTCTGACGCGTTTTCAATCCTCACTAATCAGTCGCGAATGTATTTTGTCGCGGCAACTGCTTTCTTCGTCTGGTACATCCTCGTCTTTCAGGACTACCGTAAAATCACACGGATTCTGGTGATTTTCTCTCTGCCTCTTTACGTCTACGTGATCGCCGCCATTCTCACCAAGCCCAATATTGGACAACTCCTCATGGAGGCGTTCATCCCACGTAGCCAGCCCACGGTGGATTTCATTGAGAACGTGGTGGCAATCTTCGGATCGCTGCTGACTCCATACATCATCATCTGGCACGCAAGTTCGCGGACTGAGCCTGGACACGAGCACGACCATGCGGACTCGACTACGGCCACGTTAATCGCGTTCGGTTTGGCATCATCGATCATGATCGCCGCCAGCGCCGTACTGCATCTTCCCCATCCCGTGGACATGACCACGAAGCAGGCAGCGGAGGCATTGAGGCCAGCCGTCGGCCCTTTGGGACCCGTTGTGTTTGCGATCGGCATTATTGGTTCGGGATTAGTCGCGCTGCCAGTGCTCACTGCGTCCATGTGCTATGACCTCGCGCAGGCAATCGGCTGGAAGTACGGATTGAGTGAGAATCCATGGGAGGCGCGACGATTTTATGTGTTGATTTCCGCAGCCATGCTGGTGGCCACGCTAGCAAATTTCTTCCCCATCAACCCCGTAAAGGCGCTGTACTGGTCGATGATCCTCGCCGGCATTTTGCTTATTCCGACATTGATCTTCATCGTTGTGATCTCAAACGACAGGCGCATCATGCGTACCACCAGCACGATGTGGGAAAACTTCTGGGTAGGCGCTGCGGCGGGTGGAGCCGCAGCAGCAGGCCTCATCTATCTTCGTCTAAAGTTCTTCTAAAAACGCAATCGCGGGAAGCTGACTGTTAGCTGCCGGTTTTTGCTACCATCATCAGCAATGAAATCAGTAGGCGAGAACGTAGTCCGTATCGAAGCCGAAGCCCTGCGCAGATTGGCCGACCGCATCTCCGGGCCGATGGGCGTCGCTTTCGAGCGCACGCTTGACTTGCTGCATGCATGCAGGGGACGCGTGATCGTCACCGGCATGGGCAAGAGCGGCATCATAGCGCGCAAGATTGCGGCGACGCTCAGTTCCACAGGCACGCCAGCGATGTTTCTCCATCCCGCGGAAGCGATCCACGGTGATTTAGGGATGCTTGTGCGCGGCGACGTCGTGATCGCGTTGTCATCGAGCGGCGAGACCGAAGAGATTCTGCGCCTGCTGGCGACCATCAAGCGGCTTCAGGCAAAGCTGATATCCATGACCTGTGACGAGCTGTATCCGCCGCAAGAGAGTTCCGGCAGATTATCCACGCTGGCTGCGGCTGCGGATGTCGCGCTCGATTGTTCTATCGACGAAGAAGCGTGTTCGATGAACCTGGCGCCGACAGCCTCCACCACAACGATGCTCGCTTTAGGTGACGCACTGGCGGTTGCATTAGCGCAGAAGCGTGGATTCAAAGAAGAGGATTTTGCTGACTTACATCCGGGCGGCGAGCTGGGCAAGAAATTGGCCCGCGTCCACCAACTTATGCATTCCGGCGACGCGATGCCCCGGGTCACGCCGCAATCGAAGATGACGGACGTTATCTACGAGATGTCGCGCAAGGGGCTCGGGCTGACGACTGTGGTGAACGGCCCGAACAGCAAATTGCTGGGCGTGATCAGCGATGGCGATCTGCGCCGACAGCTTGAGAAACACGGACGCACTCCGGGCAGCAAAGACGTGCTGGAACTCACGGCAGAAGAGTGTATGACGCGCAATCCGCGGACGATCACCACGGACGAGTTCGCCACCACTGCTCTCGGCATCATGGAAG
>JAOAPH010000098.1 GCA_025462835.1 Candidatus Angelobacter sp. | reverse complement strand
CTGATTCAGACTATCGGCCGATGTGCCCGCAACCTGAATGGCCGCGCCATCCTCTATGCCGACCGCATGACCGACTCAATGCGCACCGCGATGGACGAGACCGACCGTCGCCGCGCCATCCAGCAGGCCTACAACGAAGAACACGACATTACCCCGCAGACCATCATCCGCAATCTGGACATGCAGCTCGCGGGGATCGTGGCAGCAGATTACACCGACCTCGCCGATCTGGCGGAAGGAATCCCCGAACTCGGCAGCCAGCAAGAGTTAGACGACTACATCGCCCGGCTTGAGAGCGACATGCGCGATGCCGCCAAGAAGTTTGAATTTGAGAAGGCGGCCAAGCTAAGGGATACGATTCGGGATCTGAGAACGAAGGAATTTTTCTTCGCGTAGGGGCATAGTAGATAATTGAGACGGAGGATACATGTCCATAAGTGAACTGCTGTTGCCGGAATTCGATGCCGAGATGAAGAGCACCAGAGCCACGCTTGAACGGATTCCAGCCGACAAGCCGGAATTCGCGCCCCATCCAAAGTCCATGCCGCTGGGCAAGCTTGCGCCTCACGTAGCTCAGCTTGCTGGCTTCGGACTCAGCATTTTGACTACTCCGCAATTAGACTTTTCTGCGGGCAGTTACAAACCTTTGCCGCTTGAGTCCGCCGCGCAACTTGTCAGCGTGCTGGATGAAGGTGCAGCGAAAGTTCGCAGCGCCCTTATTGCTCTGCCGGACGAGGCGTGGAAGCAGGACTGGAAGCTGCTTTTTAGTGGCAAGCCCTTATTCGAGGGGTCGCGCTTTCTCGCTTACCGGCAGATGTACTTTAACCACGTCATCCATCATCGCGCTCAGCTCGGCGTCTATCTGCGTCTTAACGGCCAGCCAGTGCCGGCAATCTACGGCCCATCGGCAGATGACACGCTTGGTTTCTGATGGTTATCGTTCTTAGGCGGGAATAAAAAGGGGCGTGCCGCGCTTCCGCACGGCAGGCCCTTTTTACCCGGCGTCGTCCCTCCCCCCGAAGGAACGATGCACTAAGTTCATCGACACTTCTCAAAAGAACATTAGCTACTCAGACTCCTGTAGCGTCTTTACATGCTCTTCAAGCGCACGCGCATACTCACGCTCGGCGGCCAATTCCGATTGCAACTTTTTAACGAGCCCTTCCAGTCGCATCACTTCCAGCCGCAGCTTCGGAATGTCCGCCGAGGCAGACATCGACGATGACGGGACCGCAGCCGGTCTAACCGGCGCTGGTGCGGGTGCAGCTACCGGCGCAACCGCAATTGGACGTGGCGCAGGCATCGGAGCTTGAGCGCCGACCGGCGGATATGCGACGGCAGCCGGAACCGCAGGCGCTTGCGGCAGACGCGCAACTCGCGGCGCTCCTGCGGCCGCCGCTGGTGCCTGGAAAATGCTGCTCAACGTAGCTGCCGCAGTAGCAGCAGCAACTGTTGGAGGCGTAGCCACAGGCGCTCCCGGCTGCAACAGATGTCGAACTCGCGTGATCAGGTCTTGCGGTTGAAACGGTTTGCGGATGAGTTCATCGGCCTTTACCGAAAATGCCTTTTCGGCCACCGATCTGTTCACTACCCCGGACATCAATATCACCGGCGTGTGACTTAGCGATGCATGTTGCTTGATGAATTGGCAGACCTCGTATCCGTCCTTGTCCGGCATGATCACGTCGCTGATAACAACGTCGGGCTTTGCCGATTCAAATTGTGCCAACGCGCTCGCCGCATCGTTATATGCAACCACGTTGATGTTCTCGCGGCGGAAGGCGATCTTGATGACCTCACGCATGGTCGCGCTGTCGTCGATAAAATAAACTGTAGGTGTCGCGCCCACGCTATGCTCCCCCCTCGGCCATCTCTTCGTCATGGCCGCCTTCATCCACTTGCCGCAACGCGTCCAGCATCAGGTCCGTCGCCGATCGCAGTACCGTTCGCGTAGTCGCTTCCGCGCCCGGAATAAACTTGTAAACGCCGGTATCCACGCCGTTGCAGCGCTTCACGATCTGTACCACCGCATCATCACCGATCAAGTCGCCTGCCTCGGCGTGCGAAATATCTCCTGCTTCGAAAAAAATGATGCCGTCAATGTCATTGGTATTGATGTGCAACGCGCCCGAATTTCGCGAGTGGCACAACATCTGGACTACGCCAGGCAGGTCGAGATGCGACAAGCTTCCACTCAGCGCCGTCTCTGACGTGGTCAACATCTGCGTCGGCTGAAAACCTTCGGTGTGGCTCTTCAGGAATGTGCGCACATGCGTTGCGATGTGCTCGGGTCCCAAGCGACGATCAACGTAGTCGTCGCAGCCTGCGCGGAATGCCTCCATCAACGCCTGGTCGCCGCCCTCTCCCATGGCGATAATCGGAATGCTCGCGGTCTTCGCATCACCGTGGATGATCTTCGGGAGGTCGAACGCTCCCATCTCGCGCATGTTCGTCGAGCACAAGATCGCCACCGGCATGTCCCACTCCAGCGACGTCAGCGCGAAGGCAGCCTGCGTGTTATGGGCCACTTCAAAACCCTCGACTTTGAGCGCCTCACCGAGCCGCTTGGCAAAAAAGACGTTGCTGTCGATCAGCAACAACCGGGGCACTTTGGTTCCTACGGCAGCCGACATGGTTACGCCGCCTCCGCGTTTGCCAGTTTTTCCAAATCAATCACTTCCACGATCTCGCCTTCCAGCGATAATAATCCCACCACATAACGCGGCAGGCGACCTGTTGGCGCGACCATCTCAGAATTCAACAATTCGCACTCTCCCGTCACCGGCACAGCTGTCCATTCCGACTCGCTGCCGAAGTTCCGGTTTGCGATCAAATAAAACTTTCGCGCCGGAGCATCTGGCCCCAACAAGACCTGCGCGATGTCGAGCACCGGAACGATGCGTCCGCGTCGCACCAGGACTCCTGCCAGTAATTTCGTTGTATGCGGAAACGTTTGCAGGATGTCCGGTTGCGCCAATTCGGTAACATGCTCTGCCGACATCGCGAACCGCTTTTTCCCCAGCGGGAACAACACGAATTTTCTTTGTGAATGCGGGCTCATGCTGACGCCGCTCCCTTCGTCGTTCCCACTGACGCTGACTGCGCCCTGGATTTGGCTTCCAATACCGCGATCTCGCCTTTGCTCAGAAACGATTCCGGATTGATCACCGGAACAACTTTGCCATCCATTACCGCCAGTCCGCGATACCAATTCCGCTCTTCGCCACCAAATGCATTGGGGATCGTGATCACCGCGGAAATCTGCATCATGCGGTCGATGCCATCCACCATCAGCGCCACCGACGAATTCCGCATAACCAGCACTCGGCTCGCTTTCGAAGCACCTCCGCGAAAATGCGCGCCGGCATCGACGACGAAATAAATCTTGTCGCGGTCTTTCTTCTCCCGCACCAGCGTGAACTTTACTTTCGCCAGCCTTTGATCGAAACCGGACTTGTGCGCCACCAGTCCATCCATGTTGCGAATCTCATCCACTGTGTTCGCGGCAATGGCAAACCGTGTATCCGCGACATTGAAGATGATCACGTCTTCGAGTTGCTGTTTCTTTGCTCGTCCGGTGCCGCGCTTCAGCTTCATAGCGCGCCCACTTTCGACGCCCCAAAGATATACAACACGCGTTTTTCAACGGCGTTGTAAATATTCTCGATCGGCAATATCTGGTCGACTGCGCCTGTCTTGATCGCCTCGGCGTTCATCCCGAAGATCACTGACGTTGCTTCATCCTGCGCGATGACGTATCCGCCCACAGCTTTGATCGCCTGCACGCCGCGGCATCCATCGTTGCCCATCCCGGTCAACACCACGCCGATACCCATATTGCCCGCGAAGTCCGCGCCGGTCTCAAGCGTAACGTCTGCGCATGGGCGATATCCATTGATGCGCGCGCCTTCGTCCAGCGTAAGACGTCCGGTTTGCGAAACCCGCATGTGCCCCGAGCCGGGACAAAGATACAAATTCCCCGGAGCGATAATTTCCCCAGGCTCCGCTTCCTTCACCCGGATCGCTGCAATCTCCGCAAGCTGCTGACTGAATTGCGAAGTGAAACTCGCGGGCATGTGTTGAACCAGCAATACTGCCGCGGGAAAATCCTTCGGGAATGAAGGAACAAATTTCATCAGCGTCGCCGGCCCGCCCGTTGATGCAGCAATCATTATCAGAGGGAAACGTCCGCCAGTCCTCGCCGGAGCGCCTGACACCGCGGAAGAAAACACGTTGCTCGACGGCCTGGCAGGCTCGATCACTGCGGGCCTTGAGTTGAGCGTAGTCGCCGCTCCGGCGTAGCCTGATGGCAACGATGGCTCCGTCCTCGGTGCAGAGCTGGAAATCTCCTGCGCCAGTTTTGTCTTTGCCGCCGTTCGAACCACTCTGACCTTCGACGCCATCTTCAATTTTTTGCAAAGATCATCGCGCACCGAATTCATGTCCAGGTCGATGCCGCTCGAGGGCTTGGCAATGAAATCGATCGCGCCCAGTTCCAGCGCCTTCAAAGTCGTATCCGCGCCTTCGCGTGACTCCGAGCTGACGATCACGATCGGACGCGGCTTTGACGACATGATCACTTCGGTCGCCTGCAATCCATCCATGTGCGGCATGTTGATGTCCATGGTGATCACATCCGGAGTAAGCGCCTCCGATTGCGCAACGCAATCACGGCCATCGCGGGCCTCGCCCGCAACCTCAAGTTGCGGATCGGCGCCAATGATGCTTACCAGCACCTTGCGCATGAAGGCCGAATCGTCAGCCACCAACACCCGAATTTTCTTGCCTGGCACGTTCATTCTTCGTCCACTTACCCGGATTCGTTAATGCGTGACCTGTGCTGCATCCACTTGAATCGATCTCTGTCCCGTGCCATGTCCGATCAATTGGACAATAGCCGCGATGAACTGGTCGTCTTGCACTGGCTTGGTCATGAATGCGGCCGCGCCCTCTTTCATCGCGCGGTCCCGGTGCTTCGCTCCTGCGCGCGAAGTCACAACCATCACCGGAATATTTCGCGTCTGCGGATTCTGCCGCAGGTGGGATATCAACTCGTATCCGTTCGTCCGCGGCATTTCTAAGTCTGTAACAACGAGGTCGCATTTCATCTGCGTCGCGATTTCCAGCGCTTCCAGTCCGTCCGACGCAAGCTTCACGCGATATCCAGCCTTCTCCAGCATTCGACCCACAAACTTCCGGACGCTGATGGAATCGTCGGCCAGCACAACCACCTTCTCGTCTTCGACAACGTCGATTGCCGCTACCGGGATCGCGCCTGTTGCAACTGCAACTGCGCCCGGCGCAAAGATGCGTGCCGCCATCCCACTCGTCATAAGCGGACGATGTTCGATCGATTCGCCCACCACCAGCCGATTCACATCGATCAGCAGAATCAAGCTGCCGTCCGGTGCGATCGTCGAACCCGGAAACATCTTCACGTTGCGCAGATATTCGCCCAGACTCTTGATAACGATCTCGTCTTTGCGTAGCACTTCTTCAACGACGATACCCACCTGTCGCCCGGCGACATTGGCAATGACCATTCGGTAATAGCCATTCACCGGTTCCACCTGCTCAAGACCGAGCTGCGTATCCAGCCGCACGATTTCGGTGACCACGTCCCGAACTTTCGTCAGCAGCTTCCCGCCGACCTCTTCAATGTCGGATTCCTTCAGGCGTCGGATTTCTTCCACAAACGAGAGCGGCATTGCAAACGTGTGCTTTCCATTGCGAACGAACAACGCCTGCGAAATGATCAGCGTCAGTGGGACTTTGAGCGTGAATCGCGTGCCATGTCCCTTTGAGGTTTCAATCTCGATCTCGCCATTCAGCGATGAGAGGTTTGCCCGGACTACGTCGAGTCCCACTCCGCGCCCAGCCAATTCTGTCTTGCGCGGCGCCGTGGAGAATCCCGGATGAAAAAGGAATTCGAGCAGGTCACGCTCGGCCAAGTTCGCCGCATCTTCTTCATGCACGAGACCGGCAGCGATCGCCGTCTGTTTGACCTTTTCGTAATCAATGCCGCGGCCGTCATCTTCTACTTCAATGAAGATGTGGTTGCCGCGATGGTACGCGCGCACCGCCACATTGCCATGATCGCTCTTTCCCGTGTGATAACGCTCGTCGTGACGTTCAAGTCCGTGCGCCACTGAATTGCGCACCAGGTGGATCAGCGGGTCCGATATCTGCTGGATGATGTTGTTGTCGAGTTCCGTCTCCGCGCCAGCCAAAGTTAGCTCGACCTGTTTATTGGCGGCTTTGGCAGCGTCTCGAACCGTGCGCGACAACCGTGCGTACAAATTCCCTATAGGCACCATGCGTGCCTGGGTGATCTCATCCTGTAGCCGATGCGCGAGCTTGGTAAATTCGTCGATATCGGAATCTACCCGCCGCACAAAACCATCGAGCTGCGTTAGCACTTCGCTGATATCGGCGGAGATTTCCGTGAGTGACCGCGAGAGGATGCTGAAATCGTCGTAGCGGTCCATCTCCAACTCGCTGAATTCAGCAAGCGAGGAATCGTATCCGCCGGAGTAGCTGGAGAAGCCTCCGCGAAACGGAAATTCACCACCACCCATATATGACTGCGAGGGATACTGCTGCGCTTGCGGCGATGTCAGCCGGCTGAACTCGTACTTCTCCTGAAACTCAGTGACCTTGTCCGCCATGCGGCCCTTGGAAAAATTCAGGACGTCAGCCAGACGTTCCAGTTCCGCAAGCCTGCCTAACATGCGCGTGCGGTTGATGACCAACTCACCCACCGCATTCATCATGCGGTCCAATCGCTCAAGTGCAATGCGCACGGACTTCGACTGTGCTACAGCAGTGATATCGCGTTTCGCTGCCGCCACTCCGCCCGTAGCTTCATCTTCTTTCGGCTCGGCGGGAACCGCCATGCGTGCGACAAAGTCGGCGCTGGAAGCTGCGACAGAAAACTCTTCGGAAATGGCTTGCTCTTGTTCAAGTACGGGAGTGCCGACGTCCTCGCTGCTCTTTGTAGCGCCGGCGTCCTCGCCGGCTGTCGTGAGGGCGTCCCGCCCTCGCTGTTTGCTTATATGCGTTTCACCTTCAACCTCTTCCGGCGCAAGCCTTGCGATACGCGTCAGCAATGAATTCACTGCCGCTTGCATCGTTGCTTCATCGGCCCACTGGTTGTAGAGGAATTTCTTCAGCGCATCGACCGACTCCAGACAGATGTCCACGATCTCAGCGCTGGGATGCAGCAACCCATCCCGCAGGCGTCCGACCAGATCTTCGGCGCGATGTGCAACGCGGGCAATGCGCTGCAATCCGACCTGCGCCGCACTTCCCTTCACCGTGTGGATGGCGCGGAAAAGGCGGTTGATGTCTTCCGCGTTCGGATTGGCTTCAAGCGCAAGCAGACAGTCTTGGACGATCTGCAAATGCTCTTCCGCTTCCGGAACAAAGAATTCAAGGATCTCGGCGGGCACTTCGCCATCCGCCTCGAGCGGCTCTATGTGGATTTCGCGCGGGTGCCCCATCTGTTGCGAAGCAACAGGTGGGATCTCTACAGGCACATGCCCCAGTTCTTGCGAATCAAGAACTGGCTCAGGCTGATGTTCAACATGAATGATCGGAGCCGCCGCTGGTTCTTCGTGCGCAGGTGGTGCCGGCGCCTGAAACGCAAACGGATACTTGATCTTGAACGAGTTGATGTCCTCTTCAGCCTCAACATTGTTGGCGCTGACCATGATGAGGTCAGATTCGAGGACGGCCACCCCTTCAGAGATGAACTCGACCAGCGGGCCCGAAGCCTCGGGTCCGATCGTCGCGTTCATCGCATATTGAAAGATGTGGGCGAGTTTGGCGGAGACTTCCGAGAAGAGCGGATAACCGTAAGATGCCGATGTTCCTTCCAGAGTGTGCGCAGAAATGTACAAGCGCTCCACGTCTTCCGGCATGGGATACGGATCCATGAGAATGCCGGAGTACTCCCGCAGGAATTGCAGGTGCTCGGAGGCTTCCGTAAGGAATACCTCCACGAATTCTTGCCCCGGCGTGCTCAAAGCTTCTCCTGTGCAGATGCTGCGTTCTTTTTCGTCGCGGCATTGTCCGGTTTTTGATAAATCAACGAATCACCAACAACGATAGGCTGGAAATTCACGCCAGCTTTGGCCACTGACTCCGCGTGACCTAGAAATAAATATCCGCCCGGCTCCAGGTAGTCGTAAAAACGCTGGATCAGCGCAGCCCGGCGCTCCTCGGAAAAATAAATCAGCACGTTCATGCAGAAGATGCAGTCAAATTTTCCCATGTAAACCGCCTGCGCCAGGTTCAGCGGGGCGAATGACACCATCTTCCGGATCTTCGGTTTGACTTTAAAATTCTGCCCTTCCTGCGTGAAGTAACTGGTCAGGTGATGCGGCTTCAACGTCTCCAATTCCCTGCGCGGATAAATCCCGCGCTCCGCAAAATCGAGCGCCTGCTTGCTGATGTCAGTGGCAAGAATCTCTATGTTCCATGCTTCGGATGACTCGATCGTGTCGGCCACCGTGATTGCGATGGTGTACGGCTCTTCTCCTGACGCGCAACCTGCGCTCCAAATCCGCAGCGCCCGCGGGTTCTCCCAGAATTTTTTAACGTGCATTTCCGGAAGCACTTTCTTTTCCAGCGCGCGAAAGATTGCGGGATAACGATTGAAGGAAGTCTCCTGCGTCAACAGTCGTTCCAGAAACCGGTCGTACTCAACGTTCGATCCGCGGATCACCCGTAGCAGTTCTGACCCGTGCGCCATCTTCTTCTCGCTCATGTGCTCGCGCACGCGAATCGAGAAAAACCTTTCCCGCGAGACATCGAACAATATCCCCGAGCGCTGCTCCAAAAGAGAGCGCATCTCGGAGAGTTCGTGCTCGCTTACAACCGCGCTTGTGGCTTGTTGAGTCACCATTCAGCTCTTGTCAGGTTCCCTGTTTGAACTCAGGGCACGACCTTAAACCTGCCCTGATTTTCTCTGTGCTTCTGTGTCTCTGTGGTGAAAACGCTTACCGCCTCGCTGCCGCAGCAACCTCGCTCACGGCTCCAGGATTCTGCGCGTTCCCTGAAGCGATACGGAATTGCGAAAGCGCCTCGTTCAACTGTTCTGACAACTTCACCATGTGCTCGACAGTGCGTGCAGTCTGCCGTGCGCCCTGTGAGGTCTGGCGTGTGATGTTCGAAATGATCTGCATTGCATTGGCGACGCCTTCAGTACCGCGCACCTGCTGCTTCGAAGCGAGTGAGATCTCCTGTACCAGCTCGGCCGATTGGCGCACGACGCTCGAGATCGCCTCCAGCGCTTTTCCCGCTTGGTCTGCGAGTCGCGCTCCCACTTCTACTTCCTTGGTTCCTTCTTCCATGACCACCACGGCTTCGTTCGTCTCTGCCTGGATGGCCTTGATGAGCGCGGCAATGTCCTTGGTAGCGGTGCGGGAGTGTTCGGCGAGTTTCCTGACTTCATCGGCAACCACCGCGAATCCGCGTCCTGCTTCTCCGGCGCGCGCCGCTTCGATTGCGGCGTTGAGCGCGAGAAGATTTGTTTGTTCTGTAATGTCGTTGATGACGTTGATGATCTCTGAAATTTCCAGCGAGCGGTCACCCAGCGATTTGATCTTCTTCGCGGTAGCCTGCACGGAAGCGCGGATGCGCTGCATTCCTTCCAGCGTGTCGCGTACCGCGCGGTTGCCCTGCTCGGCGGCATCGAGTGCGCGTCGCGCAGCTTCAGCGCTGGCTTCCGCATTGTTCGAGACTTGTTTCATCGAGACCGTCAGTTCTTCGACGGCGGATGATGTGTTCGTGATCTCCTGGTCTTGCTGCGTTGCACCGGCAGACATGTCTTCGGACGAAAGCAGAATCTCGTTCGCGTTCGACGCCACATCAATGGCGCTCTTGCGGACTCGCTCCAGCACACGCGTAAAGTTGTCGAGCATGTAGTTAACCGAGTCAACCACGTTGCCCAGCGCGTCGTTCGTGACCTTGCCGCGAAGCGTCAAGTCGCCTCGACCGATCTGGCTGACGATGGTCAGGAAGTCAGTGACGCTGCGCTGTAATGATTCCTGCGCCTCCTGGTTGAGGACGGCGCGCGAAACCTTTTCCGAGGTCTGGTTGAATGCCGCGGCAATGACGCTGAAATCATCATCCGAATCGACTTCGGCTTTTGCTTTGTAGTCTCCAGCTGCCAACTTTTCGGAGAAATCAGTAAGCTCTTTTACAGGCTTGATCACGCGATTACCGAAGACGATAAACAGCATCAAGCTCATGCCGATGGCAGCGATGAACGCAATGAGCAAAAGCAGCGGCGTGGATCCCTGCGCCTGCATGGCGCTGGCAATGGGAAGTCCGCCGCTATGCGCGCCTGCGCTATAAGCGACGACGACTACCGTCAGCAGTACCACTGCATTGATTGCCACCCACGTCCAGATGGTCGAACCCAACCGACCTTTCATATACAGCCTCCCCAGAACCTTGCTAGCACCATTTGTAATTTGTGATTTGTGATTTCAAATTACAAACTCAACAACTAGAAACGCGAAACTAAATTGCTCTATCCGCCTTGATCTGTCTTTTATCCGCGGTTAGGCTTTTGATTTTCATATCACCGGCACCGGAAATGCTTCCGTGAGCCGCTTCAAACTCAATGCCAGCGCCAGCCGATCGTCATGGCGCAGCATCCCGCAACAGTGCGGAACATCCCGAGGGGCCTCGTCGATCAGCAACGGCTCTGCCGTTGTATATGTTCCGATCACTTCGTCGGCCGCAATCCCGAGTCGCAAATCATCGGCGCCCTCCGCACCTTTCATCATCGCCACGACGCAATGTTTCGGTGGAAGGTCAGCGCGCCTGCCCTCAGTGAAAGCAATGTCGATCACCGGCACGATTCCCCCGCGCAGATTAAAGACTCCCATCAGGAAACTGGGAGAAAGCGGGACCCTCGTCACTGAGGGCCATTCCACTACTTCTTCAATGTCCAGCACGTGCAAACAAAATCGCTCGCGCCCCGCGCGGAAAATGCAGTACTGCTTCTCCGGCAAGCGCTCTCCGGAAGCATTCACGCGGACATCATCACCTTGCTCGCCCGCCGCTGCGGCCGCAGCCTCTGACGACACCGCTTCGAGTTGTGGAATCTCTTCCTGCATTTTCTTCTGCGTTTTAGACGAACCTTTGGATCGCGCCCAGCAGTTGCTCCGGTGTGAACGGTTTCACTACATATCCGTCGGCGCCCTGCTCTTTTGCCCAAAACTTGTCGCTCTCCTGGTCCTTCGAACTCACCACTACGAGAGGGATGCGGCTGTACTCAGCGTTTCCTTTTAAATCGCGACACACTTGGAAACCATTTCGTTGCGGCATGACCACATCTAACAGAATCAAATTCGGCCGTTCGATATCGATCGTGCGCTCGATCTGCGTGGGATCATTCGTCACCACCGACCAATATCCCGCCTTGTCGAGTACAGACTGTATGAGCCTGACCTCGGCGATCGAATCGTCGCAAATCAAAATTTTCTTAGTCATGCAGTTCTATCTGTTCCCGCCAACCACAGCATCTTCCTGAGGGAATTCCACAGTGTTCCACGAGGAACATACGTCGGGATAAAGCTTACCACCCAGTTCACCTAAGTAATGCCCAAGAAAAGGCTTAGGTACCTGATAGGTAAGCCTGAGGCGCCCCCTTGTTCTCACTCTGAGACTCGCGTTCCGTGAAGTACATTTCCGATTCCAACGACGAAAAACGCTGCATCATTTCATGGAGCCGCAGTGCCATATTGTGAATGGTGTCAATCTGTTCGCGCATTCGCTCGGGTAGTTCTGCCGGCTCGAGCAGTAGCAGTTCGGCGTTACCTAGGACTGAAGTCAATGCGTTGTTGAATCCGTGGCGGGCGTCGAGCATGTATTTTCCCAGCGCGGCGTTGCATGTGCTTGCGTGGGCCGCGGCTTCGGCACGTTTTGCGCGGGCTGTAGCTTCAACGCGCCGCAGGACTTCCCCGCTGAGGACGACTACTGAATCCAGCCAGGCATCATGCTGACGGATGGCTAGCACGCGCGCGAATTCCGATCGCAATAGATGCATTCCAAACTCTTTGGCAACACAGATTGTCGGGATTCCCAGCGATTCCAGTTCCCGGAGGACCACCGAGAGCTGCCCATCGCGCATTCCGCCAACGATCGCCAAGTCGCAAGGCGCGGAATGGGATGCGTTCCACACGTTGCTGCTCACTAAGCTAAATACCGGAACGGCGCGTTCCATCTGCCAGCGCCCGACGATATCGCGTGAAAACTGCGCATCGTCTGTGATCAAGAGTACGGTTTGTTCGTTCACCTAGAAGTCCTCCGAGGTACTTTCCTACCTGGCTTTTTCCGCTTCATCCAACGCGCTTAACAGGCGCTTGGCTGTCGCGGCGAGATTTACAGCTGCATCGATATTCTTCTTGTCTTTGGCTTCGGCAATGCGCTCCTGAATCTGCGAAGCCTCGGCGTGCGCCAATGAAATTGCGAGACCCATGTCCACAGTCTCATCGCGCTTCTTGCGTTCGACCGCTAAGTTCACGATGGCGCGTGCGGCCACGGCACGCTGCAGCGCGTCGGAAGCGTCATCGCCCCCGCGCACGAATGCAGCCACCTCCCAAGAGGCAAGCAGGATCTTTGTCCCGCCCATGAGCACTGTGGAGACGGACGCGGACTTTCCCGTGACCGCGATCAACTGCTCGGCAATCTGTTCGAGGCATGAGTCAAGATCAAGCGCAACGACCTCGGGTTCCGCGACGACTGCCGGAGCCACTGGTGCGGGTGCCTGTACGGTTGCCGCTACTTCTTCAACGACGGCAACCTCGATTGGCGCATCGGGTTCTGCAACCGGCGCAGCTTCTTCGACCACGGTGTCTACTGGCGGTTCTTCCAGGATGACAACGGGCAGAGGCTTGGCCATTGCAGTTTCGACTGCCGCGCGGATCTTCACCAGATGCGCAAAGCTGTTTCCAGCCGAATAGGCGGCGCGAAAAGGTTTTTTCCAGTCGTGACATGTCTCGCGCAAATGGATCAGCGGTTCCTGCTCGCTGAGTTCGACGGAAGTGCAATCGCAAGACGTTTGCCCGCGCGCTTCCATCTGGTGAATCGCAAATCGGATCGCGTGCAAGTCGGCGTGCATCAACCGGAAGAAGCCGAGCCGCATCAAGAAATTGAACCGCGTGAAGGCGACCAATACCGACGGCATAAAGTACTTATCGCCGGCTTCGTCCTTGATCGCGCGCGCCTTCTCCACGATCTTGCGTTGCAAGAGATCGCCGAGGCTCGAACATTCATCGAGTTCCTGCAAAGTTGAATCGAACGTATCGCAAAACGACGGTAGCAACGGAGAGACATCGCCAACCACTGGATGCAGTATTTCAGCCACGTGGTCGAAATCAATCTGGGTGTTGTGAGAATCGTGGGGAGCGCAGTGCGCGTAATACTGGACGAAAAGATAATCGACTTTGTCGCGCAGTGAAACCGGCTTTTCCGTTTTGCCGAGATGGCGCGCAAGCAGTGCGTGAAGATTTTCTTCCGTCGCCAAATGAGTGGTCTGGAGCAATTGGCGCAACTGGAAGACCTGGACTTTGTTGTCCATCTGGTTGAACCATTCACGGATGCTCTCCATCACTTCCGGCTCAGAGCGGTTGATGGGACTTTCAAGCTCGCGGCAGGGGCCAACGCCTAAGTCGAACAGCCGGTTGAGTTCCGAATACACCGGATAGATGCGGCGCGCGTTGCGCCACTTCAGGGCGACTTCGGAAAGATTGACCACCGCAGTACTCATCTTCATTCCCCAGCTTTCTACTTCACTTTCGTCAACTTCATTTCCCGAAACAGCCGATTAGGACTTGGCCTTGATTATCCAGTTCGTGACTTTGCGGCTAAAGCGTGCAGCAATCGCCAGCTTGCCGTTGCTCAATTGCACCGCCACAACGTCGGCCTCGGCATCGATCGAACCGTCCGCGCTCTTCAGGCGGACCTTGTCTTCAAATTCGAGTGGCAGCACGGAGCTAAATAGGACTTCGTTCGCAGTGCCGAATTCGATGACTGTATCCTCGGCGGAACCGCTGTTCGCTCCCGCGGCGCACACGCGCACAGGAACGCTTATGCGGATTGCACTGGGAAAGAAGCGAGCGAGTCGTTCGATTTGCGAATCTGTGATTGTCGCTGCGACTGCGGCTTGCTGGAACACTTGTCTGCCCTCTTTCCCGAATCCTTGGTACTCATCGCACACACGAAGAGCACCAATGAGTGCTAAGCAAGAGTGCAGCCAAAGAAATGGACTGCTATGTTGTTGATTTAATTACGCCGAAAAGCGCACGATAAGGCGATTGTCTCAGGGTGAGACGCGTGTCTCAGGGGAAAGCAAAGCTTTGCCACGGATTTCACGGATGACACGGATTAAAAGCAAAGGCTTTCGGCGGATTGATGCAGGGGTTCGCGACTTAGATTCTCAAGAAACCGCAACCGTCATCGCCCGTTCAGCACTTTCCCCAATCCTGTAGCGCTTCAGTTTGCGATATAACGTGGCACGGCTAATGCCCAGCATCTTCCCGGCAAGAGCTTTGTCACCGCGGACTTGCTCGAAGACCCGCTGGATGGTCGCTTTCTCCAACTCTTCAAGATCGCTGCCTGAGAGTTGTGTGTCTGTAACTCCGGTTTGACGTTCTCGACCTAAGTGCATTGCAGGCGGCAGATCGGCGACCTCGAGGAGATTGTCCGTGCCCAGGGCGACGGCTCGCTCGATACAGTTCTCCAATTCGCGGACGTTTCCCGGCCATTCGTAATTCAACATGCATTTCATGGCCTCACTGGATACCTGAACCATCTGTTTCGGGGCGTACTTATCCAGAAACCAATGCACCAGCGTGGGAATGTCAGACTTGCGCTCGCGCAAGGACGGCATATGGATGGTCACAACGTTCAGGCGAAAGAACAGATCTTTGCGGAAATCGCCGTCGCGATATGCGGTTTCTAAATCGCGGTTGGTGGCGGCGATGACGCGGACATCAACCTTGACCTTGTTGTTGCTTCCGACGGGGCGAACTTCCTTCTCTTGAAGAACGCGCAGAAGCTTGGCTTGCATCTCCAGCGGGAGTTCGCCGATCTCGTCCAGGAATATAGTGCCGCCGCTCGCGGCCTGAAAGAGGCCCTCTTTGGAACGCATCGCGCCCGTGAATGCACCTTTCTCGTAACCGAACAATTCGCTTTCAATCAGCGTCGGCACCAAGGAACCGCAATCGACGGCGACAAACGGCCGTTTCGCTAACGCGCCATGATAGTGGACTGCGCGGGCGACCAATTCTTTTCCTGTGCCGCTCTCACCAGTGATCAAGACCGGAGTGCGCGTGTCCTTGAGGCGCGCGACCATGCGCAGCACGTCCTGAATTTTTGCCGAGGAGCCGATGATGCCGTTCAGCTCCATCTCGGCGCTGACACGCTCGCGAAGGAATTGGTTCTCGGCGACCAGTTGGACTTTCTCTTCCATGCGCTGCAAGAGCAGCTTGAGTTCGTCGATGCGGAAAGGCTTTGTGATGAAATCGTATGCGCCCATCTTCATGGCGCGGACGGCAGATTCTATGCTGCCGTGTCCGGTCATGATGGCAACTTCCGTCCGGGGCAGAAGCTTCTTTACCTGCTCCAGAAAATCGATGCCGGTCATGTTTGGCATCATCAGGTCGGCAAGGATGATGTCAGGAGAATGAAGGTCGATATCATTCAGCGCGGCTTCAGCACTTTCGGCTTCCACGCACTCAAAGCCCAGCGATGAACCGATGGTGACGCAAAGCCGCCGAATGTTCTTGTCATCATCAACGATCAGAAATCGCATTTTCATCTCATCCATGACTACTCACCTAAGACCTTATTCACGGCGCTGATCAACTCCTGCACGCGAAAAGGCTTCTCGATACAGGGGATTCCGGTGCTCTGCAATATCTTTGCCGTCTCCTCATTCACGATGTCGCCGGTGATGAAGAGCATGCGCGAAGCCAGTTCCGGACGATTGGCGGAGATCCATGCGTGAACGTCCGCGCCATTCACCCCTCCGGGAGTACGCATATCGGAGATCACCCCCGAGTAATTTTTCAGTTTCAACAATTCGAGTCCTTCCGCTCCGGAAGCAGCGATCTCCAGTTGAAATCCATTGCGCTCCAGCGCAGCGCGCAGAAACGACTGCACGGAGACCTCGTCCTCTATGACTAGCAACGGCAAAACAGCAAAAGCACTTTTAGGGGAGGCCGTCATTGGTTAACTGTTGTTCCTTCATCTCCCTTTTTCGCGAGCTTTGGAACGGGACTCGGGAACATTGCGATAAATTTCTGGGATCATGGGCAGCTTCACGCAAAAAGAGGCGCCCGGAGATCCTGCATTGTTCTGGCATATGATCTCTCCGCCGTGCGCGTGAACGATGCCATAGCAGATACTCAGTCCCAATCCGGTTCCTTTGCCTACATCTTTCGTGGTGAAGAAGGGATCGAAGATGCGTTCCGAGTTGACGATTCCAGGACCGTTATCTTTGAAGCCAACGTGAACAACGTCATTCTCGCGCGTGGTGGTGATCTCAATGCGGCCACGACGGGCTGTCTCGCGGACAGCGTCATAGGCGTTGTTCAGAATGTTGAGGAAAACCTGTTGCAACTGGTGAGCGTCGCCGATGATGTGCGGCAGCGGCTCTTCCAGCCGTTCAATAATATCGACGCCGTGACTGGAAAAATCGTAGGAGCGCAATGCGATGGTCCGGCGGAGAACGGCATTCAGGTCCACCGGTTCGCGTTGCGGAGGCATCTGGCGGGCAAAGCTGAGAAGATTCTGGACTATCTCTTTTGTTCGTTGCGCTTCCTGCATGATCACGCGCAAATCCTGATGGACGCCGTCGGGAAGCGTCGGGTTCTCAAGCATGAGGTCGGCGAATCCCATGATTGCAGTCAGCGGATTATTTACTTCGTGCGCGACGCCGGAAACAAGTTGTCCTACCGCAGCGAGTTTCTCGGTATTCATCAGCTTGGCTTGGATATTGGCTACTTCAGTGATGTCCGTCATCACCACGACAACGCTATTGACCACTTCCTGACCACCGCGCATGGGACTCATGTTCACTGAAAACGTGCCGACCAGCCCGGCTCCGCGGATGATCTGCACTTCAAGGTTGTCAACCGGATCACCCAGCAAGGCGACATCAAAAGCCGAATCCCACGTGGGACGATCTCCGATCGAGACAAGTTCCGCGAGTTTGTGTCCGACTAAATCACGCTGGCCATAACCTCCGGCCTCATAGCAACGACGATTGGCGTAGCTGATGAGCCCGGCAGTATCGGCCACCAGGATCATGCTTTGCGTGTTGTTCAAGATCTGGATATTGAAATCGCGCTCGCGCTGCAACTGCAATTGGAATTTCTTGGTGTCAGTGATGTCCAGGATCATCCCGCGATATTGGATAACTTTATCTTTTGCGTCTTTTACCGCGAAGGCATTCACCAGCGTTTGGATGAGGGTGCCGTCTTTCCGCCTGAATGAGGCCTCATGGTGGCGAAGTTCTTCCAGCGGATTCAGCGTTTCGTAGCCTTGCTCGCGTTCTTGCGGAGAGAGATACAGTTGCTTTGCGATATCGATCTTGAGCAGTTCTTCTTTGCTCGCATAGCCCAGCATGCTTACCAGCTCATCATTGACTTCAATGAAGCGCCCTTCAGGCGAAGAGAAGAAAACACCTTCCTGCACATTGTCAAACAACTCCCGATATCGGCGCTCGGCTTCCCTGCGGTCCGTGATGTCCTTCAAGACGTGGACAGTCTGCAAGCCCTCGTCGAGGGCGCCGTGAACGCGCGACGTCGAAAGCAGGTAGACACGATCAAGTACTGGATGAACAAATTCGTCGTTGTCCATGTCTGGTAAGCAGAAAGGACAGGGCTGCATCCCCATACGGTCGCCTTTCGCGAGCAGGTCGCGCATATGGATGCCGATGAGTTCGGCGGGGCGCGCGCCAATAAATTCCGCAAGCGTGCGGTTCGCGCGCATCACCCGGTGCTCGTCGTCGTGGACCACTACGAAGTCAGTGAGTGAATCGAATATCTCTGCCCATTGCTTGCTGGCTTGCGTGATCCGGGAAAACAGCCGCGAATTCTCCAGCGACATAGATGCATGGCGCACGAACGCCTGAAGCAGGCGAAGGTCGTCGCCGGCAATCTCCGGCTCCGGATCAGCGATACAAAGAAGGCCAAGCAATTCCCCGTCTGTTCCCGTAAGGCGGGCGATGGTCGCGCTCTTCCATTGCACCAGTGCGTGTAATTCACCTAGAAGGTCTTCGCCAGAAACAGCGCAGATTGGATCGTGCATTGTCGCTGCGAAGGTTGTAAGGAATTGGGTGAGTCGAGATTGAAGATAGCGGCTTGGCTTGGATCCTTGTTCGTGCAGCATGATGGTTTCAACAGAATCACCATGTGCGAGCGCTACTGCGGTTGCGCGCGCTCCAAACATGCTGCCTGCGCGAACTGCAAGCGCTTGAACCAGCTCCGGCAAGCTGAGCGAACTTCCCAGTTCCAACGCCATTGCCACCAGGTTCTCAATGCGCCGTTCGTCGCGATTCTTGCGACCTTGCGCACTCGACCCAGGGGCCCGGCTGGTAGCTTTCTTTGCCAGTCTCTTGCTCAAAGAATGTCCTTAATTGGAACCAAACGCAGGGGGAGAGCTAGACAGTACGTCGGATTCTCAAATTGAGTCAAGAAGAATTAAGGTGGGGGTTCGACCTTTAGTAACACGGAGTTGCGATGTCTACTTTCTCAGGTTGAGACGAATATTGATGTAATTCGAGGGTGCTGAGACGAAACAATCCCCTCCCAGCCTACCGTGCCACAAGTGAAAATCTGATGTCCGGCAAACACTCTCTTTATTTTCATCTACTTACCTCATCGCAATTAAACTGCACTCCACTTTTACCAACTGGCACTGGCATTGCATTGGGTATATAGGAATTCCCTAAAGGAGGAGTTGTGTCAAAAAACAGAATGAATCAACGTTGGATGAACCTGTTCATGATGGTCATCCTTTTGGGAACGCTTGCAGTGCCTGCCTTCGCCCGAGAAGTGAAATCTAGGGCAACGCCGCTCTTCCCTGAGCTCGCCAAGAAAATGAATGTGAACGGCGTGGTGAAGGTGGAGCTTACAGTGAACCCCAACGGTTCGGTGAAGAGCGTAAAGGCGATTGGTGGTCATCCTTTATTGATTGATGCTGCGGTCAATGCGGCGAAACAGTTCAAGTACGAGGCATCAACAGAGGAAACAAAAGAACTGGTTGAGTTCAAGTTCAATGGTGGGCAATAGCCCAATACTGGGCAATAATGGGCAGCTACATTCCCCGGCAAATTAAATCGGCCGGCGTGCCTGTGATTGCGGAGGCTTGCAAGAGATGACTATCGGCAGAAAACTATATTTAGGCTTTGGCTTGGTGCTGGGCCTGGTGGGCGTGATCTCAATCATCACCTGGGCTGTGATGGCATATGACCGCTCCGGTCAGGCTAAGACGGCCGCGCTGTTTACCGTCCAACAGCAGACCGCGGATATTGGCTTCCAGATGATGCAGAACCGGCAAAATCTGGGCAATTACCTGCTCAGTGGCGATACACGCGGCGCCGAAGACATGGGCAAAGGCGTTACAAGACTGGATGGACAGTTGGAGCGGGCAATTGCACAGGTTCAGGGCGATAACGATATTAGGTCTGCGCTGCAGCGAATCCGCGATGCAGAGCAAAAATGGAAGACGGGATTTGCTGATCCCTTGGTGGACAAGCGGAAGCAAGTAGATGCGGGAAATAGCACCGTTGCCGAATTACAAATCTTCTATCTCCAACAGGACCCCACTGAATGGCTCAAAAAATCCAAGGAGCCATTGGACGAAGCGCAGGCGGCAATTGACAGGATCGTCAAGGCCCAGCAGAAGAGCAGCGAAAATGCGAGTTCTCTAAGTTTCTGGTTCTCTATTATCGGCACGCTTGGCTCAATGACAGGCGGCCTGTTCATAGCATTCAAGATCTCGCAATCGATCACGCAACCCCTCGGCCACCTGATCTCCGTCGCACGCGAGATCGGCAACTCCGGCGATCTCGACCAGACAGTCGACATCAATCGTGACGACGAGATCGGCGAATTGGCAAAGACATTCAACAACATGGTTGGCTATCTCAAGGAGATGGCGGCAGTATCGGAATCCATCGCCGGCGGAGACCTCACGGTTGACGTGCAAGCGCGTTCCAAGCGCGACACGTTAGCTATCGCCTTCACGGAAATGATCCACGGACTGCGCAGCATGGTGAAGAGCGTCCGCGATGGCGCGTCGCAAGTGGCCAGCGGATCGAATGAAGTTGCATCGGCTTCGGATGAATCGGCGCGCATCAATGTGCAGGCGGCATCCGCAATCGACGAAGTCACCAGCACCATGCACGAGATGAGCATTAACGTGCAGAACATGGTGAAGAACACGCAGACACAGGCGTCGAGCGTTAGCGAGACGTCGGCTTCCATCGACCAGATGGTGGCGTCGATCCAGCGCGTTGCGGATACAGCGAAAGTATTGCTCGACATCTCCCAGCGTTCGCGTGAAGAGGTGCAGAGCGGCATCGTCACTATGGAAAAAGCCACCAACGGCCTCAACAGGATTAACCAAGCAATCGAATCTTCGGCGACGATCATCGGCGATCTGGGCCAGAAGACAGATGACATCGGCAAGATCGTGGAAGTCATCGACGACCTAGCCGAACAGACCAACCTGCTGGCGCTGAATGCAGCCATTGAAGCGGCGCGGGCGGGCGAGCATGGACTCGGCTTCGCCGTGGTCGCGGATGAAGTCCGCAAGCTGGCGGAAAAATCGGCGCAATCAACGCGTGAGATTTCTGAGCTGATCTCCAGCATTCAGAAGGAAGCGCGCAAGGCCGTCGAGAACATGGACAAGAGCACCACCATCGTTGACGAAGGTCTGGGGCTGGGAACCGATCTGGGAACGGCGTTGAAGAAGATCTCAAACGTTGTGACCGAGGTGTACAAGTTCGCCCAGGAGATTGGCGCGGCGACGAACGAGCAATCGAACGGCTCCACGCAGATCGCAAAGGCCACTGGCCGGTTGAACGAGATCACACATGAGATCAACTCGTCGGTCGAAGAGCAGGCATCGGGTGCGCAGGCAGTTGTCCGGGCGATGGAAAAGATGCGCGAACTGACGCAGCGTTCGACATCGGGCTCTACACAGTTAGCGGCCTCCTCAGAAGAGATGTCCAAGATGGCGCGCACGCTGTTGGAATCGATGGACCGCTTCGTTCTGGAATCCAGCGCGAACGGACACGGCGGCAGCGGACGCGGAATGTCGCGATACGCGACGTCGCAGAATTAAGGGAGCGGAATTCGATGGCCAAAGACTTACATCTTGTCGGTTTTCGGATTGGCCGGGAGACGTTCGGCGTCGCGATCTCGATGGTCCATGAGATCGTGCGCGTTCCGGACATCACTGCTGTTCCCGATGCGCCCGAATACATTGAGGGCGTGATTAACTTGCGCGGCAAGATTGTTTCCATCGTCGACCTGCGTAAGCGGTTCGGCGAAAAAGAGATCACGCGCAACAAGAAGAACCGGATCCTCGTTGTCGAAGTGGACGCCAAGATGGTGGGACTGATCGTGGACGCAGCTTCTGAAGTCTTGAAGATGCCGCATGAGGACGTAGAAGCGCCGCCCAATGTTTTCGAAGAAGGCGACCTGAATTATGTGACCGGCGTAGGCAAGTTGAAGGACCGGTTGATCATCCTGATCGAGTTGAACAAGATATTACAAAAAGGCGAACTGAAGAGATTGGCCGACGTTGCGGCGACTCAGCTCGGGGCCGCGGTATAGCAAGCGAGTAAAAATATCGAGACGAGATTTGGCAAGCGACTCCTAGATCAGGAGTGCGCCTTTGGGGGCGAGTTAGACACTCATGGCCACACCGAGCATAAACCTATCCATCACTGAGCCGGAACTGAAGCTCTTACAGACGCTGGTTTACCAGGAATGCGGCATGTTCTTCGATGAACGCCGCGTGCACTTCCTGCAAGACCGGTTGCAGCGTCGTCTGAAGATCACCGGTCTCGATTCGTTCTATAGCTACTATCGTCTGCTGACCAGCCGCGAAGGCAGGGCGGAACTCGCTGCCCTGGTGGAAAACCTCACCGTCAATGAAACCAGCTTCTTCCGCAACAAACCGCAGATCGAACTCTTCCACAAGAACACGCTGGAAGAAATATTGCACCGCAAGCAGAGCCGCCGCGATTTCAGCCTGCGCGTGTGGAGCGCCGGCTGTTCTACCGGCCAAGAACCATACACGCTGGCGATGATCATCTGCGATGCGTTGGCCTACTACTACTTGCGCAATCCCCTGCCCTTTGAAATGCCCTCTCCCAAACCTTTAATACCGCCACCGTGGAAGGTGGAAATTCTGGCTTCCGACATCAACTATTCGGTACTGCGCGCCGCGCAAGAAGGCATCTACAACGAAAACCACATGGAAGCAGTGGACTACGCTTTCCGGCTCCGCTATTTCGACAAGACCGGCGACAAGTACGCGATCAAGAAGGCTGTTAAAGAACTCGTCCACTTCGACTTCCACAATCTCAAGACTGAATTCCTTCCCCAGCGCAATGACGTGATCTTCTGCCGCAACGTGATGATCTATTTTGACGAAGCCGAGCAGAAGCGACTGGTGGACAAGTTCTATCGCTGTCTCAATTCGGAAGGATATTTATTTATCGGCCACGCCGAGAGCCTTTTCGGGTTGAGTGACAAGTACAAAATGATCCACGTTAACAACGGCACTGCTTATCAACGCATTGAGGTGAACGGTTGAGCTTCTTCTCCGAAGAACGTGCATCTGAGCTCAAAGATCTCTTCTTTGAAAGCGCCACGGAATTGTTGCAGGCGCTGAATGAAGAAGGGCTGGAGCTGGAGAAACACCCGGGTGATCCCGAGGTGGTGCGACAAGTGCGTCGCACGGTGCACACGCTTAAAGGAGATTCCGCCGCTTGCGGTTACAGTGAACTCAGCGCGCTGGCGCACGAATTGGAAGATGCACTCACGCCGGAGTTGGCCAAGCAGCAAGGAACAAAGGTGGCCGAAGTTGTCCTGAACGCCGCGGACATATTCCAGCACATGCTGAATGCGTATCGAACGAATTCACCGGCTCCAACTGGCGATCGAGTTCTGGACGCGATTCACGCACTCATCAGCAAGCCAGGCCCATCATTGGCGGAACCGGTAAAGTCCGCTATGAAAGCCCCCCCGCTGGGCTTCGAGTGGACTGAATACGAAAAGATGGTAATGGCGGACGCAGCCAGCCGCGGGCTCAAGGTCATTCAGCTTTCATTAACTATCGACCCGAATTGCGTGGTGCGCGCGGTTGCGTTGCAGATGGTCAAGAATGCTTTTGCCGATCTCGGAACTCTGCTGGTTGTGGTTCCCGATGAAGGCGCCGCCATGGACAAGGTGGACCACATCAGCGCCGCCCTCGCCAGCAGTTTTGATGAAGAATACATCGCAAAGAAGTGCAAGATCCCGGCTGTGATCTCGGACGTGAAGGTTGAGCGCTATGCGCCTCCCGCTGCGGAACCGGTGAGCGCGAACGGAACTGGCGAGATCGATCACACTCAGAATGAAGACTTGCTCGGTCTGGATAACCAGCTCGACGAGGCGCCGGCCGCGGAAACGGAAGTTGGTTCCGCATCAAACCTCATCAGCGCTCCTGAAAGCACCTTGCGGGTGGATGCCGAAAAGATTGACGCTGTGCTGAACCTGGTGGGTGAACTGATCATCGGCAAGTCGATGCTCACGCAGACCATCAATGAGTTCGACAAGAAATTTACGAAGGACCCGTTACGCGCCAAATTCGCCGACGCCCTTGCCTACCAGGCGCGGGTGCTTAATGACCTGCAAAAGTCGGTAATGAAAGTCCGCATGGTGCCAGTGGAACAACTGTTCCGGCGCTTCCCTCGCGTGGTGCGTGATGTCTCCAAGGCCTGTGGCAAGGAAGTGATCCTTGAGGTCAGCGGGCAAAACACGGACCTCGACAAGAGCATCCTGGACGTCCTCGCCGAACCCATGGCGCACCTGGTCCGCAATGCTATCGGGCACGGCATCGAGTCCCCAGCAGACCGCATCGCTGCCGGCAAGCCGAAGATCGGCACGATTAAGCTGAACGCATTTCACCAGGGCAACAATGTTGTCATCGAAGTATCGGATGACGGGCGGGGTATCGACCGCCAGAAGGTTGTGACCAAAGCGATCGAGCGCGGAATCGTCACGCAGGAAGATGCTGCGCGGATGACCGAAGGAGAAGCGCTGAATCTGATCTTCCACCCAGGATTGAGTACGGCGGAAGAGATCACTTCCGTCTCCGGCCGCGGCGTGGGCATGGACATCGTCAAGAGCGTCCTCGAACGTCTAAAAGGCACCGTTGTCATCGATACCAAAGTAGGAGTGGGTTCCACCTTCTATCTGAAAGTGCCGCTTACGCTGGCCATCATCAAGGCCCTGATGTTCCGTGTTGCCGAGCGCCTCTATGCAGTACCGCTCAGTTCGGTCTTGGAAATCACGCGGGCAATGGAAACAGAGATCCACCGCGTCGACCAGCACGAAGTCATCAAGCTGCGCGACCAGGTGCTCACGCTCGTTCGCTTGAACAAACTGGTGAAGAGCAAGAGCAACCAAAAGAAAATATTTATCGTCGTGATCGCCATCGGTGACCGCAAATTCGGGCTCGTCGTGGACAAACTGGTGGGCGAGGAAGAGTTGGTCATCAAAGCTCTCGACGACCACTTGGTTGCTACTGAGTTGGTCAGCGGCGCTTCCATCCTGGGCGATGGCACCGTCGTGCTGATCTTGAACCTGAATTCTGTTGTGACGAGATTGGGAAAATCGAGCGCGGACATCGACGAGCAGCTCACCGCGGGGGCATCCGCATGAGCGCACCCGTGAGAGTACTGGTCATTGACGACTCGGCGCTGATGCGGAAATTGATCCCGCAGATCATTGAGCGTGACCACGACATACAAGTCGTAGGCACCGCAATGGACGGCGAATTCGGACTGAAGAAGATCGACGAGCTACACCCACACGTGATCACTCTTGATCTAGAAATGCCGCGTATGGATGGCATGGAGACACTGCGCCAGATCATGCGAAAGCACAAACTGCCTGTGATCATCGTCAGTTCCCACACGACAGACGGCGCTTCCTCAACTTTCAAAGCACTGGCGCTAGGCGCATTCGACTTTGTCGCCAAGCCACGGGACGCGGCATCGGCACAGATGGAACAGATCGCGACCGAACTGATCGGCAAGATCAAAGTCGCAGCCAAGGCTGAGCCGCGAGTGAAAGCCAACGTCTCACTCGAACCGACAAAGGTACAAAAGCTCAAGTCCAAGCCGAAAAAGGCCCCGACAAAGATCGTTGCCATTGGCATCTCCACCGGCGGACCAAACGCATTGCAGTACATGCTTGCGCAATTACCGGGAGACTTCCCCGGCTCCATCGTAGTAGTTCAACACATGCCCGAAGGCTTTACCGATATGTTCGCGCGGCGCTTAAACGAGTGTTGCGCCATCGAAGTGAAAGAAGCGCAATCCGGCGACATGCTTCAGGCGGGACGCGCATTGATCTGTCCCGGCAATCGGCACATCCGCGTCCGCCGCATGCCGTTGGGTGACATGGTAGTGCTGGCCGACGACGAACGTGTGAACGGACATCGCCCATCAGCGGATGTGTTGTTCAAATCCGTCGCGCAGGAATTTGCGTCCGGCGCAGTGGGCGTGATCATGACCGGCATGGGCGAAGACGGCGCGGACGGGCTGGGCGCATTGAAGGCATCAGGCGCACTCACCATCGCACAAGACGAACAATCCTGCGTGGTATTCGGGATGCCGAAGGTTGCGATTGAAAAGGGCTATGCGCAGAGAGTTGTTTCGCTGGAGATGATGGCGAACACGCTGCTGGCACAATGTTCGGTCGAGCGTCGGAGCATGGCAAAGGTTTAGCGGCACAGCAGTTATTAGGGACAAAGTTTTTGGGGTTTGCAGTAAGGAGACATAACACTATGGAGCAATTTGCGGCTCTAATGCGCAGTAAAGACCGTCAGCCCATCCGATACCTGGTGGTGGATGATTCAGTATTTGCGCGCAAGAACGTAACCAAGATGGTGGAATCATTCGGCGGCAACGTCGCCGGCGAGGCCGGTGACGGCTGCACCGCCATCACCGAATATGACCGAGCCATCCCGGACATTGTGCTGATGGACATCACCATGCCACAGATGGAAGGGATCGAGGCCGCGGAGCGCATTATTCGCCAACATCCGGACGCGCGCGTGATCATGGTCTCCTCTGTCGGGTACCAAGAGAATATCGTTGCCGCTTTGCAGAAGGGCGCCAAGCATTTTGTGCAAAAGCCGGTGAAAGCCGAGGTCCTGTACGAGGTAATCAAATACGTGATGGGAGAAGACGCAGTGGCGGTTGAAGGCGCTGCGGCTGGAGACTCGAAGTAATGAAAATGGAATTGATCCAACCCTTTATCAATGCCGGCGACGCCGTGCTCTCAGAGACGCTGAAATGTTCCACGCAGATCGGCGACGTCAATATGGACGAAGAGGTCTATCGCCGCAAGGGGATGGCCGCCCTCATCACCATCCAGGGTGACATCGAAGGCCGTGTGATCCTCGATCTCGACACCAAGACCGCTGCCGCCATCGCGACCGCGCTCATGGGCAGTCCGGTGGCTGAGACCGATTCAGCCGTGCAGGAAACGATATTCGAATTGTCGAATCTGATAATCGGCAATGCCGTCACTACTTTGAACGATCAGGGCTTCCGCTTCAAGATCCATCCGCCGGAATTGCATACTGCGGAACATGGCATCAACGGCTCGGAAGACACCGAGGCGCTGGTCATGTGTCTGGATACGCCCGCTGGCAGCGTCTATATGAACATTGCCATGCGCTACAACCGCCGGCGCAAGACCGAGCGGGAATCGGTAGTTAGAGCATAATTTTGCTGCACGAAAAAAGGGGCGGATCATCATCCGCCCCTTTTTTATTGCTTGCGAGAACCTAGTGAGTTATTGCGACAAATACGGGACTGGCAGGAACGGGCACGTTCACCGCTACCGTGTCGTCGCTAGTTTGAATCACACTGGCGGTATTGGAACCTTTATTTACAACTACAACTTTGGTGGAATCAGTTGTGGAGTCAATGGAGACGGGTGTGGTACCAACGGGGATTGTCTTGGTGACTGTCTTGCTCAATGTGCTGATAACGCTCACAGAATTGCATCCGGAATCGGCTACGTAAGCGCGAGTTCCATCCGCAAGTACAGTGATGGAGACCGGCTTGGCTGGGCTTGCACAAGATGCCGCCGCTCCGGTGCCGACAAGGCTTATCGTCCTGACGTCGGTGAAGTCCAGCACATTGATCACGGTAACAGTGTCCGCACCGGAGTTTGTCACCCAGAGCAGATTGTTAGCTGTATCGAAAAACGCAAAATTAGGCGAAGCTCCTACATTCACATTGGTTACGCCGTTTGTGTTGGTATTAATAACGGAAACGCTGTCGTTTCCCCGGTTCACAGCGAAGACCTTGGTGTTGTCTTTACTTACCGCCAAAAAGACAGGTGAACTGCCAACGACAACCGGATTAGGCTGACCGGATACCGAGGGCACCACACTGTTCGAGGACGGTGCAATCACTGTAACGGTGCCGTCCGCCTGGTTTGCGACATAAAGCCTTTGCCCGTCTGAAGTGCCCACCAGCCCAACAGGATTTGAGCCTACCGGAATATCTGTAACCAGCGTTGGGGTGCCTGAAAGTGTTACCACTCCGACTGCCGATAACCCTGGCTCCGCTACAAATATCGTATTTGGCACGTTGGAGAACACGAAGCTGGGCTTGGCTCCGGCAGTCAGCGTGACAGAGCCTGCGGGATTGGCGTTGATCGCGCCAAAGGTGGGATAAAAATTGATGTTGTCGCTGCCGCTATTGGCAACAACGGTGAACTGATTACTGCTTACGAAAGTGGCATGGATCGGACTCCGGCCAACGGTGACTTGGCCTACATTGCTGTCGCCGGTAGTGTCAATGTGCGTAGTAGTACCGTCGACGGCAGGCCCGGCGTTCGAAATAATAACTGCATTCGCTTGCGCTTGCGGCTGTCCGCCGGGTTGGACGATAGGCAGGGCTATGGGACGAAAGGTGTCCCCGCAACCGGCTTCGAAGAAAACAGACAACACGATGGCCATGAACCCGGCCGCATACCGAACCCTCATTACTGCTCCAGGAGTTCCCAGTGAATTTTTATATGGATTGCGCAAACAGGTATTGTAATTAGAAGCAGGCTTCTGCGCTAGTGACGCGGGATGAACGGACGAATGCGCGTTCTATGCGGCTTTCTTCGGGCGTTTGCCGCGGCCCGCAGGTGCCGCTTCCGTCTCAGGCTTTTCAGCGGCAGCAACGCCAGCGCGTCCGGCAGGTTTCTTCCCGGCTTTCGCGGCTTCGGGCTGTTTCCCGCCGCGGCTGGCGGTCTGGGCCAGGCTCTCCTTCAATGCCGCCATGAGATCCACGGCTGGCGTCATCTTCTGCGGTTTTTCTACGGGCGTAACTTCCTTGCCTTCCAATCGCGCTTCAATCAGTTTCTTTAAGTTCTCCTGAAAGGTGTCGTGATATTTCTCCGGCTCCCAGTCGCCGGAGAGTGCTTCGATAAGTTGATAAGCGATCTTCAACTCGGCAGGCTTGAGTTCTACGTCGATCTTCCCGAAGCCCTCCACCTCGCGCACTTCATTCTTGTAATACATGGTATGCAGCATGATCCCGCCATCTTTCGGCCGCAGGATCACAATGTATTCGCGGTTGTGCATGGTGAGTTTGGCGATTCCATAAAAATTGCTATCCTCCAGCGCTTTTTGTAGAAGCGCGTACGGGCGGCGTCCAGCCTCTTCCGGCAGAAGGTAGTAGGACGACTCGAAATAAACGGGATCAATCTCCTCAGCCCGGACGAACTCGAGGATCTCCATGGCCTTGGCTGTGCGCGGCTCGATCTTCTTGATCTCCTCCGGCTCGATCACCACGTACTCCCCTTTGCGGAATTCGTATCCCTTTACCGTCTCACTGCGCTCGATGGGTTTGTCTTCCGCTGGACACACCAGCTGCTGCTTCACTCGAACGAGATCGTCCCGATGCAGCATGTTGAAAGAGATGTGCTCGCTGCGTGCGCCGGCGAAGAGACGCACCGGCATGGAGATGAGTCCGAAGGTGAGATATCCAGTCCACAGCGACGCCATTGAGGGTTCTCCGCAGGCAGCAAACGCTTGATTTCCACGCTACTGCGTCCTTTGGTAGGATGCAAGCCTACTTGGGATTGTTGACCGACGATGGATATGAGTGTGTCAAAAGCGCCGCGCGTAAGCAAAAGCGATCTTCTGGCGTTTTTGGCCGCAGCAATAATGCTGCTAGTCCTCATACGCGTGCATGCCGCACCTGTATTCAGCCCAACTCTCCTGGACATTGCTGTGCCGGTCGGTTTTGCGCTGCTTGCGTGGCTGCTGAAGGGCGTGGATATTTCAGGTGCCCTCACAGGCGGGGCGGTTGCGTTCATCTTCTACGCCTTCGCTGCGTGGCGATTGTTTGCAGTCTTGCTTGTGGTATTTGTGATCACTCTCGCTGCCACAAAGATCGGCACAGCACACAAGAGGACCGTCGAAATTCGAGCGAGCTACGGACGTAGCGGATCGCAGGTGATGGCGAATTTATTTGTGCCCGCGGTTTTCCTTTTGCTAGCGGACATTGTTATTACTCCCTACGTCGCGTTAGGAGCGGCAATCGCGTCATTGGCAGAGCTGGCAGCGGACACCGTTTCCAGCGAGATTGGCGAGGCCTTCGGGCGGCCAACTTACCTCATAACAACTTGGAAGCGTGCAGAAACAGGAGCCAACGGCGGGTTGAGCCTGATGGGAACTATAGCGGGAATAGGTGCTGCGCTGACCGTCGGAGCGTCAGCACTTGTGCTGATTTTAGGTCCACGGGCCTGGCTCTGCGCAGTCGCTGGAGCAGCGGGAATGTTTATGGATAGCTTGCTCGGCGCCACGTTAGAAAACCGCGGATGGCTGAATAATGATGCGGTGAACTTGCTCAGTACAGCCTTCGCCGCCCTTTTGTATGTTGCGCTGCTGCGCTTCTAGTCTTCGGCGCCCCAGCGAAGCAGCGTTGCGCCAACCGTGAAACCTGCGCCAACCGAAGCCAGCAGCACCAGGCTTCCTTTTTTTAACTTGCCTTGTTCACGCGCCGTGCCCATCGCCAGCGGGATTGTGCCCGCAGTCGTGTTTCCGTATTCGCCGATGTTGATGACCACCTTATCCTCTGGCATTCCCAGGCGCTCGGCTGCCGACATAATGATGCGCCGGTTAGCCTGGTGCGGGATGAACAGATCAAGGTCGTGGCCGGTGAGCCCGTTGCGCTGAAGCAATTTCTCAGAAACTTCCGCCATCTTGCGAACGGCGTACTTAAACACAGCCTGACCGTCCTGATGAACGTAATGCATCTTCTTGTCCACGGTTTCATGCGAAGACGGATGCTTGCTCCCGCCGGCCGGCATGTAGAGAGAACATCCGCCGGATCCATCGATCTCATGGATGTAATCGATGAAGACGTTGGGATCGCCATCCTCAGCAGGTTCCACGAGCACCGCTCCAGCGCCGTCGCCGAAGATCACACAGGTAGCGCGGTCTTCGTAGTTGATGATGGAGGACATCACGTCCGCCCCGATAGCCAGCACTTTTTTGTGCGCCCCGGTTTGAACGAACTGTACCGCCGTCTGCAGCGTGAAAAGGAAGCCGGAACATGCGGCGGAGACATCGAACCCCCACGCTCCCTTCGCGCCCAACTTTTCCTGCACCAGGCATGCGGTGGAAGGAAAAAGCATGTCCGGAGTCACCGTGGCGACGAGAATGGTTTCTATTTCTGTGGGAGCGATTCCCCGCTGTTTGAGAATCGCATTTGCAGCTTCGAAGGCCAGGTCTGAGCTGGCAACCCCTTTGTCAACGATGTGCCGCTCGCGAATCCCTGTACGCTCGAGGATCCAGTCGTTCGTGGTGTCGACCATCTTTTCCAGATCGTCGTTGGTGAGCAGGCGCGGCGGAACGTAAGTGCCCAGGGCGGTGATTTTCGCCCCAACCAGAGGTGTCAAAAGAGTTCTCCCTAAGAAATGATGAATTATTGTGGACTACGCGAGCGGGAATTGTCTAACAATTCAGAGTAGCGGACCCGGCCGCTACATCGGAAAAAGTAAAAGCCAGGTACCGGGTGGCCCACTGCACTCGCACGAGCCCGTTACCGTTGCTTCCTTCCGGACCTGGCGGGATTGGCGGGATTGCGTCGCGTGGGACCCAGTACCTGACCCATTTCATTTTACCATCGAGTGACTGACCGACTGAGCGGGAGCTTGTATCAGCTAAAATGCCTGCGTGGCAGCGCCCAGCCCAACTCGTCCTCCAATCGGATCCGTAAGCCCGATACAAAAACAGGTCGAGCGATATTTCGAGCTATCGCTGTTTGCGATGATCGTCACCGGGTTCGTTGCGCTCGCGGGCACCGGGCGCCTTGACCCCTTTTCGTTGTTGTTCGTTCTGGCTGCCCTGGGATTTCGCGCCTACCTCTTTCTGACCGGCAAATCGATTGCGCTTTCCGTGCAGACGACCTCGCGGCTTACCGTCGCATACGTCTTCTTTTATTTTCTCGATTTCTTTCTTGTCTCTGGAAATTTTGTGGTCGCCAGCGTCCATCTGGTGCTGTTCATCATGGTGGTAAAGCTCTTCTCGGTGCAGCGTGACCGCGACCATGTTTATCTCGCCATCATCTCGTTCTTGATGATCCTGGCCTCTGCCGTCCTTACCGTGGACAGCTTCTTTCTGGCAGCCTTCTGCGTCTTCCTGTTACTGACTGCAACAACTTCCATCAGCATGGAGATGCGACGATCACTCATTGCGGCGGCTGCACTCACCGAAGAAACAACGACCGGCAAGGCCGTGATTGCAGGCGGATCAGATAATTCCGGCCGAAGGATGGCGACTTCCATGTCGTTCGCCGGAGCGGTGTTGGTTGTGAGCATCGTATGCGGCGCGGCAGGGATATTCTTCATCCTTCCGCGCATCTCCAGCGGATATCTCAGCAAGTTAGCAAGCCAAAGCGGCTTCGCATCCGGATTCAGCGACGAGGTCACGCTGGGCGACATCGGCAGGATCCAGCAATTGGACACTCTGGTGATGCACGTGCAATTCGCGGAAGGTACGCGTATTCCACCCAACCTAAAATGGCGCGGCATCGCCCTGAATGTATTTGACGGGAAGCATTGGAGCAATCGCGCGCGCTATCTCGCGACTCGCACGGAGATCGATGGACGCCTCGACCTGCAAGCAACCCGTTTTCGATTGCTGATTGCAGGAAATCCCACCGTCGATCCAAGAAAATATCCCACTCTGAACTATCGCGTCGCCATGCAGCCGATCGGGACGAACGTCTTTTTTGTTCTTCCGGTACTGAACAACATAACCAGTCCGCTCCGCGAAGTTGCCCTGGACACCTCAGGTGCCATCATCCGGAATGATCCAACGCGCCAGATTCGCAGTTACACGGGCTCCTCTACGATCATGGAACCCAGCGCGTTGGAGCGGGCATCGCCAAGCCGCGATTATCCCGCGGGAGTCGCACAGGACTACTTGCAACTACCACCACTGAATCCACGTATCCCGCAATTAGCGAGCGGCATCACCAAGAACTCGAAGTCTGTCTACCAAAAAGCAGAGGCGATGGAACGCTATCTGCAAAACCAGTTTGGCTACACGCTGGAGATGGTGGCGACCCCCGCGGACAGCGATCCACTCTCGTTCTTCCTGTTCACGCGCAAGAAGGGCCACTGCGAATACTTCTCTTCCGCCATGGCGATCATGCTTCGCACTCAGGGAATCCCCTCGCGAATCGTGAATGGATTCCGCAACGGCGAATACAACGATGTGAGTGGCAGCTATATCGTCCGCGCAAAGGACGCGCATTCCTGGGTGGAGGCCTACATCCCCGGTTACGGCTGGACGACCTTCGATCCCACTCCCTCGGTGGTAGTGGGCGAAAAGACAACGTGGTCAAGAATGATGCTCTATGCCGACGCCATGCGTGAATTCTGGAATGAGTGGATAGTCAACTACGACTTTTCGCACCAGGAATCGCTGGGGACATCGTCGATCTCAACCACGCGACACGCATTCGATTCGGCACGGATCTGGGTGCAGAAGAAATATGAAGATGCGCTCGACCGCGTTCGCAGTATCAAGCTGGATGTGACTCGAAATCCCAAGAAGATCGGCACCACCGGAGCGGTGATACTTGCGGCACTGCTACTCCTCTTCAACATTCGCGGCCTATATCGTTATATACGTGAGATGAGGCTGGCGGGCAGGCCCTCCGCTGCACCGCGCGCTGCTGCTAGTATCTGGTATGAGCGCATGAGCAGGATGTTGCGCAAGCGGGGCATGGAAAAGAAGCCCGCGCAAACGCCGCAGGATTTCTTGCGCACGATCGAGGACGCTGGCATTCAGAGCAAGGTCGCCAACTTCACGGAACACTACGAGCGCGCCCGCTTCGGTGGATCGCAGCCCGACGCCGAAAAGCTGCCGGAGTTATATGACGAAGTGGAAACCGCGGTCAAACGCTGAGCTTCATCCAAGCACTTTTATTTTTTTATTTCCTTTATTGAGGACGGAATGAATACCAAGCTGATCTATTCAGGAATTGCGGATGTACAAAGCGAATGTCTGGTGGCGATTGTTTTGGACCATAACACTGACACCAGCAAAGACGCGAAGCCCGACCCTAAAGTGGTAAGCAATGACAAAGCACTGGCCGATGCAGTGGCTGATGTTTTGGCCAGCGGTGATGTTACCGGCAAATCACTGGACACGACGCTGCTTCACGGCCCCAAGGGACTGAAGGCGAAAAGGCTTCTCCTTGTCGGCGGCGGCAAGGAGAAGAAGTTTTCCGCGGACGACGTCCGCAAGATCGCCGGCACGGCAGCGCGATTCGTTAAAGGAAAGAACCTGAAGTCGCTCGCCATCGCTGTTCCGGATGCAGCCTCAGTTTCCGGAGCCAACGCCGTCCGCGCTATCGTCGAAGGCGCATTCGTCGGAGATTTCGATCCCAACTATTACCAGAGCGACCGCAAAGACCAGCGCATCGACGATCTCGCAATTGTCGCCGCTGCTAACGCGGAAAAAAAAGCGCTGGAATCAGCACTGGAGCTGGGACGTGTGATCGGTGAGTCGCAGAATTTCACACGCGACCTGGTCAATGAACCAGGCAACAAGATGACGCCGACAATTCTGGGGCAGCGCGCAAAGAAGATGTCTGACGAAGTGGGATTGAAGTGCGACGTCTTCAGCACTGAGAAATTACACGAACTGAAAATGGGCTCATTCTGGAGCGTCTCACAGGGTTCGGCTGAACCTCCTGCGCTGATCGTGATGACCTATGAGCCCAAGGCCACGAAGAATGGCAGCCCCGTCATTGGACTCGTTGGCAAAGGCGTGACCTTTGACACCGGCGGAATCTCCATCAAGCCCGCCGACGGCATGGAAAAGATGAAATACGACATGGCTGGCGGCGCTGCGATGATCGGCGCAATGCGAGCTATCGCTTTGCTGAAGCCAAATGTCAAAGTGATCGGCATCGTCTGCGCCGCGGAGAACATGCCTTCCGGCACCGCGCAGAAACCTGGCGACGTGCAGTTTGCCATGAACGGCAAGGCGATCGAGATCATCAACACCGATGCCGAAGGCCGCCTCGTCCTCGCCGATGGACTCTGCTATGCGCGTCAACTGGGATGCACTCACCTGATTGATGCGGCCACGCTCACCGGGGCATGCGTTGTGGCACTCGGATATGTGAACGCAGGCATCTTCGCAAACAATGAAGATATGTATTCGCGCTTCAGCAAGGCCCAGCAAGAGGCCGGAGAGAAATTCTGGCGCTTGCCGCTCGACGATGAATATCGCGAGATGATCAAGTCCGGCATCGCCGACATCGTAAATTCCGGAGGACGCTGGGGCGGCGCCGTCACCGCCGCGAAATTCCTGCAGGAGTTTGTGGACGACAAGCCCTGGATACATCTCGACATCGCCGGAGTCGCATGGATGGAAGAAAGCAAGCCCTGGATCGCGAAAGGACCTTCGGGAATCGCGGTGCGCAGCCTAGTGGAATTTGTGAAGGGCTGGTAAGTGATCTGAAAGTAATATCCGGCTCAACTGCGAGCCGGATTTTTTTGTCTACATCACCGACGGCGCGGTGATTCCCATCACTCCCAATGCACGAATCAGTTCCCTTCGCGCGACGGCGGCCGTGGCGAGCAGGAACTGTTTTCGGCTTTCGTCCGGCTCAGTCAAGATGTGATGCCGGTGATAAAAGTTGTTGAACATCTGCGCCAACTGGAATGCGTACTTGGCGACGTAGGCCGGTTCCGTGGTGGCGATGGACTGATCCACGGTGTTGCCCAGTTTACTGGCGGCCAGCCAGAGTTCCCAGATGTCATCGTTCTTCGGTGATTTCAGGTTCTCAGCCAATTTCACACTGCTGGCAAGCGCAGCTTCCGGCTCCAACCCAGCCTTGCGGAAGATGTTGCTGGCACGCACGATCGCATACTGACAATAAGGGCCGGTTTCGCCTTCAAAGCTGAGCGCTTCTTTGAAATCAAATGCGATCACGGAATTCTTGGTGAACTTCAGCATAAAGTATCGCAAGGCGCCGATCGCGATCTGTTCTGCAATCGCACGGCGTTCTACTTCCGCGATCTCCGGATGTCGGGAATCCACTTCCCGCTGGGCCGACGAGATTAGCGCGTCAAGAAGGTCGTCCGCTTTTACTCCGAAGCCTTTGCGTCCGGAGACTTCGATGTACGCGCGCGATTGAT
>JAOAPH010000079.1 GCA_025462835.1 Candidatus Angelobacter sp. | reverse complement strand
TTCCCACAACCCTTTCCGCGCGCACGCTCGCCGAATTCACTGAAGGCCTACGCCGAGTGAGTCTGCACAGTATTCACTTTCATTTCATAAATGCCCGGCTCCGGCTGAAATTGAACAGCAACGACTTCTCAATTTGGCTGGAAGAAGAATTGGGGCTGCCTCAGCTCGCCGACCGCATTGAGGAGATCGATATCTACACGTCTACCATGGAAGAGGTGCGGCAGAAGATCATCAGACTGGTTGAGGCCGAGCTTGCGAAAGAGCAGCGGCAGCCATTTTCAACCGGTGTGGTGAAAGAGAACACAAAGCCGCCGCGGAAGAAGAAAACGAAGCAGTAACACCTCCATTTGCAACCCCATTTCCAGGAGAGAATGACATGGCAGATGAAGTAAAGAGATCAGGCGCGACTGTAATCACCGACACAGAGACTGCGACCGCCAATTCCGAAAATAATCGCACTACGATGATGGAGCGGCGCAAGTCTCCGCGCATTTCCACCACACCGCCCGCGCCCGCTGCCCCGCCCAAGTTCGCCGATTACGAGCCCATTGTGGGCACCGCCGAACTGAATGAGATCCGCTTCATCGCCCGGGGACTGAAGGGAAAGACTGTGAAAATGGTCAACTCCACTGCCGTTGGCGGGGGTGTGGCGGAGATGCTCAATCGCTTGGTGCCGCTTTTGAATGAGATGGAAGTCCTGACAAAATGGGACGTGATCACCGGCGGCAATGATTTCTTTGAAGTAACAAAGGGTTTTCACAACGCGCTGCACGGCGGGGAATACAACCTTACTCAGGAAGCCAAAGACATTTTCGTCTCCTATAACGAGCAGAACCGCCAGCGGATGACGTTCGACGAAGACGTCGTGGTCATCCACGATCCGCAGCCTGCCGGCCTGATCAAATCGCGAGGTGAAGACCAGAAATGGATCTGGCGGTGCCACATCGACCTCTCGCATCCGCACAAGGATGTTTGGGATTTTCTGCGGCCCATGGTCGAACAATATGACGCCAGTATTTTTTCTTCGCCTGCATTCACGCGCCAGCTGGCGAACCCGCAATATCTGTTTTATCCCTGCATCGATCCGCTTTCGGAAAAGAACAAACCGATGGATGAGGCCTACATCGCCAAAGTCTGTGATGATTTCGGCATCGACCGCACACGACCCATCATCACGCAAATCTCGCGCTTTGACAGGTTGAAAGATCCCGTCGGCGTGGTGCAGGCATATAAGCTCGCGAGAAAATATGTGGATTGCCAACTTGTCTTGGCGGGCGGCGGCGCCAGCGACGATCCCGAAGGCGCGGTGGTGCTGCAGGAAGTGATGGAAGCCGCAGCCGGCGATCCCGACGTCATCATCCTGAACCTGCCGCCGTGGTGCGCGCTGGAGATCAACGCGTTGCAACATGCATCCGACATCGTCATTCAGAAGTCGCTGCGCGAAGGATTCGGATTGACCGTGACTGAGGCGCTGTGGAAGAGCAAACCGGTTATCGCCGGCGCTGTGGGCGGGATTCCTACGCAGGTCATCCACAAACTTACCGGCGTCCTGGTGCAGTCAGTGGAAGGATGCGCATATCAGATCCGTTATCTCCTGACGCACCCCGAATTCGCGCGACAGCTTGGCAAACAGGGCCGAGAGCACGTCAGAGAAAATTTCCTGATGACCACGAACTTGAAACGATGGATGCTGCTTTATCAGCTGATGCTGGGCGTGGCCAAGAAGGAGCGCGCGGCTTAGTCAGCCAACCCTTTCCGGCGGCCAGATAAACACGTCCAACTCTTTTGCGAAGTGCAGCAACGGTGGAGGATTCGGCAACTGGATCCCATGCGACTGGGCCACATTGTTGATCTCAAACTTTGCTTCGGCGTGTCGCAGCGGCCACGGCAGGTGGTGGATGTCACCGCGAAGAATTTCGCCGCGGCTGTTTGCGGTGTACAGGCAATACCGCTCCACCAGAAATTGCTCGATGCTCCCGCGACTCGCATGGAAAGTCTCGACGCCGACTGGAGCGTAGCTGCCTGCGAATTCGGCAGGGCGCGGTTTCTCCAATCGGCGCGAGCTGTATTGCACTCCATCGCCATCGCTCACGTTGACTGACATCCGCGCATAGAAATATGCCAGGCTGAATCCGATGCGGGCGGCATAGACAGCGAGCAGGTTCTCCGCGTCCAGACTAAAGAAATAGACTCCCGGCTTGCCGTCCACAGTCACATACGTCCTGACGTTCATCTCCGCAAAGGTTGAGAGCCCCGGAAGCGCAGGCAGCCCGCGGAATTTCACCCGGCTCATCCAGAACGGGACGACGCCCACCCAAGCCTTGCCTTCGAACGTATCCAGGAATGGACGAAGCGCCTTCGGCAGCAGCAGACGCACACTCTCCGGCTCCATCCCCCAATGCGCGAATAGCAGATCATGCCAGCGCTGCGTCATGATCCACGGACGCTCCGGCAGCGCGTACGGGCGATGCGCCGTTGCTTGCAGTATTGATGGCATGGATTTACTCGGCCACATTGAGGTTCTTGTTTTGACAGGGCACGGCTTCACAGGTCCAGCAAGAAGTCAGTCAAACGGTTTTGCTTTGACAGGGCACGGCTTCAGCCGTGCCGATCTCGCGCTTATTATGATTGGGGCTTTTAGCCCCTGAGGTAACAATCTTTTTACTCGCACCACCCGCGGCCTTTTTCCAAGTATCTGGCTTCGAAGCCTGCCGTGACAACTCTCCGGCGCGCAATTTAAGATGACCTGTCCCCATGCCGACTCCCAAAACCACCGCAAACAATTCAGAGCCCGCAACTGATTCCGTGCAACCTACAAAGCAGTCCGCGCCCAGCGTCAACGTCTTCGCGGTTTACGGCGCTGAGCCTGAAGTCCAGGCTTATGCCATGGCCAAGTATTCGCGCTCGGCGCTGTCGATGAAGGAATCGCTGAAGGAGATCAGCGAACAAAAAGCCGAGCAGTTCCTCAACACCTTTTATTTCCAGTATGGACACCGTTCCATCGCCGACCTCGCGCACGTTGCCTTCGCGATTGAAAAACTTTCCCTGCTGGCCGCCATCGCGCTGGTCGACGAGCAGCGTTGGGACGGCCAAGAACGCTCCACCCGGTATCAGAATTTCCGGAAGAGCGGCTATTACACTCCCGATTTCGGCGATGACGCCAAATCGCTTGAGCTTTACACCGA
>JAOAPH010000054.1 GCA_025462835.1 Candidatus Angelobacter sp. | reverse complement strand
GCGCCGGTTTCGCCGAATCAACCACCCGCAGATCCGGGCATCGCCGGCGCGAAAGAGATTCCGCTGGAGTTGATCGATCGCAATCCGTATCAGACGCGCGGGAAGATCGATGAGGCCGCTTTGGCCGAACTGGCGGCGAGTATCAAGGAAAGAGGCGTATTGCAGCCCGTATTAGTACGTCCCGTATCGCGAGCCGGGAGCGCAGGGTCGAGTTCACAGCCGAGGGCGGCTGTGCCACACGTCCGATATCAATTGATGGCGGGAGAGCGGCGGTGGCTGGCGTCGCAACGGGCGGGGAAGTTGACCATCCCGGCGATCGTGAAGCAGGTGTCCGACGAGCAGGCGATGGAGATCACCATCATCGAGAACCTGCAGCGCGAAGACCTGAATCCGGTGGAGCAGGCGCGGGCGTTTGAGCGGTTGTCGCGGGAGTTTGGGTTGACGCAGGAGTTGATCGCCATCCGCACCGGCAAGGACCGCGCGACGGTGGCGAATTTCATGCGGCTGTTGAAGCTGCCGGCGATGGCGCAATCGGCGATTGAAGATGGCACGCTCAGCCTGGGGCACGGCAAGATCCTGATGATGCTGACGAACGAGCCCGCCGACATGGTGGTGCGGGTGGCGCAGAAGGCGATCGACGATGGGATGTCCGTGCGTCAGCTGGAGGAGATGGTGCAGCGGCTAATGGGGCCGGCCCGGGGAGTGGAGTCGCGGGTGGAGAAGGCGCGCGACCCCAACGTGCGCGCCGCCGAGCAGGAGATACAAAGAACTTTGGGATGCAAAGTGACCATTAGGGATAGCGGCGGGAAGGGGAAGATCATTCTCGAATACGCGACGTTGGAGGACTTCGATCGGATTGTTGAGGTTCTGGAGAATAAGTAGGGCGATTTGTGATTGATGATTTGTAAGTTGTGATTGAAAGTCAAAGGCAAAATGCGACTTGTTGGACGCGAGCCTCGAGAACCAGTAGCCAGTAGTCAGATAAGGCAGGGGTGCCAATAGTTGGACCCAAGCCTCAAACAAGGACACGAAGGTTTCACAAAGGACACGACGCTTTAACAGGATAGCTGTGATTGGGAAACAAGTAGGAGCGTTTTTCACCACGGTGCTCGAGTATGCATCGTTAGAGAATTTGATTGGATTGTCGAGGTCTTGCGGATAAGTAGGTGGTCGTTACTTGCATCCAGAGAATTCCAATGAATCAAACGTGGCAAGGGTCTTCTTTAATTCGTCTTGGGACGGACTGGCCACAGCAAAGCTCAGGACATAATCGCGGCAGAGAGTGCTCTCAATACGCTGGTAAATTCCAGCCGCTTGAATTTGCATTTTTACAGTCATTCCTGCGAACTGCTGGCCCTTACGGCTTAAATCAGTAATCGGTTCAATGACAGGAGTACCCTCACGAGCCATCATTCGCTGTATTCGCGTTACGTAGTCTCGCGGACTAAGAACTTTTGGGTTGAGGTTCACGTCCTCGGTAATTATTGAAATAACAGTGGGCGCAGTTGCTTTTTTGATGTGACCGTAAGCAGATTGTAAGATTCAGTCTCCCCTTTCGTAGCAGCTTCCAAGTTTCGGGGATCTTTGAGAATCTTCTCTCCAGCTTTCGTAAGCTCCTTTCCGACGTTCTCATGCACACCCAGTCTTCTGGAAAATCAAAAGTGAACTTGAAGTTAGTCGCTAAAATAGCGATTCCCCTTTACGTGGCTAGCATCTGGAGCAACGGGCTCTGCACTCTGTTTAACGGGAGCTTGCCCGCGCGCGCTGAAAGCAAATAAAAGCAGTTAGTGCACAGGTTGCGGATCCCGTGATGAATCTTGTCCTAAGCATCGCGTGATAATACAGCAACAACTTGGGTTCGCGTAGAACCAGCCTTCGGCAGATTGTTGAGGTGTTGGGGGAGAAGTAGGTTACCTTAGCGGATTAGGAAAACGGGTCCTACTTTGGAGATCAGACAAATTCATGCCAACCACCGGTGCTAGTTCTCAGATCGTCTACAGCGCGACAGCGTACATGGTTGAGGATTACCCGCATACTCTCTTTCCGCTTTCGACTACAAGAGTTGTGGTGGAGCACAGCAACAAAGAAGTTTCCGATTACATTTATCAAGCTGTTCTTAATCCAGCTAGAAAAGAACATTCCTTCCTTCCACAGGTGCGTTGTTACGCACCAAAGCATGGATTGCACCTGCGTCGCACCGTGAAATTGGATCCTGTCGCGGAGTATTTTGTATATGACTGGGTTTATAGAAATCGACAACTCTTCCGCAAAGACCACAGACCGAACCGCGTCAGCTTTGGTTATCGATTTGAAGCAGGACGGCCTGTTTCTCCTAATAAGAGCTATGGAGAGTTCAAGAAGGCTCTGGCAGACGCGCGTAGAAAATACCGCTACAGTCTTGGTTTTGATGTAGCTTCCTATTTCAATTCCATCTATCACCACGACATAGTGGCTTTTTTCAGCCAATCGGGAGCTTCAGCTGCTGAGGTCGAGCCTCTTGGTCAATTTTTGAGGGAGGCAAACACAGGTAGATCAGTGGATTGCCTTCCTCAGGGCCTAAACCCATGCAAGGCAATCGGATCAGAATTCTTGAAATTTGTTGACAACAGCATCAAGGTTCGATGTGAGTTGATGATCAGATTCATGGATGATTTTTTTCTCTTTTCTGACGATGAAGACACACTCGACGGCGACTTTCTTACTATTCAGGCGATGTTGGGAGAAAAGGGCTTATCTTTGAACGCTTCCAAAACGCGCAATAACAAATCGCCTAGATTGAATATCGCGGAACAGATTGATCGGATCAAGGCTGATTTGCTGCAGATTAGGAGGCGTGTCATTGATGTTTCTGGCTTCGAAATCGAAACAGATGAGGTAGAGGAACTTTATTCGAATTTGACACCGGAGCAACTCGACTATCTTTTTTCAATGCTCAAATCTGCGGAGATAGACGAATCTGATGCAGAGCTGATCCTTGTCTTACTTCGGGAGTCTGGAGAACAAGTTCTTGAGAAAATGGGAAGCTTCCTTCGACGATTTCCAAGCTTAATAAAGAATATTTACAATTTCGCAAAACATTCACATTCAAATGAGTTGGCTGGCTTATCAAATCTGATATCTGCGTTCGTGCGCGAGAGTCAAACTGCAACCGAATATCAATTATTTTGGTTGGGGAAGCTTGCGGAGGATTTCCTTAAAGCAGAGCCCAAGTACGGTGACATTTTGCATGAACTCATCTCGCATTCAAACGCAAGTGATATCTCGAAGGCAAAAATACTGGAAATCGCGGATAATCGCTATGGTCTTTCGGAACTTAGACACGAACATTTGCGCACCGGGAAATCCGACTGGCTATCATGGTCTGCAGCGGTCGAGACTCGAAACGAAACCTCAATTCACAGGAACCACGTTCTCAGTTATTTCGTTAAAGGCAGTCCGATGAACAAGATTATCGGGGATTGTATTAAAAGCCTTCCTTAGTTTTCGCGTTTGAAAGTAGTTACCCAATCATGCGCACTCCGATTTCCAAGAAAGGAATGGATTGGAATAGGGCCGAGACCGTCCTTGCGATGGATCTGTACAGCCGTATCTCTTTCGGTCAGTGCAATCAGACAAACAAGTATGTCCGAGATCTAGCGCAAAAGATTGGCCGTACGCCAAGCTCTGTTGCGCGAAAGTTGGGGAATCTTGCAAGGTTCGATCCAAGCCTTCAAGAACGAGGCGTGAAGGGTCTGTCTCACGGCAGCAAGCTGGACGAGGCGATCTGGAACGAAGCTCATGCTGATTGGTCGCGATTTCTGATCGAAGCGGTCAAAGTCGAAAAAGAGTTCGGTTTTGAGCCGCCGGTCATACCGGAGCCGATCGGAGAAAGTAGAACTACAGAACGATTGACTACCGTACGGGCCAGAGTTGGTCAGCAATTCTTTCGTGCAGCAGTCTTAGGAAGCTACAAATCAAAATGCAGTATGTGCGGACTCGATGATTCCAAGTTCATCGTGGCCAGCCACATTAGACCGTGGGCGTTAGATCAAGAGAATCGAATCAATCCTAAGAATGGGATAGCGCTTTGCGTTTTGCATGATGCGGCATTCGACGGATTCTTTCTCACATTGAACAGTGAATTTCGGTGGACGTTTTTGGATGCTCTTAAAAGAAAGTTCGGTCGTAATCCATATGACAAATTTTTCGAGCCCTATGAGGGAGAGCAAATGGCAGCTCCCGAGAGGTGGGCGCCTGACGAAAAGTTGGTTGCGTGGCATCGCGCCACGGCAATGCAAATGTAGGCGCGCGTTGCGCGCAGCCTCCGGCAGGGCGGAAGGGATTTGTAAAACATCTTTTTGGCACGACTGAAGTCGTGCCCTGTCAAAGCAAAATCTCCGCCTTTGGCGGAGTGGAAGTTTTTTTTAAGAACCTTTACGCGGGGCTGAAGCCCCGCTCTTCTACCGGTCAACTTCTATGCAGGCCTAAAGGCCTGCGCCACCCGAGAGTGGCGTCCCTTCGGGACTCTGCTTTTGAATTCCCTTACCCAGCACTTACGTCCTCCACCCCAACGCGCTGCGCCCGTTGGGGAGCCCGGTTGCTGGGCTAAATAATGTCCCCTCGACTCCGCTCGGGGCAGGCTAAGACCTCCTGCGGGCCTCGGAAAGCCGGCCTTTGGCAAAGGCGATGGAAATCGGCATCCTAAAGAAAACGGAGGCGTGTGATGGGCGACGTAATTCAGTTGAACAGCGAGATTGAAAAGCTGGAAACGCGGCATGATGCTGTGGTGTCGAAGATGCTTGTGAAGACGGATGATTTGCGAATCCTGCTGATCGCGCTGGGGCAGGGAGCGTCGCTGCCGGAGCATCATGCGGATGCCAGAATTTCTATCCACGTTCTTCAGGGTGTGGTCCGATTCAGCGTGGGAAGTGACGGCGGCGAAACAATTGAGTTAAGTGCAGGTGCGCTGCTGCCGCTGGAGCGCGCGGTCCGACATGCCGCCACAGCATTGGAGCGAAGCATTCTGCTAGTCACGATGGCCTGGCCGCCGGCGAGCGAGTTGAAGGCGCTGGAACACCGAGGGTATGTGTAGCGAGGCAGAGCGCAGTCGCAGCAAAAGTATGTATATCTTTTAGTCATACGCTGCTAATTTTAATTGACATAACGCATACGTCCCGATACCCTTTCTTCCAAGCTTCCGGAGTGATGCCCACGAGATTGGGTTGGGACGGGATCCGAGTCACAAGGCCCCGCAAGTGATATACCTCTGTAAGTCGCTGATTCTAATATATCGATATTTGTAAGTCACTGATTCCAATATATCGACTCGGAACATCCCTCGTAAGTGACTGATTCCAATATATCGACCTGCTACCCGGGGGGAGGGGGAGTTATTGAACCAGTAAACTTTCGGGCGACAGGCGGGCAGAATCCGCCCAGAACTCCGAGGTAAGTACCAATGGAGTCGATATTTTGTGCGAAAGTGCATTGTAATGACGAACTTGCAGACCGTTTTTCTGTAACTCTATGATTCTGGCGAACTAAGCGGAGGGAGGGCTCTCACGGAGCGTTTTTCACCACAGAGGCACAGAGTCCACGGAGAAAGCGAAAGGCTCTAACCGCGAATTCCCTAACCTCGGAGCAACAAAGGATAGAAGCGGATACAGCGCTTTTTGCAAGCGCCGGGATGCGCCGTCGATCGTTGCTGTCGAGGAAAAGTTTGGCTAGGTACTCGTTAATTTCCGTCATCGAGCTCTGGAGTTGGCCCACAATGAATTTTTAAGCGTTGTCCTCATAGGTGCTCTATGTCATTCACGGTGGAAAGTCACGAGAATCAAGGGGTCACGGTTGTGGCGTGCAAGGGACGACTGATCCTCGGTGACGAACTTGGCGTTCTTCGCGACACGGTAAAAGCTCTGATTCCGCAGACGCACCAGATTGTCCTGGATCTGGGCGAGGTGGCTTACATTGACAGTTCGGGTTTGGGCACGTTGGTTGGGTTGTACACAACCGGAAAAGCCGCGGGCTGCGACATCAAGCTAGCGAGGCTGAACAAGCGCGTCAAGGACCTGTTGCAGATCACAAAGCTCTTGACGGTTTTTGAAGTTTACGATGAGGAAGAAAAGGCAGTGGCGTCGTGGAGAAAGGCGGCGTGAGGAAATCAGTTTCGAGTTTCGCGTTTCGAGTTTCGCGAAAAGCAAAAGCTTGCCACGGATTTCACGGATGGAACGGACAACGCGAGGGGAGTAGTCAGTAGCAAGTAGTCGGTAGCAAGTAGTCGGTAGCAAGTAGTCGGTAGTCAGGAAAGGCAAAAGCTTGCCACGGATTTCACGGATCGCACGGATTTGCACGGATGAGGCAAATGCATAGATCCTTCGACTTCGCTCAGGATGACAACCTGGAGATGAACGTGAGACTGCAGCGATAGTGCCCTCGGCGAAATACTAAACAAAAAACCTGCCGATCTTCTGGCAGGGTTTTTAGTTTTGCGAATCGTTCGTTATTGTGTCGCGTTATGCGGCGACTTTTTTGCGGGCTGTCTGGTCGCCGGTTTCTGAGCCTTCGATGGAGCGGGTGATCTCGGCGTAGCAGGCTGTGCCGCGCTCGACCAATCGGCTGAGTTCTTCGGTGATGCCGCGGCCGGTGGCTGCTTTGTCGACGAATCGCTCGAGCTGTTTGCCGAACTCTCGACAGGCGTTTGCGGGGCCGCCGACTTCACTGCGGAGTTTTCCGGGCATGTCGCCAGTAATGAAGATGCCTTTGCTGGCGAGCAGTCCGAATGTGTAGAACAGGTGCGCGGTGGCGGCGTAGATGCCCTTGCGCTGGTTGTCGTCGCGCAGCGCCTGGCCAGGCTGGATGCCCTCGAGCTGCTCGGCGACGTCCTGCAATCCGCGAGCGGAACGGCTGAGCTCGGTGATGAAGATAGGGTCGAGGAGTCCGATGTTGGCGAGGCGGGTTTCGGAGCCGAAGCGTCCTGCGCCCAGGCTGCCGGCGAATTCCTCAGGCGAGAGGAATGAACCGCGTCCGCTGCTGTATTCCAATCCGGGTTGCGTGCTTTGATACGGCGATTGGAATTGCGAGCTGGGATATCCCGAGTAGGCCAGCGGCGATTGGAAAGCAAACGCCGACTGGTACGGCGGGACATTCGCGCCGACGGAGCTTGGGCCGAATCGAGAGACGTTCTGCTGAAAGCCTGGCGGATTTTGGGATTGAAATCCCTGCGGGTTTTGCGACTGAAAGCCTTGTGGATTTTGGAATGCGCTGAAGTTTTGAAACGGGTTGGATTGCGGATTCACGTTGGTAAAAGGCGATGATTCGTATGGATACATTTGTTCCTCCGTGGAAACGGTTGTGTTGCGTTCGTTGGCAACCGGAGTGACCAGTTGCAGGGCGGAGATGCGGTTCGGACTAGATGTCGATTTCAGCAACGAGTTCTCCGCGTAGATCTGTGGTGATCGTGAGGCCGAGTTCGTTGGCGACGGCGCGCTTGGCGAGTGCGTCGAGAAGAACCGGCAGCACGACTTGGTGGAGATATTGTTGGACTTCGGCCGGGTGTCGGCCAAGGATGCGGTGGATCGGAATTTTTAATTTCAGTTCAGCGGCGCGGTGCGTGATCGCCGGGAGCTGCGATTGCTGAGGTGCGAATCCTGCGTACGGATTTTGCGCGACGTTTTGCGCGAAAGGTGTCTGTGCGAAGTTTTGGCCCTGCTGCCACGGCGTAGTGAATTGTTGCTGCGCGCCGTAGTTGTAGGGCTGTTGCTGGAACTGGTTGTAATAAGGTTGCGATTGGAATTGCGGTGGCTGTTGGAATTGCTGGCTGAATCCGGGCTGTTGTCCGTAGGACTGCTGCCACGGTTGTTGCTGCCAAGCTTGTTGCTGCCATGCCTGCTTCTGCTGGGAAGCGAGCGGATTCTGGTAGAACGATTGGTTCGGTACGCCGGGCTGTTGTTGGAATGCACCGTATGCATTCATCAAGTCATATGCGCTTCCGTTTCCGGCACGAGGGTTAAAGCTAGTTGTTTCCTGATTGATCATGATGGTTTGTCCTTTGTTTTAATTTTTTGAGTTTGGTCGTGCGCAGGACTTGGCGTGAAAGTCCGTAAGGTCGTTCCCGTATCGATAACGCTACGTATGAAGGTTTGCTGGTTCAACGCTGGATGGCACCGCGGGCGGTGCAAATCGAAAGTTTTTTGGTAAAGATTTGTAAACAACAGTAGTTAGTAGCAAGTAGTCAGTAGTCAGGAAAGGCAAAAGCTTGCCACGGATCTCACGGATGGAACGGATTTGCACGGATGGATCAAATCCATAGATCCCACCAGTCGTGCCGGAGAAGATTGACCGAAATCCATTTGGCACGTTAGAATTACTCAGTTTGTCTGTTCTGCCTGTCCCCTTCCGGGGGCTGCTGTGGGTACGGTCGGCGCAACGGGATCTAGCGATTTTCTGGCGTCGTCATCCTATATAGGAATCAGCAAGCGCAATTTCAATCAAGATTCGCCAGACTAGCGCGGCATTTTTGTGCAAGCGCTGACTTCTGTGAAGTCCTGCACGCGAGCGTGTTTGAGTCATGAGCGACGGAGGTTCTATGTACGCGGTTATTCGCGCCGGGGGAAAACAGTATCGCGTCGCACCCGGGGACGTGATCAAGTTGGAATCGTTTGCGTCAGCCAATGGCGGCAAAGTGGAATTCGCGCAGAGCGACATTTTGGCCGTGTCGTCGGAAGCGGGCAAGATCACCACGGGCGGCAGCGGAGCCAGTGTCTCCGGGCAGATCGTGGATGAAGGTCGCGCCAAGAAGATCCTAGTCTTCCATTACAAGCGGAAGAAGCAGTACAAGAAGTTGCAGGGGCATCGGCAGGCTTTCACCGCGGTGCGCATCACTGAGATCTCCCTCGACGGACAGAAAGCGACCGCGCCAGAAATAGCCGCGCGCAAGGCGAAGGCGAAAGTGGAAGCCGCTGCACCCAAGGCGAAAGCCGCGGTGAAGAAAGCTGCTCCGAAGAAGAAGGCAGTGGCGAAGAAGAAGTAGTCGGAACCAGTTTCTCGTTTCTAGTTTCTGGTTTCTAGAAAAGGCAAGAGTCAAAGGCAAGAGCAACAGCAAAAGCTTGCCACGGATTTCACGGATGGCACGGATCAGGCGGAGGTTGGAGCCGATCTGGTTTGAGATAGTTGATGTTGGAGAGATTTTCGATTTCAGAGCTGAAGGCTAAGAGCTGACAGCTAAAGGCTGGTTCTAATGGCACATAAAAAAGGATTAGGAAGTTCTAAAAACGGGCGCGATTCGAATGCGCAGCGACTTGGCATAAAGGCGTTCGGCGGACAGTTGGTGCCGGGCGGGTCGATCATCGTGCGTCAGCGCGGTACTCGTCTGAAGCCGGGCCTCAATGTCGGCAAAGGCAAAGACGACACCTTGTTCGCGAAGATCAGCGGCGTGATCGAGTTCCGCGATCGCGGGCCCAAGGGGAAGTTCGTGTCGATCGTTCCCCAGGAATTGAAGAAGGCGTAAGCGCGCGTTAGATTTCGAATGAGAGGGCGGGGCTAACGTCCCGCCCTTTGTTATTGCTGTCGTCCCTACGGGACTTGGGATTTTGTTGTGCAGGTACCCCGCCACTGCCGTGGCGGGCTAACCTATTCCGCGCCTTCGGCGTTGGGGCAGGAAGTTTGCAGCGCGCGAGAGATTGGAAATGAAATCCCCACGTTGGCTTCGCGAACGTGGGGCACCCCTGCATGAAGGTACAGTGCGTGGGGAAATAGAGTGATAAGTACAGGATCAGATGTTTATTGATGAGGCGAGAATTCGGGTGTACGCCGGGGGCGGCGGAAACGGGTGCATGGCATTCCGCCGAGAGAAGTTTGTCCCGCGCGGAGGGCCGTCGGGTGGTGATGGCGGCCGCGGTGGCGACATCGTCATGGAATCGAGCGAGCGCCACAACACGCTGGTGCATTTCCGTTTCAATCCCGAGTACAAGGCGCAACGCGGTCGGCATGGAGAAGGGTCGAACTGCACGGGCAAAGAGGGCGAAGGCATTGTGTTGAAAGTGCCGGTGGGCACGATCGTTTATGACGACAACACGGGCGAGGTCGTCCATGACTTTTCCAGTTCCGATGATCGCATCGTGATTGCGCGCGGCGGGAGAGGTGGCCGCGGCAACCAGCATTTTGCGACGCCGACACATCAGGCGCCGCGCGAGCATGAGTTGGGGCGTCCGGGTGAAGAGCGGATGTTGCGGCTGGAGTTGAAGTTGCTGGCCGACGTGGGGCTGGTTGGGTATCCGAATGTGGGCAAGTCGACGCTGATATCAAGGATATCGGCGGCGCGGCCGAAGATCGCCGATTACGCATTCACGACGTTGCAGCCGAACCTCGGCGTAGTGACGATCGGCGAGTTGCCGGATGAAGAGAGTTATGTAGTCGCGGACATTCCCGGGTTGATCGAAGGAGCGCATGAAGGTCACGGCTTGGGCATACAGTTTTTGCGGCACATTGAGCGCACGCGGTTGCTGGTGCACATGGTAGATGTGAGCGATGCGAGCGGGCGTCCTGATCCGGTGAATGATTTTGAAGTGATCATGGGCGAGCTGGCGAGTTTTGGCGCGGGCCTGGAAGACAAGCCGATGATGGTGGTGGGCGCGAAGAGTGATGTTGCCAATCCGGAAAAGCTAGCGAAGCTGAAGAAGTATTGCGAGAAGCGCGGGTATCCGTTTATGCAGATATCGGCGGTGACCGGTGACAACATCAACAAGCTGAAGTATTCGGTGGGCGCGGTGGTGCGGCAGATGCGAAGTGGGAGTTATGAAGGGCCTCGACCCTTGCCGAAGCCACGGGCTAAGGAGTTGCCGGTAAAACCAAGAGCAAAGAAAAAGGCTGTAGCGAAAAAAGCTGCGGCCAAGAAGCCTGCCAACCAGCAGAAGAGCGCGAGTAAGCGGGTGGCGCAGTCGCGAAGGTCGCAGACGGCGCGTCCCAAGGCAGGACGGAAGAAGGCGACGGCGGCGAAGCCAAAGAAAAAGTTGTCGTTGAAGCAGAGGGCGAGAAGATAGTAGTCAGTAGTCCGGAAAGTCAAAAGCTTGCCACGGATTACACGGATTTACACGGATAAATGCAAGAGGATTGGGTCCAGTCTGCAAATAGTTAGTCGCGAGCCTCAAACCTGAAAACACAAAGGGCACAAAGGTTTCACAAAGTGCACGGCGCTCTTTTGGGTGATCAATGCATGCCGATTGCCTCAGGGGCTAAAGCCCACCCTTTCCCAAGAGCATTAATGCAGGCCTGAAGGCCTGCGCCACCCAAGACAAGTTCTAATCTCCTTTTCAAAGTCAAGAGCTTGCCACGGATTTCACGGATGGAACGGATTTACAAGGATGAGAAGTGGTTTCTTGTTTCTGGTTTTTCGTTTCTCGTTAATCCAAGGCAAGCTATTGGACTATGGTGCTTGTGGGATCTGTGAATAGGTTTAGTGTTGCGATGCGGGTGAAGACTTTTTTTACCACGCGGTCGCAGCGCACGGCGTGGAATGGGAATGCTTCTTTGTGCCTGCTGCCTGCGTTCAGAGTGACGTAGAGTTTCTTGCGCAGCAGAGCGCGGGCGCGATGCAAGCGGACCTTTACGTTTTCCTCTGAGATGTCGAGAGCGGCGGCGGCTTCCGCGGTGTCCATCTCTTCCACGTCGCGCATGACCAGCACTGCGCGGAAATCGTCCGGCAAGGCTTCGATCGCGACCTCCAACAAGCGCTGCAATTCAGAGCTTGAGGCCTGCTCTTCCGGGTTCGGAGCGGAAGCGGCAAAGCGCTCCGTCCTATGTCCATTCTCGTCTGACGCATTCATATTTTCTTTGTTCTTCATTTGAGGTTCCAACTCCTCATGTCTGGCGAGATGTCGCCTGCGCGCCAGACTTTCATTCACCGCGATTCGACTCAGCCAGGTAGAAAACTTTGCGCGTCCGGCGAATTGCGCCAGGTGCTCATAGGCGCGGACGTATGCGTCTTGCATGACGTCTTCTGCTTCGGCATCGTTGCGCAGAATCGCGCGCCCGATCCTGTAGAGCCGCTGATTGTGACGTCGCATGAGGATCTCAAAACTGGCCACGTCGCCGGCCAGCACCCGCGCGACTACTTCCTCGTCTGAGATGGTCAACGCATTGCTGCCTGCGGAACCAGATGGTTTCGAAATCTTTTCTGTGAGGGACATCTTCGACGTGGGCTCCCCTGAAATAAGCGTGCCTAAAACAACTGAGTGTTTACGAAGACAAGAGGTTACAACTTTTTTCGATGGTTTTCGTTGTAACCGATCGCAGCCGCGGAACTCCATTGGGTTAGATGGAGGAAACATGGCAAAGCAATCAGGCTTCGATTCCCGGCTCGATCAGGCATGGTGGGTGCTGCGTATCGGTCTGGGATTGGGACCGTTTTTAGCGGGGCTGGACAAATTCTTCAACATTCTCACCGACTGGACGATGTATATCTCTCCGCTGGCGCTCAAAGTACTGCCTTTCAGCGGACAAACGTTCATGCACACAGTGGGCGTGATCGAAATGATCGTGGGACTGGCGATTTTGACCAAGTGGACCCGACTGGGCGCGTATGTCGCCGCGGTGTGGCTGGTAGCAATCGCCATAAACCTGCTGACCACGAAGATGTTCTTTGATCTTGCGGTGCGCGATGTGGAGATTGCGCTGGCCGCATTTGTGCTGGCGAAATTGACCGAGGTACGAAGCGATTCCGGGAACAGGGGTCGCGGGGAACTGGCCGTAGCGTGATTCAAGTCAAAAGCTGCCACGGATTTCACGGATGACACGGATATGCACGGATCAACCTGAATGCAGAAATGTTGAGAGTTTAGTGCGAATTGATAGTCGCGAGCCTCAAACCTGAAAACACAAAGAACACGAAGGATTCACAAAGGGCACGGCGGAATCACGGTGGAGGAGTGGTTCAAGTTCGAGAGTCCCCGTTTCAAGTTTCGTATTCAACAACATTTTTCTAATAAAGGAGAGCGTGAATGAAACGATTGTTGCTGATGAGTACCATGATGTTGTTATCACTGCCGGCGTTTGCCGGAGAAGAAACATGGAAGAACGTGGCGATGGTGGATGTTGCCTGTTCGTCAAAGGTGAAAGCCGACCCTGACGCGCACACAAAAGCATGCGCGCAACAGTGCCAGAAGAGCGGTTTTGGCATTGTTACGTCCGATGGCACGTTCTTGAAGTTCGACGAGAATGGGAACAAGGAAGCCTTGTCCACGCTCAAGGAAGAGAAGAAGGCCGATCACATCCGCGTGACCGTGACTGGAGAACGCGAAGGGGAGATGATCAAGGTAAAGTCGGTGAAGTTGTAAGGCTGTCGTCCCTACGGGACTCGGGTTCTACTTGCCTGGTAGCCCGCCACTCCCGTGGCGGGTTAACCTATTCCGCCCCTTCGGGGCTGGGGTCGGGCGGTGCAGTGTGTGGGAGGTTGGAAATGAAATCCCCACGTTAGAGAACGTGGGGCACCGGGCAAACCCAGAGTAGCAGGAAGTGGCAGGAAGCTAAACTTCCCAGCCGCTCATTTCCGTCCAACCCTCGTTCTCCAGACGGAACTAGCAATTTCGAGCGCGAAATCGAGTGGCCACAGTAAGGGAAGGCCGACGATAAATAATGCGATTATCATGGCTACCCTTGAGCGACCGAGCAGCAAGTAAACAATTCCCGACGGCAGTGAAATCATCGTACAGAACACAAGGGTCAGACCAAGAACGTCGCGAAGTCGCCGTCTCCTTTCCCGGTTTCCCAAATGGTCCCATTCGACGGCTCCGGTACGATACATCTGCCCGCAATTGCACGTGTACCTTTCGTTGCCCATTGGAATCCATGTGTGGGCTTGTCCCGGGCGAAAGTGCGTCGTTATGTCCCTCCCGCATTTGTCGCAGACGTAAATATCCGCGCGATCAGGGAACAAGCTGGCAGGCAGTCGCAGTGAAGCCGTTGGCGGCGGAGCGTCCAACCCAAGTCGTTGCATAGGTAGGTATCAATTTTAGCGAATCAAAGAAGCTTCTATTTGCCAGACTTCTTCTCAGTGGGGTTTGCAGGAACGCTTTGACAGCGTCCTCGTAGCTGGTAGCGATCTTCACTGAGCCATTTTGCAATGCACTTGATTTCATATCCGTCAGCTGTAGTGATCGTGTCTGGCAATCTGGCCTTCTTAAATTTCTCAGCTGTCAATTCTAAGCTGGAGAACGCAAGAATGTCGCCCCTACGGGGCTCGAAATTCTATTTGCGCGAGTGCTATAAACATGACGCGCCTAGGGCGCTGAAATATCAAGGGCTAAAGCCCCAGTCTTGAATGTCGCTAACGCACGGCTGAAGCCGTGCTCTTCTACAAAAGGCAGTAAAATAGAGAGTTCTGCGATATGTCTCATCCAAATCAATCCTATGACATTGTTGTGGTCGGCGCAGGTCACGCCGGGTGCGAGGCCGCAATTGCGGGCGCGCGCATGGGCTTGCGTACTGCGCTGGTCACGCTCAAAAAAGAGCTGATCGCGCAGATGTCGTGCAATCCGGCGGTGGGTGGGATTGCGAAAGGACACCTTGTCCGCGAAATCGACGCGCTGGGCGGGATCATGGGAGAAGTCACGGATGCGGTCGGGATTCAGTTTCGATTGCTGAACACTTCGCGCGGGCCGGCGGTGTGGTCGCCGCGGGCGCAGTGTGACAAGTCGCAGTATCGCGTGAAGATGCGCGAGGTGTTGGAGTCGCAACCGGGGCTGGAGATTATCGAGGCGGAAGTTGCGGGGATGGTGGTGGAGGAGGGGCAAGATCCTTCACCGCGGAGGACGCAAAGGGACGCAGAGGAAGATCAAGAGACATTGTTAGAAAGGCAGAACAACACAGCCGAGGGCGGCTGTGCCACAGGTTCGGTTTGTGGCATCACTTTGCGTGATGGTAGCGAGATTCGCGCGAAGGCTGTGATCATTACCACGGGAACATTTCTTAATGGACTGATCCATTGTGGGGAGAAGACGTATCCGGCGGGTCGGAGCGGCGAGGCTCCGGCGGTGATGCTGGGCGAATCACTGAAGCAGCTTGGGTTGCGGGGAACTCGGCTGAAGACGGGCACTCCGCCGCGGTTGGATGGTCGCACGATCGAGTGGAAGAAATTTCAAGTGCAGCCGGGCGATAGCGATCCCACTCCGTTCAGTTTCCGCACGAAGAAGATTTCGCAGACGCAGGTGCCGTGCTACATCGCGACGACGACGGAAGAGACGCGTCGGCTGATTGCGGAGAATGTGCATCGGTCGCCGATGTACAGCGGGCAGATCAAGTCAGTGGGCCCGCGGTATTGTCCTTCGATCGAAGACAAGATCGTGAAATTTCCTGACAAGCTTACGCATCAGCTGTTCCTCGAACCCGAAGGACTGCACACGCATGAGGTTTATGTGAATGGCATGTCCACTTCACTGCCGGTGGATGTGCAGGAGGCGATGATCAAGTCGATTCCCGGACTTGAGAATGCGGTGATGCTGCGTCCGGGATACGCCATTGAGTATGACGCGATCGATGCGCAGGAGCTGGACCGCACGCTGGCGGTGAAGAAGTTTGATGGGTTGTATCTGGCGGGGCAGATCAATGGAACGAGCGGCTACGAAGAGGCGGCGTGCCAGGGATTGATGGCGGGAATCAATGCCGCGCTGAAGATCAAAGGCGAGTCTCCGTTGGTGCTAGACCGCACGGAGGCGTACATCGCGATATTGATCGACGACCTGATCAGCAAGGGAACGAATGAGCCGTATCGGATGTTCACCTCGCGGGCGGAGTTCCGTTTGCATCTGCGCATCGATAATGCCGATCGACGGTTGACACCATACGGTCGTCGCATTGGATTGATCGACGATGCGGCTTGGCACGATTTCATCGCGAAGCAAGAGCGGGCGGAGAAGATGGTTGCCCTGCTGGAGAAGACGCGCGTGAGTTCTACGTCTGTGCTTCCGGCGGAACTGCACGCGAAGGTCGGCGAGGTTGTGGGGTCAACGTATGCGCAGTTGTTGAAGCGTCCGGAAGTGGTGATTGAGGATTTTGTTTCCGTGTTGAGGGAGATGGCGGGGGAGTTTTTTGAGAGAAGAAGCGTTGAACCGCAGAGGACGCAAAGGGACGCAAAGGAAAAGAGGGTTTCCGGGGTTGGTGAATGCATAGATCCGACTCCGCCGCTTCGCGGCCACGCTCAGGATGACAATGCAAATGGTGTTCCCGCCGTCACAGCCGAGGGCGGTTGTGCCACACGATCGTCGGTGGCGGCGTATGACTTCAGTCCAGAGGCGCATTTGCGTGTGAGTGATCTGGCGGCGAGTGATGAAGAGTTGCCGTCGGTGCTGCCGGCGTTTGCGGTGTCGCGCGAAGCAGGGGCGACCACAGCCGAGGGCCCATTCGACTTCGCTCAGGGCAGGCTCTGTGCCACACGAGTTTCGAAAAAAGGATTGAGCGCGGAAGTGCGCAATGAATTGAAGTCTGTAGAGACGGAAGTGAAATTCGCGGGATATTTGCAGCAGCAGCAGCGGGCAATCGATCGCCTGAAGAAAGCCGAGCAGCGCACGATCCCGGAGTGGTTCGATTATTCGACGGTAAGCGGGCTGTCGCGCGAGATGAACGAGAAGTTGACGCGCGTGCGTCCGCGAACGATAGGTCATGCGCTGGGAATTCCGGGAGTGACTCCGGCTGCGGTATCACTGATCAATATCTTTATTGAGATCCAGGGGAAGAGGCACAGGGCAGTTTCTAGTTTCTAGTTCCTCGTTTCTAGTGCAAGACCAAGACTTGCCACGGATTTCACGGATGTCCACGGATAGACCAAACGTAAAATGATCCTCTCCATGTTTCTTGCCGTCATAACAATTGCTTAGTGGCTACGTATTCCTCGCTTAACGCAAGGCTTCCAATTTTTCGCTACACTCGAGAGCGTGAAAACCACGTACTTGTCGCTTGGGTCTAATGTTGGTGACCGCGAGGCGAACTTGCGTGCGGCGATCAAACAGCTCTCGCGAGTGGGGAGAGTGTGCGCGGTGTCGTCGTTTTATGAGACCGAGCCGATGGAAGTAAAAGAGCAAGCGTGGTTCTTGAATTGTGTGGTGGAAGTGGAGACGGAGATGTCGGCGGCGGAACTGTTGGATGCGCTGCTCGCGATAGAACGGGCGATGGGGCGCGAACGAGTACAAGCGAAGGGGCCGCGGAACATCGATATCGACATTCTGCTTTTTGGGGGTGCGGTGATTGATGACAAGGGATTGAAGGTGCCGCATCCGGCGATGCATCGGCGAAGGTTCGTGCTGGCGCCGCTGGTGGAGATTGCGCCGGATGCGATTCATCCAGTGTTTAAGCGGTCGGCGCGGGAGTTGCTGGAGGGGTTGCCGGAAGGCGATGTGGTGCGGAAAGTTAGTCGCGAGCCTTGAGAGGAGACAGTAGTCAGTAGCAAGTAGTCAGTAGTCAGGAAGGCAAGAGCTTGCCACGGATTTCACGGATCTCACGGATTGACGCGGAAAGAGCAAATGCATAGATGGGAGTTCCCTAGGCTTCGCGTCCTACGCTCGGGATGACAAGCTTAGGTGCAGATTCCTCGGTGCGCTCGGAATGACAATCCAAGATGGAAGCGCTCGGGATGACACGACAAATGTGTCGGTTTAGCGGCTAATTGTGGCCTAAACATTGCTTGCACGATATGTTTAATGTTTGTCAAGTAGATTTTATGCGGGGTTGCGCGTTTTCCACAATTGAGGCTGTGCAAAAAACCCTGTAAAAATGCGGTTAAAACGCTTTGCCAATCGTGCTCCGTGATGTAAGATTGCAATCGGTTTGAGCGGCGACAATGAATTGCTCTCACACTTCAAGGAGGAGAACAAAATGGCATCAGGCATGACAAAGACACAACTCGTCCGGTTGATGGCCGAGAAGATGGAACTCAACAACAAGCAGTCAGCTGCATTTTTGGAATTGTTGGCTGACACCGCCGTTAAAGAAACAAAGAAGAATGGCGTGTTCGTGATCCCTGGATTGGGTCGCTTGGTAAAAGCGCACCGCAAAGCCCGCCTGGGTCGCAATCCGCAGACCGGCGAAGAGATCAAGATCAAGGCGAAGACGGTCGTGAAGTTCCGCGTTGCAAAGGCCGCGAAGGATGCGATCGCTCCCGCGAAATAAGTTTTAATAACCTTTAACCACCGCAGAGGCCGACATTGTGTCGGCCTTTTGCATTTAAAGGCGGTTTCTGGTTTCTAGTTTCTCGTTTCTCGCAAAACCAAAAGCGCTATAGCTAGCGGATAGGCGCGAGCCTCAAACCTGAAAACACAAAGGGCACAAAGGAAAACGAAGGATAGACACAGGCATCATGGTTGAGGAGTGGTGCGAGCGCGCGATGAGGTGGAGCGCTACTGAGACCAATGCATAGATCCTTCGACTCCGCCGCTGCGCGGCTGCGCTCAGGATGACAGTTGTGTATGCGCCGAGATTTGCAGAGTGCTAGGGCTCCCTCACGTTCGTTCGGGATGTGAGAGCGGCTGCGCCCAGAATGATGGTGTGAGATCCAGCTCCATGTAGATCACCCCTTCAACGGGATTGGGGCGGTAGCTGGGGATCTCATGAAAGCCGTATGAGCGGTAGAGGGCGATGGCTTTGTCCATGTGGCCGACGATGGTGTCGAGGCGCATGCGCGTGTAGCCGACCTCGCGCGCAGCGGAGATGATGGCTTCGATGAGTTGCTGTCCGATGTGTTGTCCGCGGAATTGCGGTCGGACGTAGAGACGCTTCATCTCGCAAATGCGTTCGCTGGTTGCGTCGAGCTTTCGATCAGTGAAGGCGTGCAGGGGATCTGCGAAGGCGTGCAGCGCGATGACGCCGGCGGGCGTTGTGCGATCGGCATTAGTTGTCCCGGCGTCAGCGAATGCAAGCAGCAGACGTCCGGAGGGCGGGGCGTAGTCGCCGGGGAGTCCGGCGAGTTCGGTTTCGAAGCTCTGAAAGCAAAGGTCGAAGCCGAGCGAAGCGCCGTATTCCTGAAAGAGTTCGCGGGCCTGCGCGATGTGCAGACTTGATGTCGCTTGGATGATGGTGAACTGAGAACCCACAAATACCTCGACCAGCAGAGAAGGTTAGTCTATGATGCTGGCCA
>JAOAPH010000132.1 GCA_025462835.1 Candidatus Angelobacter sp. | reverse complement strand
GAGCGCGCCAAAGAACCGCCGACCGTTTACACGGCCATCAAGTTGATTTACACCGTCGGCGGGAACGTTTCCAAGAAATCGGCGGAAGATGCCGTGCGACTCTCCAAGGAAAAGTACTGCTCGGTTTCGCAAATGCTGCAGAAGACGGCAAAGATCACTACGGAGATCGAGTACATATAGTGTCTTTCCCGAATCGTAACCGGAGTTTGTTAATCTAAAAGCAGTACGGGATCACAGCATTTCCAAGGATCAGCAGAACCATGACCCACAAGACTGTAGTCGTGTTTAGCCAGCCTGGCTGACCGCCATGCGAATGGGCGGAGGCCTACCTCTCGGAGAGAGGCATTGTGTTTGAAGTACGTAACGTCCGATCTGATCCCGCAGCGGTGCGGGACCTCGTGGGCAAATACCAAAGTCGCTCGACGCCAACAATAATCGTGGGCGAAGAAGTCATGATCGGCTTTGATCCGGATCGTCTTGAGCAGATGTTAGCGAAGTGACCTGAGCGGCGGATTTGCAGAAAGAACACCATCCAATCCGGGGATATCTGCTGATCGCTGCCGCTTCATTTTGCTATGGCGGGTCCGCCACGTTGGGCAAGGCCGTCTTCCGTGGAATGCTCGCCAAGCGCGACGCCGCACTTCCACAATTGGATCCGTTGATACTCGCCCAGGCGCGTTCGACACTTTCACTCCTGATTCTCATTCCAATCCTGCTCGCATGGCGCGGGCCGAAGAGCCTGGTGCTTTCGCGAAAAGACGTCTTGCGATGTCTCCTGCTGGGAATTGCCGGCGTGGCGGCATCGAATTTCTTCTACTACTACGCGATCGACAAAACCAGCGTGGCGACCGCCATCATCGTGCAGTACACGGCGCCTGTGTGGGTTTTGCTCTACATGGTCATGCGCAGGATCCAGCGCCCGCCGCCGCAGCGAACCATGGCGGTTGGGCTTGCTGTCATCGGTAGTGCGCTTTCGATCGGCATTGTGACCTGTGCCAGTGGCTGGCCGTTCTTGCACCTTGCCGGAATCAAGATCAACGCTCTTGGTGTTGGAGCGGCGCTGATGGCGGCGTTTTCGTTCGCTTTTTACAGTACCCTCGGCCAGTTCATGGTCAACCGCCACGATCGTTGGAAGGTTCTGGTTTACGCGATGTTCGGAGCGGCAGCCTTCTGGATGATCGTGAATCCACCATGGAAGATCATCGCTGCGCATTACTCGCGTGAGCAATGGATATTCCTATTGGCTTTTGCAATCGCGTCCATGCTGCTGCCGTTGTCACTGTACTTTGCCGGGCTTCAGTATCTCGACGCTACCCGCGCAATCGTTACCAGTTGTCTGGAGCCGGTCTTCGCGATTCTTTTTGCAGCAACATTTGTCTACGAGACGATCGGCCCGATTCAAATCATCGGGATGGTCCTGGTGCTGGCGGCTTCAGTCATGGTGCAATTGCCGGAACGGAATCGCGCGGCGGTGCTTTCTCACAGCGCGATGGCCGACTAAATCTATTCCAGATGTTTGCCCTTGGTTTCGGGTAACTGCGTGCCGACTATTGTCGCTAACAGAAATCCCACGGCGCAGAGATAGAAGGCGCCGCTCAAGCCGTGTCGCTGTCCTACATATCCGATCACAAACGGCGAAATAGAGCTGAGGGCACGCGCGCCGGGATAAGTGAACCCCAGAGCACGCGCGCGAATACTAGTGGGATAAATCTCACTGGCAATGATTCCTGACCCCGAAAAAAATCCTGTCCCGAAAAATGCGACCAATGTGCCCAGTACCATGATCGCCCACGGGGCACGCGCATTAGCGTAGAAGGGAACGAGCACGGCGGCGCAGCCGGTGTAGAGGATGAAAGAATTGCGTCGGCCCAGTTTGTCGGCGACCCAGCCGAAGCTCATGTAACCGGGAAACATCCCGACCAAATTCAGCGTGACCAGCAGCTTGGTGCTGTCCATCACACTGAATCCACGTCCGCCTTCTGAGATCGGCAGCGAGAGATATGGTGGCAGCCAGGTGAAGAGTCCCCACCATGCGAACATCCCAAAGAAGTTCAGCAGCAGGAGTGCGAATGTGTTCTTTGCGTATTTTGGCGAGAAGATCTCTGCGAAGCCGACACTGCTTCCTTCGTTCGAAAGCGTTGCTCGTTGACGCGCCATCCACATTTCTGACTCAGGCACGCTGCGCCGAATCCAGAGAATGACCAGCGCCGGCAAGATGCCAACGAAAAACACGATGCGCCAATTGAATTCTTTCAGAAGAAGTCCAGCGACCAGCGCTGCCGCAGCGTATCCCAAGGCCCACGAACTTTGCACGATCGAGATCGCTTTGGCGCGAAGATGAGTGGGCCACGTCTCCGCAACAAGTGTTGCGCCGGTGTTCCACTCGCCGCCCATGCCGAGCCCAAGAATGAATCGAAACACTGCGAGCATTGTGATGGATGTCGCCAGGCCAGATGCAAAGGAGCAGACGGAATACGTGAGAATGCTCAGCATCAGCGCTTTTGTTCGCCCAATGCGGTCAGCGATGAATCCAAAGATCACGCCGCCGATCCCCGAAGCCAGCAACGTAAGTGTCCCCAGAAGTCCGGCAGTCGCTTTCGTCATGTGCAGATCGCGCATGATGTACGCCAGCACAAGCGCATAGAGCATCACGTCGAAGGCGTCTAGTGCCCAGCCCATTGCAGCAGCAATCAGCGTCTTCTTTTGTGCTGAAGTGATACCCGCAAGCCCTATGGTAGGAGACGACATTGGAATGCGATTGTAGCCTAGGTCGACGTGGCGCAGCTTAGGTCAGCGCGGGCGTTTGCTTGGCGAGCAAGTGCTGCAAATGGAAATACCGTCTTGCCCGATGCACGTCTTTGGAAATCTGCGCGCGAAGTGAATCCACGTCCGGCCACTTCATCTCCGGACGCAGCCATTTCAAAAATGAGAGCTCAACCGTCGTCTCGGCTGTGACTTCGATCTCGTGAAAGTTGAGCAAGTGCGTTTCGATCGCGAACGAGTCCTCACCAAAGGTGGGGCGATTGCCGATGTTCGTCACCGAATCAAAAACATGGCTGTCGATCTTCGTGCGGGTGATGTAAACGCCGTTAGCAGGGACCATCTCGTCATATCGTGCGAGATTGATGGTAGGAACAGTGTATTTGTGCCCGTATCCGCGGCCCCTGCCCGGCGGAGCGGAGATCGAGAAGACTCTTCCAAGTAAATGGCGCGTGTTGGTTACATCACCGTCGCGGAGCAGTTGGCGAATGTTGCTGCTTGAGACTACTTGTCCTCGAATCTTCAGCTCAGGATAAACGCGTACGGCGAAGCCGAATTCCGCGCCGAATTCAACTAGCTTGCCGACATTACCTTCTGCCTTATGTCCGAAGTGGAAGTTTGCCCCTTCGTGGACTTCGAGGGCACGCAACCGGTCGCGCAAAATCACTTTTGCAAAGTCCGCTGGCTTCGTAAGCGAAAGGTCGCGGCTAAACGGCAGGACCAGCGTGGCGTCGAGGCCGGTTTCCGCCAACAGTCGCAGCTTGGCCGGGAGCGGAGTCAAGAGCTTCGGTGCCATCTCCGGCCGCAAGATGCGCGTCGGGTGCGGATCGAAGGTGACCACCATCGACTTCGCTTTCAACTCCTTCGCGCGACGAACTACTTCCTGAAGTACCTTCTTGTGGGCACAGTGAACGCCGTCGAAATTGCCGACACTAAGGACGGTTGATCCGTAGTCCGCAGGCACTTCGTCGAGTTTGCGAAAGGTTTGCATGTCTTCCTAGATCTCAAATTCCAATTGCAATCCGTCATGCGCCAGCTGAACGTTATGTGGCAGTGCCGCGTTCGTGCTTTCATGCGGCAAATCGTGCGAAATATGTGTGAAGAAAGTCCGCTTTGGCTTCAAGCGGTCCACAATCTTCAACGACTGCTCCACTGAGGAATGAGTCGGATGCGGCTTGTGCCGCAGCGCGTCGAGAAACAAAATCTCCAGATTCTGAAGCTTCTCTAGCGACGCTTCCGGAATCTCGCTGAAGTCAGTGAGATAAGCCGCCGAACCGAATCGGAATCCGTCTATCTCGACATCACCGTGAATGACTTTGATCACGTCGAAGCGCGCTCCAAAGAGATCGACGCCAGTGTTGAGCGCATTCAATTCCACTCGAGCCAGGCTGCCGTACTTGTAGTCCGCGTCAAAGATGTATTGGAAGACTGATTGCAGCATTCGTCCGGTCTGCTCACCGGCGTAAAGCGGAATCTTGCTCGCATGGCGGAAACTCACGGGCCGCAAGTCGTCGAGTCCCAAAATGTGGTCTGCATGAGCATGCGTGTATAGCACCGCATCCAGGTGGTGGATCTTTTCGCGGATCGCCTGCTGGCGAAAGTCCGGAGTCGTGTCAATCAGGACGTTCCGTCCCGCATATTGCACGAGTACCGAAGGTCGGGTGCGACGGTCGCGCGCGTCCTCTGAGGTGCAGACTGCACACGTGCATCCGATGGTGGGCACTCCCATAGAGGTGCCGCTGCCCAGAACTGTGAGTTTGGCTTTCAATCGTATTTACTTTTTCGTATTCGTGCCGCGGGGATCGGGAGCGCCCGGGGCCGCAGGTCGGGTCAAGACATTTGTGATCTCAAGAAATGCCATTCGCAACTCGAACAGAATGTTCTGCAGCATGTTGGACTCGCGCTCGGTCAAATTTCCCTTTGTCTTTTCTCCGAGCAGCGCAATCGTGTCGATGGTTTGGCGGGCGCTGATCACGTCGGGACGCGGCGGCGTATTCTCCTCGCGGACCAATCCCAATTGCGACATCGCCTGCATATAAAGCGACGCGATCAAACGCTCGAAAGTGATTTCCATGTCAGCGGGGCGCTGGGCGCCGGCTTCGTCGAGGAGGGAATCGATCTTCTTTCCTGCAGCCTGATAATCCTGATTCTGCGCGTGCTGTTCGGCGTGGGAAGGCGGCGTCGGCATCTCTTCGCGCGCAGGCGCTTCTGGTGCCGCTACGGGCTGTGCCTTCTGTTTTTCGGCAACTTCGGATTTTTGTTCGGACGCAGATTGGTCCGGAGGCGCGTCCGGGCGCAGTTCGCCTTCTGAAGTGAATTTTCGCCGGTCGGCGACTACGAATTCTTCTTTCTCTTGTTTAGCCATAATACGGGCCCTTTCTTTTCAAAACTTGAATGGCAACGACACAACCGTCGCGGTAGTCTCGCCGACTTTCACCTGGGCGCCAACCGGCCCGGCCTCACGACGAATGTAGCCCAATGCCACAACTCTCTCGCCGCTGTCCAAGGGAATGTTGGCAACGCTGGTCAACTCGCCGACTTCTTTTTCATTGGCGATGATCTTCGTACCGCGCTCGGCCATTCCGTTCAGGATGAAGCCGGTAAACATGCGATGCACATTTCCGCGGGAGCGAATGCGCTCTACGATCTCTTGTCCGATGTAGCAGCCCTTTGTGAAATTGAGAGCTTGTTTCTGTTCGGTTTCCTGCGGCAGATCGCGGTCGCGGATATCGATTCCATATTTTGGGACACCGGCGAGCACTCGGAACATTTCCAACGCGTCAGTGCCGGTTGGCGTGGCTCCTGCTGCTACCAGCGCATCCCAGAGCCTGCCTGCATTCTCCGGAGCCAGCCAGATTTCGTACGTAAGATAATCCTCGTTCGCCATCCGGGTGACGGAAACTCCGATGCCTTTCCACGTGAGATCACAAACCGAGAGTGGTTCAGGGCAATTTGGCTCGATGCCGATCGCTTTCAATATCTCCGCCGATTTCGGCCCTTGTACGCCAATAGATGTGATCTTTTCTGTTGCATCCGTCAACTCGACATCATCCATGATGATGAAGTGGTCAAGCGTTTTTGTGAGGTGTTCCACCTGCGAGCGCTCGGTATCGATCAGCAGATATTCACCGCGATTGTAAACATACATATCGCCTTGAATGCGGCCTTGCGCAT